>JABJBP010000006.1 GCA_018665815.1 Rhodospirillaceae bacterium
ATGACGCTTTAAGTCGAGATGTCGACGGCACAAAATCGTTGTCGGCGAAGGGCAGGACATTCGTGAAATCATTCATCGCGGCTTTTATCGGGCTGGGGTTCAGCTATATCGGAATGGCAGCGGCGGCGGAGCAAACGCTCATCCGACAGCTACGGAAGAAGACATGCACTGGGCATGTGAAAAAGCCGGCGTGCTGGAAGATATCATGGCGCTGGAACAGGGGTCTGGAAAATGGCAGCGCACCGGCTTGGAAGTCCGTATTGGTGATACCGGCGTGGCATCCATGCCGACCAGTCTTTTGCAGCGCTTGAACCTGGCCCGGGGGTATTTGAAGCGGGCGCCAATTATGCTGTTTGACGAACCTGGTAACGGCTTGGACTTCGAAGGCGATCAGGCGTTTAAAGGTCTAAGCCCGAGCCGATTTGCCGGCGGCTAACACTGCCTTTCGCGTGCTCGAAGGGCTCCATCGCCCTAGTTATGCCTTCTGCCGACATGCCAATGCCTGTGTCGATCACGCTAAGATGAAGGCTATTACCCTCGTTGACCTTTGTTGAAATAGTGACGTGCCCACCATCTGGCGTGAATTTGATCGCGTTCGACAGAAGATTGTTGAGCAACTGGATCATGGCTCGTTTTTCGCCCCAAAGCCCAAGACCGTGCGGTTTGATATCCGATGTGATTACTTGTTTTGACGCTTCGGCCATGATCGCCAATTGGCGAATACTCGTTTGGACAAGGGAAGAAATATCGAGGTGCTCTTCTTCAAGCTCATACTTTCCCGCTTCGATCTTCGATAGATCAAGGACATCATTGATGAGACTGACCAGAAGGCCGCCACTATGATGGATGTCGTTCGCGTATTCTTTGTATTCTGGTCCACCAAGTGGCCCAAATGATTCTTGGCGCATGATGTCACTAAATCCGATGATCGCGTTGAGCGGTGTGCGAAGGTCATGGCTCATGCCTGCCAGGAATTCCGATTTCGCCGCATTTGCTTTTTCGGCATCCTCTTTGGCGTTCAATAACAGCACTTCCGCGCGTTTGCGTTCTTCAAGCTCTGTTTCCAATCGCGTGCTAACGATGGCGCGGCGCGCGAGGAAAACCAGCGCGATCCCGATGACGGTAATGAGGGTTGCAACGGCATAACGAAAAGCTTTGATATCCGTGGATGCGGCCAGTGTGTCGGAAAGCGCTGTGCCTATGACGGCGACGACCGGGAATCCGTGGACTTTTCGATAGGTCCGCAACCGCGTGACCCCATCAACAAGACTGGTTTGGCGGTATGCCCCAGAATCGCTTTTCGATAAATTCCCCCACAACTTCGAGCGTCCGATTTTTTTCCCGATACCATCAAACCTTTTTTGCGATTTGCGGATGCGGATGGGAAGGATGGCTAATTTATGTATTGCGCAAACACAGCATGCCGTATCCAAATTATACGGACTTTCTGTCAGTAAATGACCACCTGGGAATCCATTGGTGTCCGCGGTAATGAATTGAGATCAAAAGACCTCTGATCGCGGATGGATACCATTGTCCACCCAAGTCCACTGTTGCGTACTTGTCGTCGAAATTACCTGTTCGTGGCGGGCTCCGGACGGCGTCTAATTGAGTGCTTCATGCATTTCGATGGCCAAATTGATGATCCGCTTGGTCTCCGACCAGAGTTCCATTTCCATGATCGCATCGATGGAAAACCATTTGGCATCCATCGCGTCACCGCCGGCGTGGAGTGTGCCGCCGGCGACACTAGCGCAGAAATCGACGAGCGTATAATGGTATTCAACCTGACCTTCCGCATCGGGACGGATAGAATCGACGACGTCGATCAAGCCGTCGATGGTTACGGTTAAGCCGGTTTCTTCTTCAATCTCGCGTATACCTGCTTCGACGACGGTTTCGCCTAATTCTTGCGCTCCACCGGGAAGCGACCATTTGCCCTGACGGGGCGGCTTTCCGCGCTGGATCAGCAATATGCCTTCCGGGCCCATGACGACAACGCCGACTCCGACAAACGGCCGGTCTGGGTAGCGGCGCACTGACATAGAAGGACTCCTAAGTGGTTCGAAAATGGCGTATTGTTGTGGATGAAATCTCCGACATTTCCAAGTTACATATGTATCAACGAACCGATCTATTGCTAATCCATCCAATGATATAAATCTATTGCTAATCCATCCAATGATATAAAAAATATGGGTTGGTAAGGTTTTTATCCAGGGACTTGAAAAATGGCTTCACAAGTACTGCAGCGGAAAAGTTATAAGCCCGGCGACAAGATTTTTAAGGAAGGCGATGAGGGTAATCTCGCTTATGTCGTTCAGGAAGGCGAAGTTGAGATCGTCAAGGTCATAGATGGCGTGGAAAAGGTATTGGGTGCGGTTGGCAAGAACGGCATTTTCGGCGAAATGGCGTTAATTGACAGCAAGCCCAGAATGGCCGCTGCACGCGCTGCGGTCGGCACCACGATCATTTGCGTCACCCGTCAGATGTTTGAAGAAAAACTTCGAAAATCGGATCCTTTTATCCGTGGATTATTGAATATCCTGGCTGACGATATTCGTTCCATATCCAATAATTAGCGCCGTCTGAAAAAGGCAAATACATGACCGACGACGAGCAGCGCGGCAAACTTGGCTCAACTAGAGACGAAGCAGAAAGAAAGCGCGCGCTAACGTTTGCACAACGCATGCGGGCTTACCTGATGACAGGGATACTGGTCGTCGCGCCGATCTCCATCACCTTCTATCTGGCGTGGATTTTTATCGGATTCGTTGATCGGCAAGTAACGCCCCTCATACCGGCGGCTTACAACCCCGAAACCTATTTGCCATTTGCCTTGCCGGGATTGGGTTTGATCGTGTTAATTGCCGGGCTGATTTTGATCGGCGCGGCTACGGCGGGGTTCTTCGGTCGGCTTTGGTCCCGGGTCAGCGAACAGATACTAGCCCGCATGCCGGTAATTCGTAATGTTCATAGCGCCGTCAAACAGATACTCGAGACCGTGCTGGCCCAACAATCGAACGCCTTTCGCGAAGCCGTATTGGTGGAATATCCGCGCCGTGGCATTTGGGCAATTGCCTTTATCACGGGCCGTACGGAGGGCGAGGTGCAGAGCATTACGGCTGAGGAGTGCATTAACATTTTCCTGCCGACCACGCCAAACCCGACATCGGGTTTTTTATTGTTTGTTCCGAAAAAAGATTTGGTGCCGCTGACTATGGGCGTCGAGGAAGCCATTAAAATGGTTATTTCGGGCGGTATCGTGACGCCGCCGGACCGGCGCCCGGCGGCAGAGAAAAACGTCGTGATGACATCTGCGGTGGTTTACGAGGATCTGGAAGTGTTGCGGGAATTGGAACGCACGCCGGTGCTCGCACCGAAAGGCACGCGGCCCGGTGAGCGAAAAGAGGCCTCTCTCAACAAGCCAGATGATATTGAGGAGTAGGGCTGGTCTATCCGGAGCGAAGGTTCCGGACGGCTGTTTCTCGCTCGAATAAATAAAGCAACGTTCGTACGGCTTGGCCGCGTTCGCTGGTCAGTTCCGGATCGCGTGACAATAACAGCGTCGCGTCGTCGCGGGCCGCCGCCAACAATTCTGCGTGAACTTGAAGATCAGCCAATTTGAACTCCGGCATGCCGCTTTGGCGGGTTCCCAAGAGTTCACCGGCGCCGCGCAATCTCAGATCTTCTTCGGCGATTTTGAAGCCATCATCCGTTTCGCGCATGATTGTGAGCCGCGCGCGTGCCATTTTAGATAGTGGCTGCGCATACAATAACAAGCATGTCGATGCGGTGGCGCCACGTCCGATCCGGCCGCGTAATTGGTGTAGTTGCGCCAATCCGAAACGTTCCGCGTGTTCGACCACCATGACCGACGCCGCCGCAACATCAACACCAACCTCAATGACTGTCGTGGCCACCAAAATATCGACACCGCCATTGATGAACTCAGCCATCACCTTATCTTTAGCTGGGCCTTTCATGCGGCCATGGACCAATCCGACGCGGTCTCCGAATACTTCGGCGAGATGGGCGTGGCGGTCTTCGACGGCGGCGACGTCGAGTTTCTCCGATTCCTCGACCAACGGGCAGACCCAATAAACCTTGGCACCATCATTGAGCGCACGCCCCACAGCCTCGGTCACTTGGCCGAGACGCTCAATCGGTAGAATGCGCGTGTCAATTGGCGTGCGTCCCGCGGGTTTTTCGGTGAGCCGCGAAACCTCCATATCGCCGTAGGCTGTCAGCATTAGCGTTCTGGGAATGGGCGTTGCCGTCATCACCAGCGTATCCACGGCTTGCCCCTTAGCGGCGAGCGCTAAGCGCTGATGAACGCCGAACCGATGCTGCTCGTCAATGACGGCCAGCGCCAAGTTTTTGTATCCGACATCATCTTGGAACAATGCATGAGTTCCAACGGCAAATCCGGCGGCGCCGGATTCCAGAGCTTCCAGAACGCTTGTTCGGTTTTTTCCGCGCTCTCGACCAGTCAACAAGACAGTGCGCACACCGGCAGCTTTGGCAAGCGGCTCAATGGTTGCTAGATGCTGGCGGGCTAATATTTCTGTCGGTGCCATGAGCACGGATTGGGCACCGCATTCGACGGCATTCAACATGGCCATGACGGCGACCATGGTTTTACCGCTGCCGACATCGCCCTGCAAAAGCCTGAGCATGCGGACGTCTGAGCCCATGTCGGCGAGGATTTCGTCAATCGCGACGGTTTGTGACGGCGTCAATTGAAAGGGCAGAGTTTTGAGAACCCTTTGGCGCAGCGCACCCGAACCACTGACCGGTCGGCCTTTGGCACGGCGTAAATGCTTGCGGATTACGGCCAGCGCGACCTGATTGCTGAGCAGTTCGTCATAAGCCAGTCGGGCGCGGGCTGTCGTCGTCGGTTCCAAGTCACGTGCGTTTTCCGGGGCGTGTGCCTGTAGCACGGCCTCGTGCCAACGCGGCCAATGCTGCTTTGTGACAAACGATTGGTCCGCCCATTCCGGCAATTCCGGCACGTCCACCAGAGTCGCGTTGATCGCGCGACCCAGTGCTTTCAATGTCAATCCGGCGGTCAATGGATATACGGGCTCGACCTTTTTCAAGGTTTCAATTTCCTCGGGCGTGCAGATGTGGTCGGGGTGGGTGATCTGCAAATCGCTACCGAATTGCTCAAGTTGACCGCTGACGACGCGGGTTTCGCCCTCGGGAAGCGTTTTCCGGAGGTAATCCTCATGAGCATGAAAGAACACTAGCGTCAGGGAACCCGTTTCATCAGAGCAGAGGATCTTGTAGGGCATTCGGCGGTTCGGCGGTTTGCGGTGTTGATCAACCTGAACAGTGATGGTCGCGATGACACCGGGTGTTGCGTCAACGATTTTCGGTGCATAGCGCCGGTCAATCATACCGCTCGGTACATGCCACAACAGATGGGCAAGGTTGGCCCCCGCAACCTTTTCAATCAGATTGCCGATTCGTGGTCCGACGCCTTTGAGGTCGGTGACGGGGCGAAACAGCGGGTAAAGAATTTCCGGGCGCATGGTATTGGCTACTGACAAAGAGCGCGAGAGACCGTATATCCTAGGCCGCTCACAACCAGTGGCAATCTCAATTTCATCAGGTCCTCAAATTCCCATGGATCCACGCCGCAAAAAACTACTGTATCAAAGCCAGCATTGCGGCATGAAAGAAAACGATTTCATGCTGGGTGGTTACGCTGAGGTCCACATCGAGGATATGACAGTTGACGATCTGGATGCCTTCGAACGCTTACTGGAAGACAACGATAACGACATCTACACCTGGATCACCGGCCGCGAGCCGCTGCCCCAGCGCCACGACAATGCCTTCATGGCGGCGTTGATCGCGTTTAACAACTAGAACCCTTGGTACTCGTGGACGATATTTCCGAATTTGGCATGGCCGCCGGCGCGCTTGAAGAATTGCACCGGGCAGCGGACGGCAGCTCCGGCGCGCGGGAGGTTTCTGGTGTTCCCGCCGGCGCCGAGGCGCTTGTCCTGGCGGCATTGGCAATGCGCGGACAAGATGTCGTTTTCGTTGCCCGCGATGACGTCACCTTAGCGGAGACCAAAGCGGCATTGGCATTCGTGGCCGGAGATTTGGAATGCCTGACATTTCCAGCCTGGGATTGCTTGCCTTACGATCGAGTCTCGCCGAAACCGGAAATTGTCGGCCGGCGCCTCGATACCTTGGCCCGGTTGAGCGTTGATGGGCGGCGTGAGGGCTGCGTTGTCATCACCACGGTTTCGGCGCTCATGCAGCGCGTTGCGCCGGCGAGCGCGTTGCAAGCATCAAGCCGTAGCCTATCCATCGGTGACAGCATCGATACGATGGAATTGACCGCCATCCTGCAGAGCAACGGCTACCAACCCACCGAGACCGTCCGCGAGGACGGTGAGTTCGCGTTACGCGGCGGCATTGTCGATATCTTCCCACCTGGCGCGGCGGCGCCAAGTCGCCTCGATTTCTTCGGTGACGTCTTGGAAGGTATCCGAACGTTCGATCCCATGACCCAGCGCACCATTGCCGATGAGCGCGCCGGCGAAAGTTTGCAGTTAAATACCGTCAGCGAAATTTCCCTGACCGATGAGAGCATTTCGAAATTCCGGTCCGCATACCGTGTCATGTTCGGTGTCGCTGGTGATGATGATCCGCTCTACGGCGATATCTCGGCCGGGCAGCGCCATATAGGGATGGAGCACTGGTTGCCACTGTTTCATGATCACCTTGAGACGCTCTTGGATTACCTGTCCGATGCGGCCTTGGTCTTGGGCCACCAAGTCGACGAAGCGCGCGCCGCGCGTCTCGATTTAATCACCGAGTACTTTGCCGCCCGGCGTGATTTGGCGGCGGCGAAATCGACGGACGGCACACCCTATAGGCCGGTCCCCGTTGATAGTCTTTTCCTTGATGCCAAGGCTTGGGACGAACTAATGGCGCCGAAGACCGTTCTGCGGTTGACGCCGTTCTCGGGTTCGGGCGGCGCCATGGCCACCGACCTGGCGGGGAGGCCGGGCCAAGGTTTCGCCGATGTCCGCGTCGATCCGAACGCCAACATTTTTGACGCCGTTCGCGAACGCATAGCGGCGCAATTGGTGGCCGGCCATCGCGTTCTGATCACCGCCCATACCGAAGGCTCCAGCGATCGCCTCGGCGGATTGCTGCGCGAGCATGGTGTCGAAAACCTCGTTACCGTGAAGAATTTCAACGAGTTTCTGGCCCTGCCCGCCGGCGCGCTCGGCATGGCGATCTTGCCATTGGCGCAGGGGATCGAGTTTCCCGGCCTGTGCGTGATCACCGAACAGGACATTCTGGGTGACCGCTTGAACCGCCCGTCACGACGGCGCCTGAAGGCCGAGAATTTCATTACCGAAACCTCGAGCCTGGGCGAGGGCGATATCGTCGTCCACGCCGATCACGGGATTGCACAGTTCGACAGCCTTGTGACCATCGAGGTCGGCGGCGCGCCGCATGATTGCCTGCGCCTTCTTTATGCCGGCGACGACCGCTTGTTCTTGCCTGTCGAGGACATCGAGATTTTATCGCGCTACGGATCCGAAGATGCCGGCGTGCAGCTCGATAAGCTTGGCGGTGCGGGCTGGCAGGCGCGGAAGGCAAAGCTCAAGCAACGCATTCGCGACATGGCCGATGAGCTGATCGGCGTCGCCGCTGCGCGTTCGGTCAAGCGCACCGACAAAATCCCGCTGCCCGCCGGCATTTACGACGAGTTCGCGGCACGTTTCCCCTACACGGAAACCGATGATCAACTGCAAGCCATCAACAGCGTCCTGGATGATCTGGCCAGCGGTCAGCCTTCTGATCGCCTGGTTTGCGGCGACGTTGGTTTCGGCAAGACCGAGGTTGCGCTGCGGGCTGCCTTTGCCGCCGCCTATGACGGCAAGCAGGTCGCCGTGGTGGTGCCGACCACGTTGCTTTGCCGCCAGCATTTCCATGTCTTCTCTGAGCGCTTCAAAGGCTATCCCATGCGGATCGAGCAAATTTCCAGGTTGGTCAGCCCGGCCCACGTCCGCGACATCAAGGAAGATATGAAATTCGGCACCGTCGATATCGTCATTGGCACCCATGCGTTGTTGGCGAAAGACGTGCGGTTCAAGAACCTGGGCCTGTTAATTGTCGACGAAGAACAGCATTTCGGCGTCGCCCATAAGGAACGCCTGAAACGGCTCCGCGCCGATGTCCATGTCCTGACCCTGACTGCAACGCCAATCCCACGCACCCTGCAATTGGCCTTAACCGGCATCCGTGACATGAGCCTAATTGCGACGCCACCGGTCGATCGTTTGGCGGTTCGGACCTTCGTGCTGCCCTTTGATCCGGTGGTCGTTCGCGAAGCCTTGATGCGGGAAAAATACCGGGGCGGACAGAGCTTCTATGTCTGTCCGCGCGTCGCCGATATCCCGCGTCTCGAGGGCCGCCTGAAGGAATTGGTGCCGGATCTCAAATTCTCCGTCGTCCACGGCAGGTTGCCGACCAAGGACTTAGAGGCCACCATCGCGGCCTTCGATGAGGGCGCCTTTGATGTGTTGCTATCGACCAACATCATCGAATCGGGGCTCGATTTGCCGGCGGTCAACACGATCATCATTCACCGCGCCGATATGTTCGGGCTCGGGCAGTTGTATCAATTGCGGGGCAGGGTGGGGCGCTCGAAAACCCGCGCCTATGCCTATTTGACGCTGCCTGAAAAACAAAAGCTGACGAAAAAAGCCGAACAACGGCTCAACGTCATGCAGACCCTAGACAGCCTCGGTGCCGGATTTTCCCTGGCCAGCCATGATTTGGATATTCGCGGCGCCGGCAATCTGTTGGGCGATGAACAATCGGGCCATATCCGCGAGGTCGGCGCCGAATTGTACCAGCAAATGCTGGAAGAGGCCGTCGCCGAAGCCCGCGGCCTGCAAACCGAAACCGACGACAAGGATTGGAGCCCACAAATTGCCGTCGGCCTGCCGGTCCTCATCCCAGATCACTACGTCGCCGATTTGACCGTCCGCATGGGGCTCTACCGGCGCTTGGCCTGGCTCAATACCCGCGCCGAACTGGATGCCTTCGCCGCCGAACTCATTGACCGCTTCGGCCCGCTACCCGAAGAGGCCGAAAATCTCATGCAGGTCATGGCCTTGAAGGCGAACTGCAGGAAAGCCGGCATCGCCAAGGTCGACGCCGGGCCGAAAGGCGGCGTCATCACGTTCCGCAACGACGATTTCGCCAACCCCGCCGGGCTAGTGGATTTCCTCACCAAACAAGCCGGCACGGCAAAGCTCCGCCCCGACCACCGCTTGGTCTACATGCGCCAATGGAAGACGCCTGAAGAGCGATTGGAGGGCGTGCGGTATCTGGTTGGGGAACTGGTGAGGATCGCTGAAAGCTGACTGGTAAACTCAAACTCAAGCGGGATGGGGATGGCAGGGGTGGTCATCCCGCGCTCCGCAAACCGGACATTGTTGGATAATTACGCGACGCCCGCGCCCCCAGGTAGCAATTAACCCACCCACCATTTTTACTTCGTCAGCATCCGTCAGGAAAAGTCATCATTTGTATCCATTTTGACAGCTGACGAACCGTAGTTTCGTTTGTTCTCAATATCTTAAAATGATGACAAATGTGTATACGATTTCACCGAAAGTCATCATTTGTCTGCAATTGTCATCGCAATGTCAGCATTTTCTGAAGCCCGTCACCTGCCGATGCTTCGACAATGTTCTGGGGCCGTCGCCGCATACGCGGCGGCGTAACCCCAGGTTATCCCCCGGAGGGGCGCTACATATCTTATTACGGCGACACTTTGGAAGTATGCCGAGCTTAAAAAGCGCCACCGGACGCCGAAGAAACTGGTCATCGGAACCTGGCTCCATGGCGGCGATATGTTCACCCAATCGTGGGCCGGGGATGTGGACTTTGGCGCAGAGGCAGCGCTGGCAGATTCCAACGGCCTGAAGCTCCGCTGGGGGTTGATCATCACTTAAAGGGTCTGCGGACAGGCCTTGATGAGGAAGCGCCGGTACGGATATTCGTCATGGGCGGCGGTAGTGGCCGGCGCGACGGCATGGGGCGCCTATCACACGGTGGGTGTTGGCGCGACGAACAGGAATGGCCGCTCGCGCGGACGGAACCAAGGACACTTCACTTACATCCCGACGGCGCCTTGTTGGCAGACCCTGCGCCGAAGGACGTGCCACCGGCGCAATATGATTTCGACCCAGCAAATCCGGTCCCGACGGTCGGTGGGAATTTCACCAATTATGGGACGTCGGGTTTTCTGGAAGGCGGCGGGTATGATCAGAAAAGCGGCACCATGTTCGGAGACAATAGCCCGAGTTTACCGTTGTCGGCGCGCGCCGATGTCTTGGTGTTTCGCACGGTGCCCTTGAAAGCCGGCCTGGAGGTCACAGGCGTGGTTTCTTGACGTCTGTGGGTCGCTTCATCCGCCGTCGATACGGATTTCACCGTGAAATTGATCGACGAGTATCCACCCAATGTTGATTACCCCGAAGGATACGCATTGAACCTTGGCGATTCGATTTTACGGATGCGCTACCGCGATGGTTTCGACGCCCCCGTATTCATGGAGCCCGGTGACGTTTACGAGATCGAGCTTCAACTCCAGGCAACCAGCAACTACTTCGCCGCCGGCCATCGCCTTCGTGTCGATATCTCAAGTAGCAATTTCCCGCATTATGACGTCAATCCAAATACCGGCGAGCCGCTGGGGTTGAACCGATGCACCGAGGTCGCACGCCAGACAATTTACCATGACGCGTCGCGGCCGTCGTCCGTACTGCTGCCGGTCATTCCTGCATGAATGTCGGCTAGCGTTGCGCAATGTTTACATCGTAGCTTCCGAGATGACGAAAAGGATTGAAAATGGATAGGTTAATGCCACTTGCTTCGGCCCTTGGTGAGACATTGAAGGCCCAAAGCGAATCCATCGCCGTCGCAGAATCATCCGCTGGCGGTTTGATCTCGGCAGCGCTGTTGGCTGTGCCGGGTGCATCCGCATATTTCGTCGGCGGTGGTGTGATTTATACGCGCCAGGCCAGGCGCGGCTTGCTGGGCTTGTCCGAAGACGTCGTCACCATGCGGGCCGCGACCGAAGACTACGCATTGATTTTGGCCGGCACGGTGCGCGAGCGCGTCGGCGCCACCTGGGGGTTTTGCGAGACCGGAGCCAGTGGGCCCACGGGCAATAGCTATGGTGACGCGGCTGGGCATGCGTGCATGGCCATGGTTGGATCGTCGGATAGCTCCATGACATTGGAAACCGGTCTCACTGATCGTGAAGAAAACATGTGGCGGTTTGCCGAGGAGAGCCTGGCGTTCATGGCGCGTGTTTTAGGCGACGTTAAGTAAGCCGTGATCATGGCCATTGCACGAGGCCACGCGAGTGCCGATAAACATCTTAGTTTTTCGCCGAAACCATATTGAGGCTCGCTGATGATTTTCCCAGCCCCGCCCGATGCCCACGGCATTGCTGTTCTTGTCCTGATCGCGATTGCGCTGGTTCTGTTCACCCGCGACCGCATTCCCCTGGAAACATCAAGTTTGGCGGTTCTGGTGTTGCTGGTGGCGGGATTCGAGTTGTTTCCCTATGCGTCCGGCGCCAAGTCCGTTCACGCCATCGACTTGTTTCTGGGCTTTGGCCATGAAGCGTTGATTGCCGTTTGTGCGTTGATGATTGCCGGCCAGGGCCTAGTGCGGACCGGCGCATTGGAGCCGGTGGGCCGGGCACTTTCGAGTTTGTGGTCGGTCAGCCCGCAGTTGTCGTTGTTGCTGACATTGGTGGTTGGCGCGGTGCTTAGTGCGTTCGTCAACAACGTGCCCATTGTCGTGCTGCTGTTGCCGATCCTGATCAGCATTTCGCTGCGTACGGGCAAAAATGCATCGGGCATGTTGATGCCCATGGGGTTCGCGACATTGATCGGCGGTATGAGCACAACCATCGGGACGTCGACCAATTTGTTGGTAATCAGTATTGCCGCTGACCTGGGGCTCCGGCGTTTCGGGATGTTTGATTTTATTGTCCCGGCGGCGATCGCCAGTAGTGTCGCTATTGTTTATTTGTGGCTGATTGCACCGCGCATGTTGCCCGAACGCGAAGCGCTGTTGGCGGATACCTCGCCACGTTTGTTCGCTGGGCATTTGCATGTGGAAGCCGACGGCTTTGCTGATGGCCAGACATTGTCCAAAGTCATCGAGCGTGCCGGCGGGGCGATCAAAATTGATGAGATTTGCCGCGCACCGGATTTGGTGATGAAGCCGTTTCCGGATTTGGTCCTGCAGGCGGGGGACCGGTTGGGGGTGCGTGATACGCCGGCCAATTTGAAAGAGTTCGAAGACGTATTGGAAGCTCGGCTGTATGCGGGCAACGCGCCGGTTGACGCCGATAATCCCTTGAGCGCGGAAGATCAGCAGATTGCCGAAATCGTCGTCACCCAAGGCTCGCCCTTGGATGGCCGCTCGCTATCGCGGGCCCGGTTCACCCGAAAGTATCAATTAGTCACACTGGCGCTAAATCGCCCCGGCACATCGATCACGACACTCCGCGATGACATCGAAGACCTGCGATTGCAGATCGGCGATATCCTTTTGGTGCAGGGCGCCAGTGAACAGATCGCGGCGATGAAGATGGACACGGACCTTCTGATCCTGGACGCCACCGCCGACCTGCCATCGACCAGCAGGGCACCGTTGGCTTTGGGGGTGATGATTGGCATCGTCGCTGCTGCCGCTGTCGGGATCTTGCCGATTGCCATCAGCGCGGTTTGCGGGGTGTTGGTGATGTTGGTGACGCGCTGCATCCGCTGGCTTGACGTGGCCCGTGCGCTTTCCATTCCGGTGATCATGATCGTCGTCGCCAGTTTGGCGCTGGGCAAGGCGCTATTGGCGACCGGCGGGGCGGACTATCTGGCCCAATTGTTTGTTGTTGTCGCGGCCGATGCGTCGC
Source organism: Rhodospirillaceae bacterium (assembly GCA_018665815.1). Lineage (GTDB taxonomy): Bacteria > Pseudomonadota > Alphaproteobacteria > Rhodospirillales > Casp-alpha2 > UBA3470. The sequence continues at coordinate 12,983 of JABJBP010000006.1, forward strand.
CGACAATTGTGTTGAGCGGCTTGATGCTGGTGATGGCGGTGATGACGAATATCGTCTCCAACAATGCCGCCGCCGTCATCGGCACACCCATCGCGCTGGGAATCGCCGGACAGTTGGGTTTGCCGGCGGAACCGTTCGTCCTCGCCGTGCTGTTCGGCGCGAACATGAGCTACGCGACGCCGATGGCTTATAAAACCAATCTCTTGGTGATGAATGCGGGTGGCTATCGGTTTTCCGACTTTGTCCGCGTCGGCGTGCCGCTGACGGTCATCATGTGGCTTTGTCTGTCGTGGTTGTTGCCGAGTTTGTACGGATTGTAATAGCGAGCCGCTTAAGGGCGCGTTACTTGCGCGCGATTAAAACCGTCGCCCCGTCCGGGCCGGTTTCCTCGGTGTGCAGGGTCCCGGCGGCAACCTCGCAGGTGTCGCCCGGCTGGTGACTTTTGGTGCCGTCTTCGGTACGGAGAACGAATTCGCCGCTCACCACATAGACGAACGCGGTGATATCGTGGACGTGCATATCCTTTGCGGAACTCTGGCGATACTCAGCCCGTTCCGCCTCGCCGTAGCCCTTGTCTTTAAGGGCTTGTTTGAATTGTGTTTCGTTCACGGCGACCTCCTTCAATATCAACGGCCTCGAAACTTCGGCGGACGTTTATCGTGAAAGGCTTCGACACCTTCGCGGAAATCGTCCGATTGGCGCAGCCGCGAATAGCAATGCCCCTCAACCTGAATGGCCATCGACAGCATCATGTCTTCGGTCTCATTGAGAAGGCGTTTCGCGGTGCGCTGGGCCAGCGGCGCGAAGGTCCAGAGTTCGGCGACCAGGGCGTCGGTGGCTGCTTCCAACTCGGCGTCCGCCACGACCTCGGTAACGATACCCCAATCGTAAGCCTGCTGTCCAGACAGGCGCCGGGACCGCATGACGATATCCTTGGTACGCGTGATGCCGACCATCTTTTGCAAGCGCGCTGAGCCGCCCGACCCGGGAATTTGGCCGAGGCGTTGTTCGGGCAATGCGTATTGGACGGTATCCGACGCGATGCGGAAATCGCAGGCCAGCGAAATTTCAAACCCGACACCGAAGCAATACCCCCGGTTAGCCGCGATCACCGGTTTTTCGCAACGCGCCGGCGCGGCCATGTTGTCGGCCAACTTTGAGACGTGTTCCGGCGCGGCGTCCAAGAACCCCCGGATGTAACCGCCTGACGAAAAATTCGGCCCCTCGGCGCGGAGCACGATAACCCGCACGCGTTCGTCGCGGTCCAGGTTCTCAAAAACCGCGCGCAATGCATCGCGTTGCTCCATGGAGATCGTGTTCATGTCGCCACGGTCCAAAATAATATCGCCGCGTTGGTGCTCGGCGTCGACGGTGACACTGAAACCGTCAAGTTCCTGGCCATGAAGGTCTTGGTTTTGATCAATGGACATGGTCTTAAATCTCCGTCGTTGAAGTATTTAGTGGCGCCCGGCGCCGTGGTTATGTCGCGAGTTGCAGCAGGTTTTTCTTATCAATCTTATTGCCGCTGACGCGCGGCAACTCAGTGACGGCAATAAAACGCGCCGGTATTTTATAATGCGCCAAGCCGGTTGCCTTCAAAGCCTCAATCATTTCATCGGCCTCAAACGGTAATTTTTCACGGAGCTGAACGAAAGCCCAGGGCACTTCGCCGTATTCTTTGTCCAGTGCACCGATGACGGCACAATCAAAGATGTTTGGGTGTTTGGCAATCTCGGCTTCAATCTCGGCGGGCAGGATCTTGTGGCCGCTGCGGTTGATGACCTCCTTGATCCGGCCCTGCAACGTCAACCGGCCGTTTTCGTCCAGCACGCCGATGTCACCCGTGGCGTACCAACCATCCGTCCAGGCGGCTTTGGTGGCCACGGGATCGTCCCAATATCCTGATGCGGCAAAGGGCGCAGACACGTTTAGTTCGCCAAGTGTGCCGGGCGGTACGCCGCCGCCTTCAATGCGCAGACGGCATCCATCGAGCGGCAGACCGACGGAGCCGTCGAGGCGGACCTCCTTGGGTTCCGTCACGTGGGCGTGGCCGAACCCGGGACACTCCATGGAGCCGGACGCGATGATGACCTGACAACCGGTCTGGTCTTCAAAGGACCGCGCCGCATCGACGTCGGCCGCCGCCGTGCCGACACGCAGCACCCGCAACGCGTTGAAGCTGCGCGATGACAAATCTTCCGCAGCCAAGCGCGCTAAGATCACGGGTACCGTGGTGATGACCGAAATGTCTTCGGCTTCCACAAGATCAAGCAGCGCCGCCGCGTGATAGGTGGATGGGAATACGCACGTGCACGGGGTCGCCGCGCTGATCGTCCAGACCAGCAAACCCGCGGCGCCGGACATCGGTGAGAAAATGCCTACGCGGTCATCGGCCAGGATACCTAACCGTTCGCCCAGCACGCGGCCCATGCAGCTCTGTGCGCCTTCCGGCCATTCACACAACTTGGCCAAGCCGCTGGTGCCGCTGGAAACCGTGATCAGTGAGACCTCATCGAAGGCGAAGGCTCGGCTGGCCAATTGATCTCGGACGTCGGCGCCGGGTGTGCTGTCACAGACCTCGGTCCAGTCGATCCAACCGTTCAATGACCTATCGGACAGATCAATCCGATGGTTCACAGTCGTGGCGTTATCCAAGCATGAAATCTCATCGTCGTCCGTGGCGTCGCGCGATATCACCACCAACTCTGGCTTGATGCGCTCACGCACATAATCCAATTCCTTGCGGCGCCATTGCAGGGGGCCGAATGCGCCGATGATCCCGGCTTTCTTGAAGGCGATCCGCAATACCATTTCGCGGCATGATGAAGCCATTTGAACCAGTGCGCGGGCATCACGCTCAATGCCCAGGCCGATTAAATTGGCCGCCAGCTGGTCGGTCGCCGTGTCCAATTGGCCCCAAGTGTACGAGTGCCTTTCATCGCGACATGCGATCGCATTGGGGATTTCCACGGCAAACCGAGCGTATAGATCAAGCGTGGTCTCGAGGGTCCAATGCCCGTCACGCACATAGGTCTCGAATTCATCGGTGCTCAGTCGGGTCGGATGCATGATCGATTTAGCGGCCCTTGTAGACGGGCGGGCGCTTTTCCTTGTAGGCCTGAAGACCTTCTTTGTTGTCTTCGGTCGCCATGCAGATGGCATAGAGCTTGCGCTCAAAATCGATGCCCGAGATCAGGTCCGTGTCGGTCGATTGCAGGATCGCATCGCGGCCCGCCACGAAGGCTAGGGGTGCGCGAGATCCCAAGGTGTGGGCCAATTCCTTGGCGCGGGTGAGCAAATTCGCCTGCGGATGAACTTCCGTCACCAAGCCGATGGTGCGTGCGGTTTCCGCGTCGACGGGCTCTCCGGTCAAGATCATCTGCATGGCCCAGCCCAGCCCGACGAAGCGATATAGACGCTGGGTGCCGCCCGATCCTGGAATTTGACCCAGCGTAATTTCCGGCTGGCCCAGCGACGCGTTGTCGCTGGCGATGCGGACCGTGCTGCCCATGGCGAATTCCAGCCCGGCGCCGTAGCAATATCCATTGATGGCGGCGACGCTGGGTTTTGCGAGACGTTCGATGGTGGTCGGCAGTTCTTTTCGCAACGTCGCATCGTTGCCCATTTCGGACACCAAGGTGCGTTCTTCAAGTTCCGGAATATTGGCGCCGGCGCAGAACGCCTTGTCGCCGTGGCCGGTAAACACAATGGCTTTCACCGCATCGTCCGCCTCGGCGCCGCGCACGCAATCCAACAGATCGACCCGCATCTCATGGGTCATGGCATTCAGGCTTTCGGGGCGGTGCAGGGTGACGATCAACAGATCACCATCCATTTCCGTTTTGACGTTCTCGTAACTCATCGTTCTGTGTTTCCCTTTGTGACACGACGTCTCGTGGCAGGTTGCCATTTTAGCAGGCCGGTCGCGGGGACGCTACTCAAGGCAGGTTTCGACCTTTTTCATGGCAATTTCGGCGGCTTCCAACGCGCCTTCCAGATAGCCGCCGAATTCAGGCGCTGTTTCCGTCGAACCCAATATGACCCGGCCGTCGCAGAGACCGCTCAATGCTGCCGGTAGTCCGTAAGCGGGGTGATGGTTCGAGCTCGCGTGATCGAGCGGCGTTGCGGTCAGCTCATCAAAGGCCCAGTCGCGGATGATCAACTCATCCGGTTCGGCGACGGCGTCACCGAACAGGCGGCCCAATTGATCGCGCCCATGCTCGGCTAAACCGCCGCCCAACTGCGCGCGCGCGTCGGGGGAATAGCCGACAAACCCAAACAGCGCATAGGGGCCGCCGGCGGCCGGCGAGGCGTCATGAATTTCGACCATCGGGCCGCGCCGGCTCATGGCGTCCCCCGATAGCCCGTCATCGCGCCAATGGGGGCGGCCGTAGATCGCCAGAATTTTTGCATGGCCGGCCATCCAAGTGGGAATTGCCCGCATGGCGTCCTTGGCCGCCGCCGTAATCTCACCCGGCAATTGGATGGTATCGGCGACGACGCGAGGCAGCAGCGCCACGACGGCACAACGGCTTTCGATTGAGCGAATTTCGCCGTCCGCCGTATGGGCCGCCGTGACGACGGTGCCGTCTTCAAAGCTGATCTGTCTGACGACCTGACCGAGCGCTAGACGGTTATCGGGCAGTGCTGCCACAAGTCCATCAATCAGACAGCCGAGCCCTCCATCGAGGCGGAGCGATCCTTCCATGGAGGCGAACCCCGCGCCCCTTACAACACGGCCATTTTCATCCTCGGCGGTAATGTCGCCGCTGGCGTGCTGCAGAAAGTGTTGTAAACCCAGGCTGTCTAACAATTCTGCAATGCGCGGCTGTCCGGGCCAGAACCAGGCCGGGCCCAAGTCGAAGGCGGCGGTCTCGCCGTTGATCGTCACCGATTGGCTGAGAATGCGGCCGCCAAATCGCGGACGGGCCTCAATCAGCTCATAGGCAACGCCGCGTTGTTCGAACAAACGGGCAATGGCGAGGCCGGCGAGGCCGTCGCCGATGATGAGGACATCGGTTTTCATGAATACTCCGGCCGGGGCCTAATTAGGCAGCGCGGCGAACCCTTCGAGCAAATGGCCCCGCGTCGCCAAAAACCGCGAATGCTCGGGCATGTACCAATCCATCTTGCCGGGGCCATTGTGGCGGCTGGCGGGGGTATCCAGCCAGAGTCTAATCAAGCGACGTTGCTGTTTCGGTGTATCGAAATATTCAGTGCGCGAATGCAGGACAACGAAATTATTGACCAATTGCAGATCGCCGGGCTTGAGCGACATGGACACTTGGATTTCGGGCCGGGCAATGACGCTGTCGACAAAATCCAGGGCCCGATTTTCAGCTTCCGTAATCACCGTGCCCTCAACTTCGCAATAATTGATCGAAGGCCGCACGTAAGTGATATGAAACTGATCGCCGTAAAAGGAAAATACCGGCGAGCGCCACGGTGTGACCGGGGCTTCATCCGGCGCCTGTTCGCCGCGACGGTGGTGATGGAAGCCGCGATAAAGAATATCGAGGTATTCGGGATGCTCGCCCAGCACGGCGTTGTAGATGGCAGCCCCGCTGACCAACAAACTCTCGCCGCCCTCGGGCGCCGTCTGCAGGCATAACAGCGTCACCGTGTTGGCGCCGTCGGCATGAAATGGCAGGCTTTCCGAACCGTAATGACCACGCGCGCCAGTGCCCATTTTCTCGCCCTTATCCGACACATCGACGACATATTCATCTAAATGGCTCTGGATCGAAATCCGCCCGAAATGCGCAGCCAGCCCTGTGTAGGCCAGCGCCGTGTCCTCATAACTGAAATCATCGACCGGAAATCCCGACAGCAACTCAAACCCGGGTCCGGCTTCCAGGTGGCCGTTGACCTCGGCTAGGAACGCGCCGCTGCGGGGCAGGGGAAAATGCTCGGGTCGAATATCGCGGGGATGCAGCGTGCGTTCACGCAGCCCCGGCAACGCTTTGGCGATGTCATCAATCACCCAGTCCGGGATCGGCCGTACCCATGACCGGTCATCGGGGAAATCATCACGTCCCCAATGGGTGGCGTCGGTGATTACGTCGCCGGGGTTGGCTGGTATGTTCATGCCGATAATACTAATCGAGCCCGGGCCCTGGCATCAAGCCGCCGACATGGATGCTTGCCTGCCGCCTGCCGGGGCTATCTCCTGTGGGGCACTGCCTATGCGCAGGCCTAGTAAAATGAATAGCTGTATTTCTCAAGTTATTCGGCTACATCTTAATTCCGACCAATCATTCCTTGGCAGGGGAACATTCGATTTCGGAGCCGCCGCGTAGGCGGTTTCGCTGTGCTTACCGTGAGGAAATGTCATTTGTGACACCCCTAATCTGCCGATACACCCTTCATTCAATCGATTCCCAGTGGGGCATCCGCATCCACCGGAGAAGGCTAAATGACGTCGCGTATCGGGTATGCCCATAGATTGATAAGGAAGGAAATTCGGTATGAAAATTTCAGAGGAGAAATGGGAAAGGTCCAAGGTTTTTGCCGGATTCAGCGAAGACGATGTCAAAATTCTGGAATCCATGGCTCCGGCCATGGAAAAGTGCGTCGACGAGATCGTGTGCGGCCAAGGTTGTAACTTCTGGTTTGATATTCCCGCCGGCGATCCATAGACATCAAACGAAATTAACAATATCTCGTGGCGGAGTGTCCCTAATGCACGACGCCGCCGCTTTCCGGCACCACAACCTGGGGGTCGCCGACGGCGAGTTCCAAATCCCAATCGGCCTTTTGCGCCGATGTGATCATCATGTGACAAAGCGCGTGCAGGAGCTGTTTGTTGAGGCCGAATTCGATGTTCATGCCGTTGTCGGTCTTCAGATTGATGCGGGTTAAATCAGGATTAACTGTTTTTACGTTGCCGCCAGTCACCAGCAACGGTCCCGTATTTGAGGTCAAGTTAGTGGTTTCTTTGGAATGGCTTTTTGAAAAGTCGCTGGATTGGATTGATTCTTGATGTTCCATGGCCAGCACGGCGTCTTTGACGTCGGGCAGCAGATCGGCGGCCATTTCTGGGTTCTTTTCCATGGTCTGGATCAGCGCTCCGCACATGACCCGGACAAATCGCCGGGTCATCCACAGCTGATATTCCGTCTTTTCGCTGGTCGCGATGCGAAGCAATACGCGGTCCTGCTCCGGCGAATACGTCATAGTGAGTTGATGAAGCGGGCTAGACATGGAGGATGCGCCGGTCGTTCAAGCTGCGTTCGCGGTGGCTTGCGCGGCGTCGATCATGCGGGCCAGGATTTGCGGTTCCTGGGCGCCAGAGATCACCATCCGCCCATTGAAGACAAAGGCCGGTACGCCGTTGACGCCCATGCGGTGCGCACGGTTGTTTTCATCATATACGAAATCGATGTCGTCGTCACTGATCAGGTATTCCTTCAATTCGCCGGGCGGCAGGCCGGCGCGGACGCCGATCTCCACCAGTACGTCGGTCTCGCCGATATCCAGCCCGTGGATGAAATATTCGTTGAACAAATCTTCGACGATCCCGACATCGCAATCGCGGGATTGTGCAAAACGGACCAAGCGGTGCGAATCAACTGAGTTCGGCGTCCGGTCGATGCGGTCAAAGGCGAAGTCGATATCGACCGATTGGCCCGCTTGGGCGATGGCGCCGTAGATGCGCCGGACCCGCGCTTCCGAGCCGAATTTCCGGACCAAATAGTCATTTCGGTCAATGCCATTCAACGGCATCTCGCGGTCCAAAAGAAATGGCCGCCAGACCAGCCGGGCATCTACATGCGGGCGCAACGCGACAGCTTGCTCAATGCGGCGTTTGCCGATGTAGCACCACGGGCAGACGGTGTCGTAGATGAATTCGATATCCATGCGGACAGTCTATACCACAAGTAACCGGTGTTGGAGCAAACGCCGAAGCGCGTGACGCCAGGGTATAGGGTGCGGCGCTAATTCACCAAACGCCCAAAGCGGACAGCTGATTGACCTTTATTTCTGCGCCGGTTCGGCATGATCAAGACGCAGTCGTCGTAAGGTGTCGCGACGGGCTGATCACCGTCGTGGCCGAGCACCGTGCCGGCGTCCTTGATAACTTCCATGCCTTTGCATTCCCGAACCCAGTTAAAGTCGTCGGTCTCGATGGTATAGGGACCGGAAACCTCAATGAGCTTTTGCGCTATGGGTTGCGCCTCACCGATGTGGGCATCGAAAAAGTCATCATCGATGGCGCCGGTGTTTTTCAGAAACCTGAGCGTCACATCCATGGAGACATCGACGGACGATTGTTCCCAATGCTGGCCGGCTTCCAAAAGCAGGGAGTTTTGCGCCGCATTGGGATCGCTGAACCGCCCGTAATCGCGCAACCGCTTGCCCGCCGCGTGGCCTGAGTCGCTGACCACGTATTCGGGCGCGCCCAGGCCGAGCGCGAAATCCTGGCCCTTTTTCAGCGGCCCGCACAGCATCAAGGGCGGGCAGGGGTTTTGCATGGAATGGATATCGAGCAGAAGATCGACCGTGTCGATAATCGGACGCATCTCGCGGGCGCGGCGGGTTTCCGCTGTATCGCGGGCACCATCCAGGACGTCTTCGCCCCAGGCGCGGTTTAAATCTTCATCGACAAAGCGCGACGCGGTGGGATCGTCGGTGTCGAACGATTGATAGGCCGCGACATTGTGAAAGCCCAACGTCAGCTTGCCTAGGGCCGGCCGGACATCGCTTTGAAACAAGCGGTCCAAGGTAATCGCACCGCAAAGCTCATTGCCGTGGGTGACGGCCATGACCATGACATGCGGGCCCGGTTTGCCGCTGTCGAAGGTGGTGACATAGGGCGTGCCGGTGTTGCCGGTGGCGTAGGCCGTAATGTCGACGGGCATGATTTCAATGGGGTAGGGATTGTCGGTCATGATCGGGGTGGTTCCTGGCTTCCAATGAAGAGAGAGGTTAGGCCGTTGCTGCGGCGTCGTTCATCAAGGCGCCAACGTCGTCCAATTCCGCGAGGCCGCCAAGCGTTTCGAACAGTGCTGCCGTTCGCTCAGCGCCCAGCACGGGCGTGCAGCAATCTTCGAATTTGCGCCAGCGGTCGTCATCGGTGAACGGATCGCCCAAAGTGCCACGCGCCGCGGTCCGCGAGGTTTTCAACACCTCGCCCGATTTCAATGTCACGGTCAGCTCGTGGGTGTAGACACCGGACGGATTAAGCTCGGCTTCCGGCGGTGTTGCGTCCATGGTGGTGAGTGCCAGCAAATCGCGGATATCTTGGCGTTGGACGGCATCGGGAGTGAAGTCTGCAAGGCTCAGGAAGCCGTGCTTCAAGGCCACCGCCATGCAGTACTGCATGGAAAACCGGGCTTCCATTTCGTTTCGCGGGTCATCAAAGCAAAGATTGCGGACGTTCGACGTATTGACTAGGCAATGTATGGCGGCAACGTCATTCGGGCCGATGCCATGAGATTTTTTCAAATCCAGCAGGTTGTCGACGCTCTTGTGGGTCGAGCCACAGCAAGGATGGCATTTTGGCGCGAGACCCACGGCCTCAACGACCAATGGCTCGCCGACCGGATGCTTGGTGAAATCCCATCCTGGTGCACCCTCGCCGACGAACAAGTTCATAAAGCCGTAATCGTTTTCCAACACCTCAGTGCGGCCGATGACGCCGTTCTTCGCATAATTGGCGGCGAGAACGGCGTTTTGAGCGGCCATGCCGGCCTGGAACGGCTTGGCGTGGGAACCGAACTGGCCTTTAACGCCGGCCGCCATGGAAACGCCAAGGCTCATGGCGTGCGCCGTCTGGTTGGCACTCAGGCCCAAAAGTCGGGCACATGCGGCCGCGGTGCCGATGCAGCCGACGGTCGCGGTGGCGTGCCAGCCTTTCATATAATGTGCCCGGTTGACGCCGCGCCCGATGGCCGCATGACATTCTAGGCCGACGATATAGGCATCAATCACGTCGGCGCCGCTGGCACCTGTTTCTTCGGCAACCGCCAGGATCGCCGGCACTAGGACGGCCGAGGCATGGGTCAACGCCGCCATGAAGTTGTCGTCGAAATCTTGGGCGTGGGCGGCGGTGCCGTTGGCAAACGCCGCAAAGGGCGCGGGCAGGCGGCGGGAATCACTGATAATCGTGGCGCCGGTGGCGGCACCGGGCGCGGCCCAGCCGACAAGGGTGTTGCGCACGCCGATTGCGGCCTCGTCAGTGGCCCCGGAAACCATGCAGGCAATGGTGTCCGTGATGGCGTCCATCGCCGGGCGAACGGCGCTGTCAGGCCAGTCATTGCCGACGCCCGCCGCCCAATGGGCGATTTCCTCAATAACAGTTGCGTGTTCGCTGGGTTGATCTTTCATCGCCGGGCGCCTCCTTGACCCTCCAAACATGCCCCTGACGGATTGCTGTTGTCCAATGTTAATGCTGGCACCGTTGATGCAAATTCTGCATGATTTGGATGAGGAGGGACGGTCATGGAAATTGCCTGGTTGGAAGATTTTGTCGTTTTAGCCCGGCTGCGGCATTTCTCCCGCGCCGCCGAAGACCGCAACGTTAGCCAGCCGGCCTTCAGCCGCCGTATTCAGGCATTGGAGGCCTGGATGGGGACTCGGCTGATCAACCGTCGAACAACACCGGTGACCTTGACCGCCGAAGGTGACAGGTTTCGTGAGACCGCCATCGGTGTTCTGCGCGATATATATCGGGATCGGGATGCGTTCCGCCGCGATTTCTCGAAGATGCATGCCGATGTTTGGATATCCGGATCGACAGCGGTATTGGTTCACTTTGTGCCTGATTGGCTAAAGACAATGGCCGGCAAAACAGGCCCGTTCACCAGCAACATCAGTACCTACGCAGCGCACAACTCAGTTACCCCCGCCGAAATGGTGCACAGATTGCGGCAAGGCGATATCGATTTTACATTCATTTATGCCCATCCAGATATGCCATGGATTCTCGATACTGCGGATTTCGAATGGCAGGTTGTGGGCACAACACCTTTCCGGCCGTTTTCTCCAGTCGGCGCCGATGGCAGACCGTTGTATGAGTTGCCAGGCAGTGAAAAAGAGCCGCTACCCTGGCTGGCTTATGCCACAGATTCCATTCTCGCCCGGGCCGAGGGCCTGGCTCTGCAGCGCAGCGGCGCTGAATTGAATTTGCAAATCAAACACCAAAGCGCCGGGGTTGAACTGCTGAAACGGATAGCGCTTTCCGGTGCCGGGTTTTGCTGGTTTCCTAATTTTGCCGTCCGCGATGAAGTAGAGCAGGGCATTCTGCAACCCATTGGCAATGTCAGCCACGAAATTGATCTTGAAATACGGCTTTACCGGGGGCGAGGCCGAACCCGACCCATTGTAGACAAGATTTGGGACGAAGTTTGTTCGTCTGCGGATCAGGCTGCTTGATCATGCAACATACGCATAATCAATGTGAAATCAGCATTTGACTGGTAATTCTATTCGCCGCAGGGTGACAGCTAGTAAAATGGTGTTCAGAGCCCCTGCTTCGAGAGACATTTTGTGTTGTCGAGGCATGCAGGTTGATGCACCATTAATACGTTAAACCGGTCCGCAAATGAACCGGGCCAAAAGTGTCTAATTCAGGGAGGAATCAGAGACATGCAAATTCGCAAAACCCTTGTGCTTGCGGCGGCTGCCGCGGCGGTGTCCTTCGCACCGCAGGCCTACGCGCAAACACTGACCATCGGATTGGGCACCGAGCCCACGTCCATCGATCCGCATTACCATAACCTGGGCCCCAACAATCAGATCGCGCAGCACTTCTTTTCGCGACTGATCGAGCAGGATCATAAACAGAATTTGTCACCGGGTCTGGCGACATCATGGAAAGCCACCGACGACACCACTTGGGAGTTCAAGCTCCGCAAGGGTGTCAAATTCCACGATGGTTCCGATTTCAACGCCGATGACGTGCTGTTTTCCATGCATCGTGGCGGCAATCACCCGAACGCCAAGTCGAGCTTCGGCCTTTATACAAAGGGTAAAACCTTTACGAAAGTCGATGACTATACGGTTCGAGTGACGACGGCGAAGCCGTATCCACTGATGCCGGTCGACCTCTCCAGCGTCCACATCGTCTCCGATCAGGAAAAGGACAAATGGGAAGGCGAGTACAACAACGGCAAATCCGCCCACGGCACCGGTCCTTATAAGCTGGTCAAGTGGGTCAAGGGCGAAGTCCTCGAGATGGTGCGTTATGACGGTTATCATGGCGCGAAACCGCATTGGAAACGTGTCGTTATCAAACCGATCAATTCCGCGCCGTCACGCTTGGCGGCACTGTTGTCTGGCGATGTTGATTTCATCGATCAAGTCCCGACGGTTGATATCGCGCGGCTCAAGAAAAATGCGAAAGTTGAGCTGAGCCAGGGCGTGTCCAACCGGATCATCTATTTGCATATGGACCAGTACCGCGACAATCCGCAGTACATGAAATCCCATGACGGTAAGCCGCTGACAAAGAACCCGATGAAAGATGTGCGCGTCCGCAAAGCCATTTCCATGGCAATCAGTCGCGACCTCATCGTTGATCGGGTCATGGAAGGCGTTGCCATACCGGCCGGCCAATTGCTGCCTGAAGGTTTCTTTGGTCGTTCATCGAAGCTGATGGTTCAAAAGTATGATCCTGAAGGCGCTAAGAAGTTGCTGGCCGAAGCCGGTTATCCGAACGGCTTCCAAGCCACCCTGCATGGACCGAACAACCGCTATATCAACGACGCCAAAATCGTTGAAGCCATCGCCCAAATGTTGACCCGCATCGGCATCAAGACGACGCCCGATACCATGCCGAAGAGCGTTTTCTTCAAGCGCGGCAAGAACAAGGGTCCGGCCAAGCCGGCGGAATGGAATTTCCAGCTGGTGGGTTGGGGCTCATCGACGGGTGAACCTTCGTCGCCGCTGCGTTCGCTCTTGGGTACTTACGACAAAACCAAGGGCTGGGGTTCGTCCAATCGCGGTCTGCACTCTAACCCGGTGATGGATAAGATCCTGGACGAGGCGTTGGCCACGGTGGACGACACCAAGCGCGCTGCGCTTTTGGCGAAAGCCACGGAAATCGGTGTCGGCGAAGATCAGGGCATTGTCCCGCTGCACTACCAGGTGAATACCTGGGCGGGTAAAAAGGGCCTGACCTTCAAGGCCCGTACGGACGAACGTACGGTCGCCTACGACGTCGTGCCGAATTAATATTCGGTTGCCGGGCGGTGGCATAATGCCGCCGCCCGGTTTCTCTTTGCGGACATGAGCGGGGAAGCCAGATGACTGTATTTATCATCCGTCGCTTGATGCAAAGCGTGCTCGTGGTGTTCGTAATGTCGTTCCTGGTGTTCGGCGGCGTCAATCTGGTTGGCGATCCGGTCGAGATGATGGTCTCCGACGAAGCCGATCAGGAAGAGCGTGAACGGGTCATCAGGTCCATGGGGTTAGATAAACCCTGGTACGTTCAATATGGCCTCTTCGTCGCCAACGCGGCGCAGGGGGACCTGGGTAAATCCTTCGTTTATGGCGAACAGGCGCTGGGCATTATCGTCCAGCGCATGCCGGCGACGTTTGAGTTGGCGCTGGCCGCACTGCTCATGGCCATTGTTATTGGGATACCGCTCGGTGTCTATTCAGGGCTGAATTCTGAGTCACGATTTTCCAAGGTGATTATGGCGGGATCCATACTCGGATTCTCTCTGCCGACGTTCTGGGTCGGCCTGATGTTTATCATGGTGTTCGCCGTCATGCTGGGGTGGCTGCCATCCACTGGGCGCGGCGAAACCGTCGAATTACTGGGCATCAATGTCAGTTTCCTGACGACCAACGGTCTATCGCACCTTATATTACCTGCCGTCAATCTAGCGCTATTCAAGATATCATTGGTTATTCGTCTAGCCCGCGCCGGGACCCGTGAAATCGTCCATATGGATTTCATCAAGTTCGCCCGCGCCAAAGGCCTGAGCACACAACGGGTCATTATGGTGCATCTGATGAAGAACATCATGATCCCCGTGGTTACCGTGCTGGGGTTGGAATTCGGTGGACTGATTGCGTTTTCAGTTGTCACTGAAACGGTCTTTGCCTGGCCTGGTATGGGCAAGCTGATTATCGATTCCATTCAAGGCTTGGACAGGCCTGTGATCGTCGCTTACCTGATGATCATCGTGCTTGTTTTTGTCGTCATCAACCTGGTGGTCGATGTCCTTTATTCGATCCTCGATCCCCGGGTTCGCATACAGGATGTTAAGGGATGAACACCATCGCAGAACAGGTTGCGCCGATTGCCGCGGCGTCTGAAGTCAAAGTGGAAACACCGTTCCGGCGGTTCTGCACGGCATTCCTGGACAGCAAAGTCGCCACCACTGCCCTTATTGTCCTTGGTATTTTGATTTTCATGGCGCTTTTTGCGCCGTTAATCTCGCCGACCAATCCTTATGACCTGGCGGTTGTCAGCATCCTTGATTCGAAAATGCCACCGGGCACCAAAAGCTTGGACGGCGTGACCTTCCTGTTGGGCACTGACGGCGCTGGGCGTGATCTGGTTAGTGCGATGATTTACGGCCTGCGCATCAGTCTTGGTGTCGGCGTCATGAGCGGCATCTTCGCCATGGCCATCGGCGCCACCGTCGGCCTGATCGCGGCCTATTTCGGTGGCCGCACAGAAAACATCATCATGCGGATTGTCGATATCCAGTTGTCGTTTCCGGCCATTCTGGTGGCGTTGATCTTGCTGGCGATCCTGGGCAAGGGCGTCGACAAAATCACCATCGCCTTGATAATCGTGCAGTGGGCGTATTATGCCCGGACCGTGCGGGGGTCGGCGTTGGTGGAACGCAACAAGGAATACATTGAGGCGGCAACGTGCTTGGCCATCGGCCACCGGCGTATTTTGTTCCGCCACCTATTACCAAATTGCCTGCCGCCGCTGATCGTTGTTGGCACCATTCAGACGGCACATGCAATTTCCCTGGAGGCCACGCTGAGCTTCCTGGGCGTCGGATTGCCGGTTAGTGAGCCGTCGCTCGGGCTTTTGATATCGAACGGCTTCGACTACATGCTCAGTGGTAAGTACTGGATCAGTTTCTTCCCTGGCATTGCGCTGTTGATCACGATCGTTTCCATCAACCTGGTCGGCGACCAGTTGCGCGACGTCCTCAACCCGCGCCTCGACCGCTAGGTCTCTGTCATGAACGATAGTCAACCGACGCTTTCGGTACAGAACTTGGAGACCCATTTTTTCACCAAGGAAGGCGTGGCGAAAGCCGTGAACGGCGTCAGCTTTGATATCGCCAAAGGTGAAATCATGGGCCTGGTGGGCGAGTCGGGCTCGGGAAAATCAGTGACCGGGTTTTCAATCATCGGCTTGGTTGATCCGCCGGGCGAGGTGGTCGGCGGCAAGGTTTTGTTCAACGGCGAAGATTTGGTGCAGGCCGGTGAAGAGCGCATGCGCCAGTTGCGCGGCAATCGGGTCGCGATGATTTTCCAAGACCCGATGATGACGTTGAACCCGGTGCTGCGGGTGGATACGCAAATGATTGAGACCGTGCTGGCGCACGATAAATCCGTCAGCAAGGATGAAGCGCGCCAACGTTCACGGGATGCGTTGGGACAGGTCGGCATTCCGTCTCCGGATGAACGTCTGAAGGCTTATCCGCATCAGTTTTCCGGCGGTATGCGCCAGCGTGTGGCCATTGCTATCGCTTTGTTGAACAAACCCGACGTAATTATCGCCGATGAGCCGACGACGGCCCTGGACGTTACCATTCAAGGTCAAATTCTTTATGAAGCGCAGAAACTTTGCCGCGAAACCGGCACGGCGCTGATTTGGATCACCCATGATTTGGCCGTGGTCGCCGGTCTGGCGGATCGGATTTCCGTCATGTATGCGGGCCGTGTCGTTGAACAAGGCAAATTGGACGATGTGCTGGATCATCCCGTGCACCCATACACGGTCGGCTTGTTGGGCTCGGTACCGGGCCACAACACGCGGGGCCAACGGTTGTTTCAAATCCCCGGCATGACGCCGTCATTGTTGAAATTGCCGCCCGGCTGCGCGTTCCAGGAACGCTGCCCGCGCGTCGATGGTGCCTGCGAGGCCGATCCGGGCATCACCCATCCGGTCGATGGCCGCAATGTGCGCTGCTTCCATCCGCACCTCGAGGAGGCGGCACAATGACGGCGATGCTGGAAGTCAAAGATCTGACCAAGAATTTCGTCAAGCGCCTGGATATGGCGGGCAAGATTGCGCAGAAGCTCGGCTCATCCATCCGCGAGGAAGTTGTGCATGCCGTCGATACCGCCAGTTTCACGGTTGATAAAGGCGAGGTTGTCGGACTGGTCGGCGAGTCGGGGTGCGGCAAATCGACGCTGGGACGGATGATTGCCGGTATCCTGCCGCCGACGGCAGGCCAAATTTCCTTCAAAGGTGTCGAATTTACCTCGATGACCCAAGAAGAGGGCGACGCCGCCGCGCTGGCTATCCAAATGATCTTCCAAGACCCGTTCGCATCGTTGAACCCGCGGATGCGCGTCGAGGAAATTATCGGCGAGGCGCCGGTGATTCACGGCATGACGACCATGCAGGAGAAAGCAAATTACGTCGGCGAAACCATGGAACGTGTTGGCCTGGGACGTGAATACAGCCGCCGCTATCCGCATCAGTTTTCCGGCGGTCAACGTCAGCGCATCGGTATTGCCCGCGCCCTGGCCGTGCAACCCGAATTCTTGGTTTGCGATGAGGCCATCGCAGCGCTGGATGTATCCATTCAAGCGCAGGTCATCAATCTGTTTATGGATTTGCGCACGGATCTGGATTTGACCTATCTGTTCATCAGCCACGATTTATCGGTGGTTGAACATATTTCCGACCGTTTGGTGATTATGTATCTTGGGCGTATCGTCGAGACCGCGCCAACGGACGAGTTGTTCGACAAACCTAATCACCCCTATACCTCGGCCCTGCTGAACGAAGTGCCTAGATTGGATCACCGGGGCATCGACTATGAGCCAGTTTCCGGCGAAATTCCGTCACCGCTGGACCCGCCCCCCGGCTGTCACTTCCATCCGCGCTGCCCGCATGCCATGGACCGGTGCAAGGCGGAAATTCCGGTGCTTCGCGAGATCGCGCCGGGTCGGCTGTCGGCCTGCCACCTCAACGACGGTTAGACGTCCATGAGCAACAACACCGTTTCGCCGGTCATCATCCAGCCGCCGGAAGGCGACCCGGTTCCGTTGGTTTTTGACAGCCCGCACAGCGGCAACATTTATCCTGACGACTTTAAAACTCTGGTGCCGTTTGAGCGCATGCGCCGCGCCGAGGATGCCTTTGTCGATGAGCTGTTCGCCGCCGCGCCAGGCCATGGTGCGACGTTGCTCGCGGCAACTTTTCCGCGCCTCTATGTCGACCCGAATCGCTCGCCGGACGACTTTGATCCGAACGAGGTCGAGGGCGATTTTCCGACGCCGCTGAAACCATCCAAAAAGGCATCGGCGGGGAAGGGGATTGTCTGGACCCGTCTGCATGGGCTTGATCAACTTTATCAGACGCCGCTCACGGCCGACGAGGTCGTGCGCCGTATTGAGACCTATTGGCGGCCCTATCATGACGCCGTGAAGGCCGCATTGGATAGCACGTTCGAACGGTTCGACGTGGTGTATCACGTCGATTGCCATTCCATGCGCGCGCGCGGCAATCCCACCGATGAAGATGGCGAAAGTGACCGCGTCGATTTCGTTATTAGCGACGGCGACGGCACGACCAGCAAGAACGCGTTCACCCACCTCATTGCTGATCACCTCACCGGGCGTGGCTTCGACGTTGCCATCAATGACCCTTACAAAGGCGCCGAACTGGTGCGCGCGTATTCTGACCCCGAGGCCGGTCGGCATAGCGTTCAAATTGAGATTAACCGCAAACTTTATATGAATGAGCATGCAGTCGAAAAAGTCGATATCTTCGGTTCTCTTCAAACTGAAATGACAGGATTGATCTCGGCCTGTGCTGATTTCTCTACACGCTGAAAATAGCCGTGAACACTCAATGACCTAACTGTTTGTTATTCGCGGCTAAGCGGCTAAGCGGCTAAGCGGCTAAGCGGCTAAGCGGCTAAGTTCGTCCCACTTGGTGACCAGCGGCGAGACACATTGTGGTCAACGAAATAGATCTTGCAGCATTGATCGAAGGCCCGGTTTTTGACGCGGTATATTCGCACAGCGTCAATCCCGTCTTATTGATGGAAGCCGGACCGGCGGAAGACGATTTCTCGATGATTGTCCGCGTCAGCGCGCCGTTTTCTGAATTGACCGGTTATACACAAGACGAAGTGATCGGCAAGACGCCTCAGTTGCTTCATGGTCGGGTGACTTCGACGGAAACTTCGGTTCGGTTGCGACGCGCGGCACATCGCCAAAAATCAATCAGCGAAGAACTTCAAATTTGCGCCAAGGATGGGCGGGAAATTTGGGTTCAGGTTGTGTTCACACCGATCATCGATACGTCGAAAAAAGCGGTTTTTGGTGATCTACAGAGACATCAGCCGTTCTAAAAAA
This sequence comes from Rhodospirillaceae bacterium, assembly GCA_018665815.1. Taxonomy (GTDB): domain Bacteria; phylum Pseudomonadota; class Alphaproteobacteria; order Rhodospirillales; family Casp-alpha2; genus UBA3470. The sequence continues at coordinate 31,502 of JABJBP010000006.1, forward strand.
ACTCAGGCTGAATTGGCCGAGCGGACGGCCATGCTTGAGCGTGCCGAAGCACTCGGCCAAATCGGTCACTGGACATGGGATCTCGCGACCGATCATGTGTTCTGGTCGGATGAAGTTTACCGTATTCACGGGCTCGACCACACCAACGAGGCGAAGCGCGGTGACCCCATTGATTATTACCACGATGAGGACCGCGACGATTTCCGTAAATTTCTGGGTGAAGCCAAGCGGACCGGTGCTGAGACCGAGTTCGAACTCCGCGTCGTCGACCTCAACGGCGCCGTCCATCATGTGATGACCAAGGCCTATGGAAATCGTGACGCCGATGGGGGGCTCGTCGAAATTTACGGCGTCTTTCAGGATATGACTGGGATCAAGGAAGCCGAGGCGGGGTTGCGCCGTGCCAAAGAGGAGGCCGAGTTCGCGAGCCGCGCTAAAACCGGGTTCTTGGCCAATATGAGCCACGAATTGCGCACGCCGTTAAACGCCATCATCGGTTTCAGCGAAATGATGAGCCATGAATTGCAGGGTGAATTGCCAAAGGTCTACAAGCACTACGCGTCAGATATCGTTGACAGCGGGAAACATCTCCTCAGCATCATCAATGACATTTTAGATATCGCCAAGATCGAAGGCGGCTCCATTGCCATTGACGAAGGATGGCATGATGTCGGTGAGATTGTTGACGCCACGATGCCGCTGGTCTCGCAAGCGGCGCTCGCCAACCGAACTGACATAATTATCGCCATGCCCGATGGTTTGCCGAAACTCAATTGCGATGACCTGCGGATGAAACAAATTCTGCTCAATCTGCTATCAAACGGCGTCAAGTTCGCGCCCGGCGGGAAGGTCATCGTATCCGCCGAGCATGATGGCGCGGTGATCCGAATTCAGGTTGAAGACGATGGTATCGGCATGCGCCAGGCGGACCTGGAGTTAGCATTGACACCGTTCGGCCGGATCGACGAGAGCCACCTGACGCGGGGATTTCAAGGCAACGGCTTGGGGTTGCCCTTGGCGAAAATCCTGACCGAGTTGCAGGCCGGCACATTACGTATCGAGAGCGTCGCAGGGCAGGGGACCCGTGTCGTTCTTGAGTTTCCTGCGGATGCCGCCCGCGACCCGGCACAAGGCGAATTGGTCTGAATTCAGATCGCCGCCAAAGCTGATTCCAGATCGCCGATCAGGTCGTCCGCGTCTTCAATGCCGACCGATACCCGAAGTAGGTTCTTCGGCACCGCACTTTCCGGGCCTTCGACGGTAGAGCGGTGTTCAATTAGGCTTTCGACGCCGCCCAGCGATGTCGCCGGCACGAACACCCGGCACGCGGTGGCGACACGCTTCGCTTCATCTGCACCACCGCTCACCAGCAACGACAACATGCCGCCGAAGCCGCCGTTCATTTGCACCCGCGCGATGTCGTGGCCGGGGTGGCCCGGAAGGCCCGGATAGAGCATGGCATCAAGTTTCGCGTGGCCATCGAAATGGCTTGCGATCTTCAAGGCGTTTTCCGATGACCGCTCAACCCGCAGATAGACAGTGCGCATGCCGCGCAACAGCAACCAAGCCTCAAAAGGCCCGCAGATGGCACCGATGAGCAGGCGCGCGCGCTTAATCTCTTCCCATCGCGTATCCATCTCACGGGTAATCAAAAGGCCCGCCATGACATCGGAATGGCCGTTCAGGAATTTCGTTGCCGAATGCATGACGATATCGGCGCCCAATTCCATGGGGCGCATGCACACAGGCGTTGCCACCGTGTTATCGACGGCCAGGACGGCGCCGGCGTCATGGGCAATGGTCGCGGCTTTGACGATATCGATAATATCCCAGGTCGGATTGACCAACGGTTCAACCCAAACGGCGGACGTTTCACCGGGACGGACGGCATCGGCCAATGCATTCGGATCGCCGGCATCGAAAAACGTCACTTCAATCTTGCGGGTCTCGGAAATCCGCCGCAGCCAATCCTGGGTGCCATGGTACATGATGTGCGGCGCACACACGTGGGTACCACTGGGCACGGTCTCAAAGAACGCGGTGATCGCAGCCATGCCCGAGGCAAACACCAGCGCCGCTGCGCCGCCTTCCAGCGTCGCCGCGACGGATTCCAACTGGGCGTAGGTGGGGTTGGCGGTGCGGCTGTAGGAACTTGCGCCGATCAACTCATAATCAGCGTCACGGGCGTAGGTCGTCGACGGATGGATCGGCGGTGAGACACCGCCCGTTTCGGGATCGATGAAATGCCCGGCCTGGGCGGCAATGGTGCGCGGCGAGATGTTATTTCTGTCACTCATATTGAAGGGCTCTTTCGATGTTTGCCCTGGCCGGTGCCAAGAGCCTATAAATTGTTGATAATGTGCACTGAGCCGGACTTTAGTGAAAGCCGGAATGCCGGGGGGCTGGTTGGCATGGAAACGAATAATTCAATTACCCCAGTTAGCGTCGCCGGATCACACTTCGAAATCGGCACGTCCCTGGGCGCCGCCACCGGCGATGCGATCCGCGATCGCGTTTTTACGACGCCGGAATTTGCGGAATTGAAAGCCAGGTGGTTGAACTCGACGCGGCTCGGTCAATTGGAAGAAGCGGCCCGATCCGCCTATCCCGAATTCGTCCGCGAGATCGAAGGCATGGCCGCCGGTGCCGAATTGGATTTTGAAACTCTTTTCCTGTGGAACTGCCGCGGCGATTTACGTTTGCCGCCAGATGGTGCCGAGGCCGAAGGCTGTACCTGCGTCCTGCAGCCCGCCGTGGGCCATGACAAGCCGGCCATCATCGCGCACAACGAAGACGGTGCGCCGGAGTTCTTGGGCCATTGCTTTTGGGTCACCGTAAACCCCGACGACGGCCCTGGCTTCCAGAGCTTCATGTATCCGGGCATGCTACCGGGCCACACATTCGGTATGAACGCCTGGGGGCTTGCTCAGACCATCAACAACATCCGCGTTCACGATCTGCAAATTGGTGTGCCACGCCAAATCATCACGCGGGCCGTGTTGGCGTGCCGGGAACTGAATGACGCCGTGGATATCCTTAAGCGCAAAGACCGCGCCAGCGGCTTTCATCATGCGTTGGGCCAAGCGGGGCTCCGGCGGCTGGTATCGGTGGAGGCGCCGGCATCCGAATGCTACGTCAAAGAAATCGAGGTGCCATCGGGGCACGCCAATCATGTCATCGACCCGTCCTTCGATACCACCCGGCAAACGGTGACGCGCTCATCTATGCTTCGGCAAGCCAAGGTGGATACCGATTTGGGGATTTGGACCCGCGAAGAGCCCGAAGTCATTCTGTTCGACACCGAGACGCCCGTCTATCGGGCCAATGACGACGGCGATGATTATGCGCAAACGCTGGCGACGGGTGTGCTTCACTTGTATGCGAACGGCGCGGAATGGACCGTGCACGCATCGCCCTCGGAACGCCACACCATTCGCGGCCGCTTGAACATCTGATATCGGTTCGTCGCAATTCGGTGTATCTCATTTACGCCGTGCCGCTTCCATGAAATAAGGTTCCTCGGGGAATTTCTACGAAGGGGACATCCATGAGCGCCATGATCTTGCATCATTATTGGCCGTCACCGGTGGCCGAGAAAGTGCGCAAGGTGTTGGGCATCAAAAATGCCAGGTGGCGCTCGGTGGAAATCCTGCGCCGGTGCTGTCAGACGAATGCGAACTCGTCTCAGTTTGCTTCGAGTAAGGGGCGCTTATGCAGCACAAAGCTGCTGCCACTCATCAAGTGCAGCGCTGCGTTGAAGTTTAAATTGGTCTCGGCTGTTTAGGTGTCTTTCGTTGTTAAAGTGATTATAGACAGATGAATGAAGAGCGACGAACTTTTGTAGACTTTGTATCCGCCTGAACCGCTGCATTGCTCGCTCTCGTCTTCGAAATGGAAGATGAGAATTTTCAGCCCGGTTATTTATCCATCTTCCCACTTCTTGTTTGTGAGCGCTGTTGATCTGTTTAAGCGCAGCTTTGTAAGAAGGCAGCCGATCCGTGACGACGACCTTCGGGTTGCCGTATCTCTTCATGGCTTTCCTTAGAAAAGCTAGTGCAGCTGCTTTGTCGCGGCGCTTTGTTACATATGATTCCAGGACTTCACCCTCGTGATCAACGGCGCGCCAGAGATAGTACTGTTCACTGTTAATCTTCACGAAGACCTCGTCCACATGCCACTGCCAGTTAGAATAGGACTTCAGTCGAGATGCGCGATTACGTCTGATCTCTGAAGCAAACATAGGACCAAATTTATTCCACCAATACCGCACCGTCTCATGGCAAATATCGATCCCACGTTCGTGCAACAGATCTTCCACGTTTCGCAGTGAAAGCGGAAACCGGACGTACAACATCACAGCCAGGCGGATGACTTCAGGTGATGTCTTGAAGTAGCGGAAGGGATTGGTTTTTGTCATTCCGAAACGCTAGAGATGCGAATACCTGCTTTCAAGGCGTTTTTATCTGACAATCCCGTTGGCTGGAACCGCCGCTAATAGCCATTAGCGGTAATTTACGCTGGCCTACTGACAGTTTCCCAAGAACCAGTTATCGAACATTTCCTCACAGTGACAGCTACCCCCGCTTCATCTACCTTGGCGGCAGGAGAAAACAACAATGACGCCTGTAAATTTTAACATAGAAAAAACCGCTATTGGGGTGCAATACGTTATTCTCGGCACTGAACGGCCAGTTAAGCCACGACGACACGTATACAAAGCGGATGGCAGCAAACGTTTTGAAACGTGGGTTAAGCCATGACCCCAAAAGAACATGAATTGATGACGAATTTCCTAAAATTGCTTATGGACTACCTTCGGAACAACACCCTAAAAGATAATGTGCTTGTAGACTACCAAGACTATGACTCTTTAGAAAAGAAATTTGATGCATCAATTGGGAAGAAAGGCGTTGTGGAAGATGAATTACTATCGAGTGTTCAGACGTACATGCAATATTGCGTCCGAACATTTCATCCCCAATTTTGGGGCACCCTCCGTGCTGGTTACAACATTCCCGGCTTGGTTGGAGAAATTCTAGCCGACATTACGAATACATCTATGTCGACCTATGAAGGATCCCCTGTCGCTACATTAATCGAAAATAAATTGATAAAAAAGATGACCGATATGGTCGGCTTCGACGATGGGGACGGAATATTCGTAACGGGAGGAACACAGGCGAATTTGGTTGCGGTGCTGAGCGCAAGGAACACTCTTGATCCGAACATCAAAAAAATGGGGCTTAGACAACATCAAGACTTGGTTTTGTTCATATCGGATCAAGCTCACTATTCCTATATAAGCGCCGCGAATGTTTTGGGTTTAGGGGTTCAAAATATTATCCGAGTAAAGTCCGATCAATTGGGAAGAATGGATTCAGGGGCGTTAGAATTCGCCATTCAAACAGCAATTAAGGAGAATAAAACCCCCCTCTTTATTGGAGCGACTGCTGGAACAACGGTCCTGGGAGCCTTTGACCCTATCGAAGATATCGCCAACATTGCCTCGAAATATAATCTGTGGCTGCATGTCGATGGTGCCTTTGGTGGCTCCGCTTTATTAAGCAATCGCTATAAGTCATTGCTGGCGGGATGTGAGCTGGCTGATTCCTTCAGCTGGGATGCTCACAAGATGATGGGAGTGCCTGTTCCGTGCTCTGTTATATTAATGCGGAATTCAGGAGTGCTTTATGATGCTTGTACAACCACTGACGTTGAAGAAACACCGAGTTATGTGTATCACAACATTGGTGGCGAATCATATGATTTAGGAGAAAAATCACTCCAAGGCACCCGCAATGCTGATGTGCTTAAATTATGGTTTGCCTGGAAATATTATGGTGATGAAGGATACGAAAACCGACTCAATCGTGTCGTTGAGCTTGCTGAATATGCTGAACAAAAAATAAAAATGACTCCATTTTTAGAAATGGATTTTCCACGACAATTTGTCAATTTATGCTTTAGATATAAACCAAAAGCGGTGGAAAATGCTGATCAGGTGAATATACGGGTGCAGAAGAAACTTATGCAAAAAGGACAGGCTTATATCAATTACACTCAAGTTAAGGGATTAACAGTGTTGATGCTAAATGTTGTTAATCCATTAGTTGACGAAGAAGATATAGATTATTTGCTTAATCGCGTGATTGAGATAGGCCAAGAGCAAGATGAGCTTGCCATTTTTTGATGGACAGAAAAATTGTCCTGATCTGATCTGTTAAATTAACTAATGGTGATAGGGCATTCGGCTGATACGATCGGCGTATGCAAAAAACCGGCATTGTCAGAGGAAATGAAGGCAACCTGCCTAGGACGATGATAACTGAATTATGAACCTCAGGCAGTCCCAATGTGAGCGCGGGCTTGTGCTGGCCCTGCATCAACATATGTGTACTCAATTTTCCTGAAGTTGCCGTAAAGCAATCGCAAATACGTTTCGGATTGGTTTGGGCAGGCAATATCACCTCCAAGGAATGAAACCGTTGATGTTGGCAAGACGATATCTTGTGGTATTCCGTAACCACCGTTTTCGGTAATCGGCATAGCACCCTTGTGGGTCCGCCTTTCGAGTACGGGTTGACCTTGGCTGACGGCACGTCGATAAATCGCGATGTCGGTGCGGATTTCGCCACGCAAACGATTGCGTTCCCAATGAAGCGGCCATCGTCCAGGCGGGTCAAACGAGATTGAGATGAAACCCTTCTTCTCGAATAGATCGACATAATAGCCGTCTCGTGCACCACATTTGACAAGCCCGGTCGCCAAGCGATCCCAGGTCATATCATCGTCGAGCAAAACGGATATATCGATGTCGTCCTCCCATTCAAGGAGCGCACCTTTTTCCCTCACAGCGCCAAGGAGGCTGCCGCCCTCCAGCCAATGTATGGTGCCAATTTCACTTAAGCTGGCGGCAACAAAATGGCTGAGATCCTTCATGTGCTCGCGGCAACATGGTGCCGTGTTGAGGCCGAGACGATTGACATAGAGATTAAACGGGCATGGCGCCGTCTTTTTCCCACATCCCATCCAATTGACAGAGCCCTTCAATAGCACCAGTTCGCGGATGCCATGGCGCCGCTGGAATGCCGGGAGATCGCCTTCAGCCTGAATATCAAGGACTGACAAATCATTTTCATTCAGGGTATACAGCCGACGCTCCGAGCTGTCCCAACGCTGGCGAAGGAACCACGTGAGTTCGATCGCCATGGCGACAATCATGACCGCCTGAAGTTTCACATTGGGCATAATCAATACAACAAGCAGAACAGGGCTAAGGAGCCAAAGTCCTGCATAATCGCCGTGCCGTGCAAAAAATTCGAATGATCGGGAGGCTGGCCGAAAGGCGATTGCCGGGGCTGCAATGATGTAAAACAGGATGGCGACAAATCCGAATAAGATGATCAGGGCGGCACCGTCGAATCCATCAGTCGAAATCGATACCTGGGCGAGCGTTAGAGCCACCAGAACCGACGTTGCCAAATATGCAGGTATGCTTGGAGAATTCCAGTTGCGTGGATATCTCAAAAGGCGGACGAAAGACAGATATGCCGCTCCGTATAGAGCGACGGCTATCAGCACGGAGAACACTTGAGTGCTCAGAGATACGTCGATGCCGGTCATAGGCGTAGTCGTTCTCCCTGGCTTATGTCCCGATCGATCATCGTCAGGGCCGGGCGGATACGTTCCGCCGCCAGAATACGCGGGAGCACTTCAGCGTTAGCGCGTTCGATATCGACGGAGAAATCAATCTCGATCCAAGGCGTGCCGGTGATATCCTCGAATGTAAAGGTTGCGCGTGGTGACGTCAGCAAAACATCTCGGATTGCTTCCTCGTAAGGTTCGTGGCGGCGACCTTGGCCTAAATAGAGGCCCGTCTGCATGATGACCTTCGTGGCGGCCTCAGCGGATAGCTTGAAAAATCCCACAGACTCGCCACAGAAATCGAACTCGGCGCTCAACCATTTGCGAAACTCAACAATCTCGCCATCCCGGATACATAGTTTGACAGGCTCATCGCCCGGATCGAAACCACGGTCAAGGAGCAGGCAGTTCTGGTGGCGTGAGTTGACCAGACGCTCAATCAGTTCTTCGTCATAGAGAACATCGCCGTCCATGAGGAGAACCGGCTCATCACAGCACAATTCGTCACGCAGGGTCCACAGGGTGACGATGTTGCCCTCCTCGTAATCTTCGTTAAACACAGTTCTGACAAAATCCTGAGCCCCCAAAGCAGCGATTTCCTTCTCAATGTCTTGATGGTGGAAACCGACACCGAGCACCAATTCGTCAATGCCATGTCGTTTGAGGATTTCGATATGGAATTGCAGTAAGGACTTGCCCCCAAAACGAAGCAAAACCTTCGCTGGTTGTTCTGAGCCTGTAGCCCCGAGCCGGGCGCCAATCCCGGCTGCCAACATAACAGCTTTCATACGTGTTGCTCCGCAGCGACCGCTCGTGAAGACAATAGCCAACCTGTGGGCCACAAACGGCCACACGGCGCACATATAGTCGCGACGAAACGGATTGCTTGGTTTTAGAAAGACGGGTGTGATCAAACAGAAAACACCACGTTTAGCGTAGAAAAGGTGGTGCAGTCGAACTGCAGCCCCCCCTAGTATTGGGATAGCATTGATGCAATCTAACTGATTGAACCCGCTAAGGCCAGTTATCCCTTGGTGGCGTGTCGAGGCGTCCCTGCCGACGATGTCTACAAGAGGGGCACATTATCAATGTAAACGGAAACGCCGAGCCGATGAGTCCGCTCAGGGTCGTGTGTCACGAGCGTCGCCAGATTACAGCGGCGCGTAACTATACGAGAGATGAAGGAGGGCCCTTCGGGTTCGGTCGTCAGGGACTGATCCCAAGCCACTGCAAGCTGCTGTCGTTAAGAGCGATGGTGGTGAGCGTTGCAGAAACGTCGGGACAATGATCCCGACAGGCACGGTTGAGAGAGGCGAGCGCAAGCGAACCACTGCTGAAGTGTCGAAAGCGGATTAGACGATGTCAGAACCGGGGGGTGACC
>JABJBP010000040.1 GCA_018665815.1 Rhodospirillaceae bacterium
CAAATCCGGTCATCGAATTGAGGCTCACGGCATCATTTCTCCCTTGATTGCTGGTTTATACCGGCCATGGTTGGACGCAACAAGTGACAAGGAAGCTCTATATTCATGTCTTACTCAATCGGACTTCGACTTTCGCAATCGGTGCACCAGATGGATAAAATTGGAAACTCTGAATGACTGCCCCACTCAACGAACATCGATCCATCATACTGACCGGTGCTTCCAGCGGAATTGGCGAAGCATTGGCTTTGAAGTATGCCCAACAAGGTCACGTGCTGTGGCTAAATGGCCGCAACGCCGAACGCTTGAAAGATGTCGCGGCGCGCTGCCGCGAACTTGGAGCCGAGGTCCATGCGGACACTGTCGATGTGACGGAACTCGACAACATGCAGCAATGGATTACCGCCGCAGCGGAACCACGAGGTATCGATTTGGTTGTCGCCAATGCCGGAATTTCAGGCGGCGCGAGTGGTATAGGCGACGAAGACGAAACCCAGGTTCGCGATATTTTCGCGGTCAATCTTGCCGGTGTGCTGAATACGCTACTCCCCGCCCTCCCCATCATGCAACGCCAAGGCCACGGCCACTTAGCCCTCATGAGTTCCATTGCCGGATTTCGAGGCCTCCCCACCTCTCCGGCGTATTCCGCCAGCAAAGCAGCGGTTTTGGCTTATGGAGACGGGCTCCGCGGTGAGTTGCAACACACCGGCATTGATGTTTCGGTGATCTGTCCAGGGTTTGTGAAAAGCCGTATCACCGATGCAAATGACTTTCCCATGCCCTTCTTCATGCCGACTGATAAAGCTGCGAATATCATTCGACGCGGTTTGGACAAGCGCCGACGACGGATCGCCTTTCCATGGCAGATGCGGTTCGCCATGTGGTTTATCGCCGCCGCGCCGGTTATAATCACCGACCGGTTTCTCGCTAATCCCAAATGGAAAAAAATAATTTCTATTGCGACGTTTTCCGTCGGGCTTTTTCAATTTTGCGCCATTTGACGACGTTGCGTTGATGCTGTTTCAGGGTTTTCGCAAACGCATGCCCACCTGTGCCATCAGCTACGAAATATAGCTCGTCCGTGATTGCAGGTCGCAATACCGATTCGATCGCTGCCCGACCGGGGTTGGCGATCGGCCCCGGCGGCAAGCCCTTAATGACATAGGTATTGAACGCCGTTTCAGATTTCAAATCGGCTTTGGAAATCGGCCGCCCCAGTGGCGCACGCCCCAGTGTTAAACCAAATACGACGGTCGGATCGGACTGCAAGCGCATGTTTTTTCGCAGTCGATTATGAAAGACGGCCGCAACCCTGGGCCGTTCTTCCGCCGTACCGGTCTCCTTCTCAACAATAGAGGCCAAAATCATTGCCGCCTCAGGCGTCTTGATCGGCAAGTTTGGCGCACGCTTCGGCCAAAGTTCGCCCAGCAATTTGGTCATTGCTCCGCGCATCCTGGCGACGAGGGTGCTTCGGCGATCACCGAAAGAAAAGTGATACGTTTCCGGCAACAGCCCGCCTTCCGCCGGCAGAGGACCGGTGAGACCGGTCAAACCTTGGGCGCGGGATATTAGCGTCGCAATCTCAGCATTCGACAAACCTTCGGCGATGGTCAATTTCCGAACCACGGTCTTGCCGCTTTGCAACAGTTTGATTGTTCCCGCCGCGCTCATCCCCGCTAGAAACCGATATTCACCGGCGCGCATGGGCCCAGGCGCTGACAAAAATCGATGTCCCAGTTTAAAGATCAATGGATCGCCGATGATGCCGGCACTGACCAAGTTGTTAGCGATAGAACCGGTGCCGGAACCTTTGGGAATGATCAGAGTGACGTCGCTTTTTAGCGGCCCTGGGGCATCAAAACCGCGGGTCAACCACAACCAGCCACCACCGACCGCGGCCGAGATGACGACAACACACATTCCAACAATAAAAAATATGCGGCCCATGCCGCGACCGTCAGCTGTCCAATGCCTTGAAGATTAACGAGGCATTGGTCCCGCCGAATCCGAAGGAATTGGAAAGGACGGCGCGAATGAGGCGTTCCTTCGGCTGGTGGGGCACCAAGTCGATATCGCAACTCTCCGACGGGTTATCGAGATTGAGGGTCGGCGGTGCGACGCCGTTATTTATGGCCTGCAATGAGAAAATAGCCTCGACGGCACCCGCCGCACCAAGCAAATGTCCAATCGCCGACTTCGTTGATGACATGGAGATATTGTAGGCGTGATCACCGAACACGCGCTTCACCGCGCCAAGCTCAATTTCATCGCCAAGCGGTGTTGAGGTCCCGTGGGCGTTCACATAATCGATTTCTTCGACATTCATGCCGGCGCGCTTCAACGCTGAGTTCATGCACCGAAAGGCGCCATCGCCATTTTCCACAGGCGCGGTAATGTGGTGAGCATCGCCGGACATGCCGTATCCGACAACTTCGCCATAAATTTTCGCACCGCGTTTCTTCGCGTGCTCGAGTTCCTCAAGCACGACGACGCCGGCACCATCGCCCATGACAAAACCATCGCGGTCCTTGTCCCATGGCCGGGACGCCTTCTCAGGCGTGTCATTGAAATCAGTCGATAATGCCCGGGCGGCGCAAAATCCGGCCACGCCGATATCGCATACAGCGGCTTCGGCACCGCCGGCAACCATCACATCGGCATCTTCCCACATGATCAAACGCGCCGCATCACCAATGGCATGGGATCCCGTGGAGCACGCCGTCACCACAGCATGATTGGGGCCCTTGAACCCCCATCGAATGGAGACATGCCCGGAAATCAAATTGATCAAACTTGCAGGAATAAAAAACGGGCTGAGGCGGCGCGCTTTACCCTCATTAACCTTGATGGCGCCTCCAGCGATTTCCGGCAGACCACCGATTCCCGAGCCGATCAGAACGCCGGTACGCCAAGCTTGCTCTTCCGTTTCCACAACCCAACCGGAATCTTCGATGGCCTGCTTCGCGGCGCAGAGCCCATAGACGATAAAATCGTCCATCCGGCGCCGATCCTTCGGCGAGACCCAGTCATCCGAAAAGAACAAACCGTCCTCTGTCGGGCCTTCGGGAACCTGACCGGCGATTTTCGCCGGTAGATCCGAAACGTCAAAATTCTCAATGGCCCTGATACCGGACTTGCCGGCCAATAGGCCGTCCCAATTCCGATCAACGCCGATTCCAAGCGACGTGACCATCCCCATACCGGTTATGACAACTCGTCTCATTGCACACCACGCCTTGTCAGACGATATATTGATGCACCGAATCGCAAGTGGCGCGGACCGGCCGCGCCACCCGCCGCTCGGCGGATATTACCGTCTTATTGAGTCGTTTGGATGAAGTCGGTAGCGTCTTTGATCGTCAGAATTTTCTCGGCGGCATCGTCCGGGATTTCGCAACCGAATTCCTCTTCGAAAGCCATCACAAGCTCCACCGTGTCCAGGCTGTCAGCGCCCAGATCGTCAATGAAACTGGCATTCTCGACCACTTTGTCCTCGTCCACCCCGAGATGCTCGATAACGATCTTCTTCACGCGATCAGCAACATCACTCATATTCGTATTCCTCGATTCCTGAACGTTTTATAAGAACTCGTATCGCCGCCTTCATGCCCACCTTTTTGCGCGTCACGAAGCGGCGGAAAACGGAGTTTTGGTAACACACTTTATTCGTCATGGCCAGTGGGGAAACCGGCATTGTCTCAAAGCGTCAGACACTGGTGCCAGGACACTAAATCATTGCAATGCCGCCATTCACATGCAGCGTCTGACCAGTAACATAAGCGGCTTCGTCGCTGGCGAGATAAATACACGCACCGGCAATATCCTCAACCGTCCCCATCCGGCCGGCGGGAATGCCGGCGTTTATCTTGTCTTTTTGATCATCGGATAATTCATCGGTCATCGGCGTGGCTATAAAGCCTGGCGCCACGCAATTTACCGTGACGTTGCGGCTGGCGACTTCTTGGGCCAACGCCTTCGACATGCCGATCATCCCGGCCTTAGACGCCGCGTAATTGGCCTGCCCGGCATTTCCGGTCACACCGACAATCGATGAAATACCAATAATCCGGCCCCACCGCGCCTTCATCATGGGCCGCAAAACCGCCCGACTAAGGCGGAAAGCCGAGGTCAAATTGACATCGAGAACAGTCTGCCAATCTTCATCCTTGATCCGCATGGCCAAATTGTCGCGCGTCAGGCCGGCGTTATTAATTAAAATATCGATGCCATCCATCGCCTCGACAGCTCTTTTTGCAAGTTGATCCGCACCTTCGGCAGATGATAAGTCCGCCGGCACAACGTGCGTGTTGTCGCCGATTTCCGACGCCACGGCCTCCAATGCATCTACTCGCGTGCCGGACAACGCAACCACAGCGCCGCGCGCGCACAATGCCTTGGTAATGGCGCCGCCAATACCGCCGGACGCCCCTGTGACCAATGCCTTCCTGCCTGCCAAATCAAACATCAATGATCCCTTCTTCTTATATTTATGCGCTCAAAACCGCAGCAATCTCATCGGGTGTGCCCACGGTGACACTTTCCAACTCCCGATCGATGCGCCGGGTCATACCGGAAAGTACTTTTCCATGTCCAACTTCAATCAACTTGGTCACGCCCGCAGCCTTCATCGCCAGCACGCATTCGCGCCACCGAACCCGACCGGTCACCTGTTCAACTAGCAACTGGCGCGCTTCCGCCGGCTCGGTTACAGGCGCGGCGGTTACGTTGGCGATAATCGGCACAACGGGATTTGTCATGCTCACTCCCGCCAAAGCATCAGCCATGACATCGGCAGCCGGCGCCATCAGGCTACAATGGAATGGCGCACTGACGGGCAATAACACTGCTCGTTTGGCGCCTTTTTCCTTGGCGATAACTAATGCGCGCTCAACGGCTTGAGTGGACCCGGAGACGACAACCTGACCATCGGCATTATCATTGGCAAAATCACAGACATTATCGCCAGCCGCTTCAACCGCGACAGCCGCAGCATCATCGGGGCCCAATCCCAATAACGCCGCCATGGCGCCGACACCTACTGGCACGGCCTCTTGCATGGCACGCCCACGGGTTTTCAACAGCCGCGCCGTATCAGCCAAACTAAACGTGCCGGCGGCAGCATAGGCAGAATATTCCCCCAGCGAATGCCCCGCTGCATGAGAAGCGACGGACGCAAAATCCATCCCACCTTCTTTTTCAAGGACCCGCATCACCGCCAGACTTGCCGCCATGATCGCTGGCTGGGCGTTTTCCGTTAAGATCAATTCATCTTCTGGACCATCAAATATCAAGCCCGATAAATTTTGTGACAATGCATCGTCAACAACTTCATAAACGTCGCGCGCAGCCGCGAATGCATCGGCGATTTCCCTGCCCATGCCGACGGATTGTGACCCCTGCCCTGGAAAAATAAATGCGGTCGTCATCGGATGTCCTTATTGCTCAAGAGAAACAACTCAATATCGGCAGTGATAGCGGCTGCCCGGCCTGTGTCAAGACGCCCAATCATGGTTTTGCCGATCACCCGATCCCCTGCCAACAGCGCCAATCCTAACATGGTCGGCGAAGGAATATGCTGAATTAGAAACTGAAAGGCGTAACGCGATGTGTTCTTGCAAACATCGCGTCAATTATCGCGAAACAGAGAATTCCGAATGCTGTCTTCAACTTCAGCGACGTTGAACGGTTTGGTCAAATATTTCAAAAAACCGACCTCCATGCCTTTTTGAATTTCAAGTGGCATCGCCGCTGCACTCACGGCAATAACAGGAATGCCCCGTGTCGCCGGGTGTCCGCGCAATTGCTCAAACACTTCAATGCCATCTATGCCCGGAAGGTTTATATCCAGTAAAATGAGGTCCGGACGACTTTTAACGGCAATTTCGATTCCGCTTTCACCGTCATTTGCCGTCGTCATCTTAACCGCCGGGATACCGAGGATGATTTCTTCCATAAGCGCAATATTGGCCGCATTATCTTCGACATAGAGTAGCGACCGCGTATCGGATTTTACTGGCCCCGTATTTATGTCAGCGGCACCGCGACTGGCGGGCTCGATGGCATCCAATTTTTTGTCCAAGGCTATGGGAAACTGAACCCAGAACTTTGAGCCTTCACCGACCAAGCTGGAAAAACCCATTCGCCCCCCATCTGATCAACAATGCCCTTGGTAATCGACAAACCGATACCTGTTCCGTCTATCTCTGATTTTTCCATCCCCAGGCGGTTGAAGGGCTCAAATAGATTTTCGTGATGAACGGTCGCGATACCGATTCCATCGTCTTCAATCGTGAAACGAAACCAGTTTTTACCAACAATATTGGCGTCAAGCCGTACCACTCCACCCGGCTTATTGTACTTAACCGCGTTGGATAAAAGATTGAGTAAAACCTGCTGCAGCCGAGTTGCATCAGCGCGGATGTAGGAGCTCATTTGATCTTGCGCATCAACCATTTCGAGATTGATATTGTGTTCTTCAGCCAGCGATCCGACCAATATCGAGACATTCTCAATGACGTCCACAGGCGAGACATTTTCGAAAACAAAAGCAAGTTTCCCCGACTCGATCCACGCAAGATCGAGAATGTCGTTTATCAAATTGAGCAAATGCTCGCCGCCACCACGAATATGGCCCACGGCGTTTCGCTGTTTGTCCGTCAGCGGATTTTGCCGGTCGCGCTCCAAAACTTGAGAAAAGCCCATGACGGCGTTCAGCGGGGTGCGCAGCACATGGCTGACCGATGATAAAAACTCGGTTTTCGCGATTCTTGCAGCTTTGGCTTTTTCCTTTGCGGCTAAAAGCTCCTTATTCGCTTGGTTCAAGCGCTCTATCGCGTGTTCGCGTTCGGTGATATCCGTGTACACACCGACATAGCCACCGCGCTCAAGCGGAAACCGCCGGACATGTATCTTTCTTTCGTCAAGCATATCGAACACTTCGTCCGAAGCCTCACCGGCGGCCACGATCCGTTTAAACACCCGTGCCGCAATGCCCGCAGGGTCACCTTCGCCAAACACACCTTTCGTCGCCAGATGCTCCAATAGCTCAGTCATATGCATACCAATGCGAACAATATCGGCCGGCTGATACCACAGGCCCAAACATCGTTTACTCCAGACCACCAAACGTTGATCGGCGTTCCACACGGCAAATCCCTGATCAATGGAGCCCATGGTCAATTGAATGATCATGGCATTTTGGGCCAACTCCGCCGTACGATCATCAACAAGGATTTGAAAACGGATGTTTTGGAAGGATAGGAAGGCTAATATTCCAAAAATGAGAATTGTCAGTACTGTACCGCCATAGCGAACTAGGTTGGCCGAAGCATCCGCAGGACCACCAAGATAATTCGGCAGAATATCCCAGCGTAAATCCCATCGGGCCTGACCTTTTGTCACCCTGATAACTTCGGTCGCGGCCGTTCCGTCGTAAGGCTTCAGCGGGCCGATGACAGCACTATACCCAGTGGTTGCACGCGCATCATTGTCGCGTTGGATTAGACGAACCCGCATATGCGGGGGCAACGCGTCGGCCACCAGACCTGAAAAAAACTCCGTCAAATTCAGCGTAGCAACCATGACGCCATTCGCCCCCAACAGTCCCGTCGCTGTTGCAACCAAAGAATACTGATCACCGTCGGCCCCTTTGAACGCCGGGCCAAGAATGACGTGGCCAGGGGTTTGGCGTGCAGTGATGACGACCGTGCGCATAGCGGGATGGGTTGTCAGGTCCATGTGCTCGCGGAGCATACCGCCAACCGGTGCGGTATAACGCATGGCGAAGCTTTCATAGACCTCGGGTGCCGGTTTTTCCGGCGACTGAAATTTTGTCAGCGCCGCGCCAGTCTCTTGTTCATAAGCGGCGCGCTGATCACGCAATATGCGTTGGGCAAATCCAACCGCGCTGAACGACACGTCGGGATCCCAGGTTTCCGCCGCTTCAATCAACTTGCGAAATGAAACGTTGTTGATCGATTCCATGCCCTGAATCTGTCCGGCAATGGCCCGAAGATTGACTTCGGTTTTAGAAACCCAGAACAACATATTCTCGGTAATTCGGGCAACATCGGTCCTGGCCTTTTCCAGCCAATGGTCATGCGCCGCCTTCTGAAGATTATTGCCGCCCCAAATGGAGCCACCAATGCCGGCAACCAGGAAAACGCCCAATAGTAAAATGATTGAAAGCTTGCCGCTCTCGAAACGCCTACTCATTGCTCAACCCCCTACTCAAGGCATGCAAACACGCCGGCCCGACGACCGGAATTTGATTTACCCCCTGTGATGTTAAAATAACGTTCTTCACCGCTCTGGCCAAGCAAGCCCTTGGCCGTCGGTTGCCAGACCAGAAAACGCCTGTCAGTATCCGCCGGATTACACCCAGCCCGTACTCGCATAAATACGGTTGAGGAATAACGTTGGATCATCGATTACCAAGCCCCGACTCAGACATGGTCGTGAGTTGCCTGGGCAACGAAAAGACGGTGCTTGAACCTCGCCCTAGACCAATGGTCGACAGTGGTGAAATGCTCCTGCGTCTGCGGGTAGTTGGCTTCTGCGGCACCGATTTGTTCAAATTGACAACCGACAGCGCATCGCCCGGCACCGTACTCGGCCATGAAATAGTTGGCGAAGTGATCGACCTGGGCGACGGCGTCGATAAATTCGACCTCGGTGACCGCGTTTGCGTACCGCATCATGTTCCTTGCGGCGAATGCCTGTATTGCCGCCGGGGCAATGAAACCATGTGCGAGACCTTCCGAGAAAACTTGATGGAGCCCGGCGGGTTCGCCGACTCGATTTTAATCAAATCGCGGGCCACCGCATTGGCCGCACATCGTATCCCCGATGATATAAGTGATGCCGCCGCCGTATTTGTCGAACCGGCCGCCTGTGTGTTGCGGGGCGTCGAACGCTCAGGGATTGACCGCGATGGCACCGCCGTCATCCAAGGCGGCGGCAGCATGGGATTGCTGCATCTGTTGGTTTTGAAAGCCGCATTGCCCGGTGTCAGCGTCGCCGTCATTGATCCGCTGGAGCCTCGGCGTGCACTTGCCGAAAGTTTAGGCGCGTCGGCCACTGCGGCGCCCGGCGACGCAGCCCTGGATGCCGTCCAGGGCCTGACCGCCGGCGCCGGCGCCGATGCGGTCTTTGATACCGTTGGCGGCAGCCGTCTGTTGGAAGCCGGCCTGCAGCTTTCGCGCCAGGGCGGCACCATCGTACTTTTCGCGCATGCACCTGATGGTGACCGCGCCGGCTTTGACCTCAATGATTTATTCAAGTTTGAACGCCGCGTGCTGGGCACTTACTCCGGTGCACTCCACGAGCAGGCGGCGGTTTTCGAGTTGATCAAATCGGGCGCGCTGGACCCGAGCCCGCTAGTCACCCATACCATGCCGCTCAATGATTTCCAGCGCGGCTATAGCCTGGCCAAAAATCAGGAAGCCCTGAAAATTTTATTCACCCCCACCGTCAGTACTGAAACCACCTAATGGATATGCAACGCACCATGGTCGGCGCTGTGTTGACCGGCCCCGAACAAATCGAAATCCGCGATATGCCGGTCGCGCGCCCCGGCCCGGGTGAAATGCTGGTATCGGTCCAAGCGGCAACCACCTGCGGCACCGACGTTAAAGTGTTTCGCCGCGGCGGCCATCCGCGCATGCTTAAGGTGCCGACATTGTTCGGTCACGAAATGGCCGGTCGGGTGGCAGCTCTTGGTGACGGCGTTGTCGACTTCAAGGACGGCGACGCCGTGGTGGTCGCGAATTCCGCGCCTTGCTTGACCTGCGAGCCGTGCCGGCGCGGCCGCGAGAACTTGTGCGAAGACCTGCAATACCTGAACGGCGCCTTCGCTGAATTCATCTTAGTGCCCGAACGCTTCGTGCAGCGAAACACCCACAAAATCCCAACAGGTTTGGATTTCGGCAAAGCCGCTTTGACCGAGCCGCTCGCTTGTGTCCTGCACGGCATGAATGCGTGTGAATTGGACAAGTATGGCGCCGATGAGCCCGCTGAGGTCATCGTCTTCGGCGGTGGGCCCATCGGCCTGTTATTCGTAGCCGCCCTGGCTAATGCTGGCCAACGCGTCATTCTGGCCGATCCCAACGCCAGTCGCCTTGAGGCCGGCACGGCATTGGGCGCATCGAAGACTGTTGAAATTGCCCGAGGTGGCGGCCAAGCCGACGTGGTTCGGCAAGCGACATCCAATGGCCTTGGGGCGTGGGTTGCCGTCGATGCGACGGGCGTGCCGGAAGTCTGGCTTGATGCCATGGCTGTGGTTCGCCCGGGTGGATTGATCAATTTGTTCGGCGGCTGCGCACCAGGCACGTCAATTCCCTTGGATACGCATCTCATTCATTACAGTGAGCTTACCGTTAAAGGCGTCTATCACCACCGGCCCGACACTGTTCGCCAGGCTCTGGCACTGCTGGCGGATCCTGATTTTGGTGTTGATTTGATGCTCTCGGCGGAACTGCCTATTGAGCAAACAGAAGAGGCGCTGCGCCGGATGATGCGCAAGGACGCACTGAAAGTGGTCATCAAAGGACGTAAAAACTAGCGCTTGCGCGCACCTCAGCCGGCCGCTTTACGGGCCAGCGACAGATTCCAAACGTCGTGCCAGAATGCCACTGATTTTGCGTACTCATCGCCCGTACCCGTTTCCCTCGCCGCCGCAGCGGCGGCTTCCGCGGCCGTATTGATCGCCCGATTGAGTCCATGCTCAAGTATCAGGAATTCCGCCAACCCATCCGCGTCTTGATGGATGGCGGCGGTATTATGATTGGTGAATTCAGCGATCATCGGCGGCCTCACTGAAAAACCATTTGAACCCAACAATGATCAGCACGAACGGAACGGTCATGGCGACATAGGGATCGCCATAAGGAATTGGCGAAAACAAATCACTCCACATGGCCCACACTTGAATAATGTTGGTTTGAATGGCGAAAAACATGGCTGCCTCTCCTTTCGGTAACTCCGCTGCCATGGCCATTGAAAATTTCAACGCCTTAGGCCGGTGGTTTTGCGCCGCACCGTTTCCGGTACTTTGCCCTTTCGACGGAGGCCTTCGGATCCGCTAACCATCGCGGCGAAGACACTCAGCCCTTGAATTCAATGACCCTACGCTAAAACAACGTGCCTGCCAGTGACCCAGGTCACATAGCTGGCCAGCATGAAATATTGTTTCCGTGACAATGCGGGCGTTTACGCTGGTTCAAACAGCGGATTATTCTGACGCTTGAAATATCCAACGACTTGGAGCCAGAGCATGCCGATGAAATCGTTTCTTACTGACATCGCCGAGCGTTCGGCTGGCTATCTTAGTGGGCTGGCACACCGTTCCGTGGCGCCGACTGAGGCCGCCGTCGATGGCCTTGCCTGCCTGGACGGGCCGTTGCCCTTGGTCGGCACTGAGGATCACGAGATCATTGCAATGCTGGACCAAATCGCCAGCCCCGCCACGATCGCCAGTGCTGGGGGGCGATACTTCGGCTATGTGACCGGCGGCTCGCTGCCGGCAACGCTGGGCGCCAGCTGGCTGGCAACGGCTTGGGATCAGAACGGCTTTTCAGCCACCAGCTCGCCGATTGCCGCAAAGATTGAGGAGATTGCGCTCCGTTGGCTTATTGATTTATTCGGCTTTCCGGAAACCACCGGGGGTGCGTTCGTCACCGGGGCCACGATGGCGAATTTCTCGTGTCTTGCGGCCGCCCGCCATCGCGTATTGGCCGCCTGTGATTGGGACGTCGATGAGCGCGGGCTCTACGGTGCGCCGCCCATCACCGTTGTTGTCGGCGATGAGGCTCACGCATCGCTGATCAAGGCGCTTGGCATGTTGGGCATGGGGCGCGCCAATGTTCATCGGGTGGCGGTGAACGCCCAAGGCGCCATGGACGCCAAGGCCATGCCCGCCATTTCCGGCCTGACCATCGTCTGCCTGCAAGCCGGCAACGTGAACACCGGCGCATTTGATCCTGCACCGGACATCATTGCCAAGGCTCAAGCTGGTGGCGCCTGGGTTCATGTTGACGGTGCCTTCGGCGTGTGGGCCGCTACGGCACCGGCGCGTGCGCACCTGATGAATGACTATGCTCTGGCTGATTCCTGGGCGACCGACGCCCACAAATGGTTGAACGTGCCCTATGACGGCGGCATTGCTCTGACCCGTGACGCGCAAGCGTTGCGCGCCGCTATGTCCATCAAGGCGTCTTATCTGCATGCCGGTCAAGACCGCGACCCGTTCGATTTCACACCGGAATGCAGCCGCCGCGCCCGCGGTCTGGAAGTCTGGACCGCCCTGAAATCATTGGGCCGCGAGGGCCTTGCCGAAATGATTGAGAGAAATTGCCGCCAGGCGGCCATATTCGCCGATGGCCTGACGAAAGCCGGTTTCGAGGTGCTCAATGACGTCGTGCTCAATCAGGTTCTGGTATCGTTCGGTGACGCAGAAACGACCGAACGCATCATCGCAGCCATTCAGATGGATGGCACGTGCTGGTGCGGCGGCACGGTCTGGCAAGGCCGCACCGCTATGCGGATCAGCGTCTCTTCATGGGCCACGACGGATGAGGACGTCGAACGCAGTCTGGCTGCCATGATCGACTGCGCAAAGCGTAATACCTAATCCACCCCGAAGGACCGTTGCGATGCTTGCTTGGCATGCATGAGTGTGTATAGTGCGCGGCCTTAATGCTTCCTGCCGGATAATCCGGCTATGCCTCGCTTTGCGGGGTTGAGATAAGCCGAAGGAAGGAGATACCTTTGCCAAACTACGAAACCGTGTTTATTGCACGTCAGGATATCTCTGCCACCCAAGTCGAAGGGCTGGTCGAGAACTTCGAAAAAGTCATCACAGATGCCGGCGGTTCGGTTCCCAAAAAAGAAAGCTGGGGCCTAAAAACGCTGTCTTACAAGATCAAAAAGAACCGCAAGGGCCACTACATGCTCTTGAACATCGCGGCCGAGGCCGAAGCTGTTCATGAGATGGAACGCCAGATGCGCATTAACGAAGACATTTTGCGCTATATAACGATTCGCATGGATGAGCTTGAAGAAGGCCCGTCGGCAATGATGCGCTCGCGTGATCGTGACGACCGTCCCCGGCGTGACCGCGATGATCGTCCGCGCCACGGTGGTGATCGTGGTCCGAAACCGGATGCTGCACCCGCTGCCGATGCCGCGCCTGCCGCTGAAGCGGCACCGGCCGTCGAGGATGCGCCAAAGGCTGAGGATGCCCCGAAGGCCGATGAGACTAAGAGCGAAGGAGATGAAGCATGAGCCGCCCATCCTTTTTCCGGCGCCGCAAAAGCTGCCCCTTCGCGGGCCCCAACGCGCCAACGATTGATTATAAAGACGTCAAAACGCTGTCGCGTTTCGTTTCCGAGCGGGGCAAGATTGTGCCCAGCCGCATCACCGCGGTTTCAGCGAAGAAACAGCGTGAATTGGCGAAAGCCATCAAGCGCGCCCGTTTCCTTGCGCTGATGCCTTACGTCATCGGCTAAGGCGTATCGGCCGGGCCGCGATTATGCCACGCGATACGCTGATCGCCATCGGAGCCGGGCTCGCAAGCGCCCTCGCATCTATGGCGTTTGCGGGTGGATTTCCTTTCGCCATCGTTTTGGTATATCTGGCGCCGTTTCCGCTGATCATGGCGGGGCTTGGACTGGGTTTTCGAGCCACGTTGATCGCCGCATTGGCGGGGTTCGTATCAACCGGGGTATTCGGTGGCCCGACGTCGGCGGCAATCTTCGGCATCGTTCACGCACTGCCGTCGCTGATAACGGTGAATTTGGCGCTCAAGTCGGCGCCGGCGCAACAAGATGGCACCAACGGCGGTGTCGTGTGGTATCCCGCCGGGTACATCGCCGCAGCCATCGCCATGTTGGGCGCATGTTTATTGATCGCCGCGGCGATCGTGACGGCAAGTGGCCAGGGATTAAGCGGCCTGTTATCGGCACACCTGGGCGCTGCCATGAAGATTATGGCGCCAGCCATGCCTGAAGAAAGTCGACGGGCCATGGCCGACGCATTGGTGCCACTGTTCCCCGGGGCCGTGGTGTCGAGTTGGGCGATCATGGCCGTTGTCAACGGCGCGCTTGCCCAGGGAGCCTTGGCCCGCGCCGGGCGGAATTTGCGGCCGAGCCCCAGTTACACGGGCACAGACATGCCAGGTTGGCTGTCGTGGCCGTTGGTCGGTGCCGCGACGATTGCCCTAGCGGGCATGGTCACCGGACAAACGGGTTGGGAGTACGTTGGCCGGAATTTGGCCATGGTCGTGGCCGTACCGTATTTCCTGCTGGGATTGGCGGTGGTTCATACACTGGCCCGCCGGGTCGCCCGTACGGGGCCGCTGTTGATGGCCTTTTATATGGTGATCGTGGTCTCAATTTGGGCCGCGCTGGTGATTGCCGCCGTTGGGGTCGCCGAACAATGGTTCGGCATACGCAATCGGCAAACGCAGACACCGCCGGGTGGCGGTGACGACGAAGATGAAGACTAAAAGACAATCGGTTTCGCCCGACAGCATGGTGCCGAGGGCGTAACGGTAGAAATGCCGGACAGACTTAAAGGAGTAAAAAGCAATGGAAGTTATTTTGATGGAGCGCATCGCCAAGTTGGGCCAGATGGGAGACGTGGTGAACGTCAAACCCGGTTTCGCCCGCAACTATCTCTTGCCGAAGGGCAAGGCGCGCCGCGCCACCAAGGAGAACATCGCACATTTCGAAACCCAGAAAGCGCAATTGGAAACGCAAAATCTGGAACGCCGCGCCGATGCCGAAGCGGTCGCTGGCAAAATGAACGACGTGAGCGTTGTTTTGGTCCGTCAGGCCGGCGAAGCTGGACAATTGTACGGATCGGTCAATGCCCGCGATATCGCCGATGCGGTCACAAAAGCCGGTTATGATGTCAATCGCAACCAGGTCAGCCTAGACCAGCCGATCAAGATGCTCGGTTTGCACCCGGTCGTCGTCAACCTGCACCCGGAAGTCGACGTGACAGTCATCGCCAATGTTGCCCGGTCCGCGGACGAAGCGGAAACCCAGGCGAAAACCGGCACAGCGGTTCTCAGCCAAGCGGAGGAAGATGCCCGCGCCGAGGCAGAAGTCATCCACGAAGCCGCCGCCGACGAGGCTGTCGCCGAACAAGCGGAGACGATGTTCGAAGATGGTGCCGCACCGGAAGCAACTGATGAAGTTGCTGAGGAAGCCGGCGAAGACACTGCCCCCGAAGTGGCGGCGTCTGATGAAACGGCGGAAGAAACAACCGAAGAAACGGCTGACACCGATGATAGCGGTGATGGCGAAAAGGCTAATAAAGCCGAATAAGCTCTCTTGCCTAAGAAAAATTGAAACGGCGCGCCACTCGGGCGCGCCGTTTTGTTTTTGGATCGAGCGCCACCAAGCGATTTAACTGCTGCGATTCGCACTTTTTTTCATTCCAGCACCGGCTTTTCCACCACGTGTCCCCGTTATCCACAGACCCTTGGGTTTACAAGGGTTTAATCCCCGTTGGATTGGGATTTCCCACGCATTCGCAATTCCTCTTAGCATCTAGTCACTATAATTTCTCCCGACCATGCCAACGACAATGACACCGCCACCACCGGAACATGATATCGCGCCCGCCAATGATGACGTCATGGCGCCAGGACCGTTCCGCCAGATGCCCCATAATGTGGAGGCGGAAAAGGCGCTGCTTGGCGCCATGCTCGCCAACAACCGCGCCTACGAAATGGCTTCCGAGTATTTACGCCCAGAACATTTTGCGCTGTTGGCCCACGGCCGGATATTTGAGGCCGCAGGGCGGCTCATTGAACGCGGCCAGATGGCCGACGCGACGACGTTGCACAATTATTTCGAACATGACGAAACCCTGTCCGATATAGGTGGGCCCGCCTATTTGGATGAAGTGACCGCGTCGGCGGTAACAGTCATCAACGCCGGTGAGTACGGCAAACTGATTTATGACCTGTATCTCAAGCGCGAGCTGATCAATCTGGGCGAAGATGTCGTCAACCGCGCCTACGCCGGCGATGTTGATGCCACCGCAGTGACGCAAATTGAAGTCGCCGAGCAAAACCTTTACGACCTCGCCACCTTCGGTGAATTCGAAGGTGGCTTCGCGGCCTTCAAGGATTCCGTTCTGAAGGCCATTGAAATGGCCGAAGCCGCTCACAAACGCGATGGCAAGCTGGCGGGCGTCAGCTCGGGGTTTCGAGATGCCGACCGATTGTTGGGTGGTTTGCATCCCTCGGACTTGTTGATCCTGGCTGGACGCCCGGCCATGGGCAAAACCGCATTGGCGACGAATATCGCCTTCAATGCCGCCTATTCTTATAAGCAAACTCAAGGTGAAGAAGGCGCGGTTGTCGGATTTTTCTCACTTGAAATGTCGTCGGAACAGTTGGCCGCACGTATTTTGTCCGAACAATCAAACATTTCATCGAACCGGATGCGCAAGGGTGAATTGACCGACGACGAATTTTCCCGCCTTGTGATGGCAAGCCAGACCCTTCACCAAATTCCACTTTATATCGACGACACGCCAGCGCTAACTGTCAGCGCGCTCCGTACCCGGGCCCGGCGGCTGCAACGCCAGCATAAAATGGGCCTGATTGTCGTCGATTACCTGCAACTGATCTCTGGCTCAGGCAGTTCACGCAATGATGGCCGGGTCCAGGAAGTATCAGAAATTACGCGTGGCCTGAAAACCTTGGCGAAAGAATTGGATGTGCCCGTGTTGGCGCTATCGCAGCTTTCACGGCAAGTTGAAAACCGTGAAGACAAACGGCCGCAATTGGCGGATTTGCGGGAATCGGGATCGATTGAGCAGGACGCAGACCTCGTCATGTTTATTTACCGCGATGAATATTATCTGGAAAAAGCCGAGCCCAAGCAGCGTGCCGACGAAAGCGGTGACAAGTTGGCGCAGCGGATCGGCAATTGGCAGGAACGGTTGGACCGCGTGAAGAATGTCGCCGAATTGATTGTCGCCAAACAGCGCCACGGCCCCGTCGGTACAGTCAGAATGATGTTCGACGGCCAGTACACCCGCTTTGGCGACCTTGACGAGCACCACGCGGATGATCCCTACTCCGGTTCATGATCGGAACTGACATTCCCGAACACTTGGCCGGCGCCGTCCTGAGCATTGATCTGGACGCGATTTGCGCCAATTATCAAATTCTCCTCAAGACCCTGAACGGCGTACCGTCCGCGGCCGTCATTAAGGCCGACGGATACGGACTTGGCGCTGAGCAGGTTGGCAAGGCATTGGCGGCGGCGGGCTGCACAATATTCTTCGTCGCCCATGTGAGCGAGGGGGTGAGACTTCGCGCCGCGCTTCCCAACGTCGAAATTCATATTCTCAACGGTTTAGCGGCCAGTGCCTTAGACGCTTACAAGGAACACCGGCTGGTACCCGTTCTGGGTTCGCTGGGTGAGATTGCAACCTGGAAATATTTTTGTGCCGACGTCGCGCTCCCCTGCGACATTCATGTCGATACGGGGATGCTGCGTCTTGGCCTGCCACCGGCAGAGTTAACACAAATTGCAGACGACCCGGCGCGCCTTCAGGGATTGGACGTGCGGTTCGTCATGAGCCATCTGGCCAGTGCAGACGAAGCGGGATCACCGCAAAACGGCCAACAGTTGGCGGCCTTTCGCAAAGCTCGGGCCATTCTCCCCATGGGCATCGCCAGTTTCGCTAATTCATCGGGGATATTCCTAGGCGCCGATTATCATTTTGATATGGCCCGGCCCGGTGTTGCTCTTTTCGGTGTCAATCCGACCCCGGAAAAACCGAATCCCATGCGCGACGTGATTACGCTCAACGCCCGCATTCAACAACTCCGAGATGCCGGTCCCGGCGACAGCGTCGGCTATGGTGCCGCCTACAGCGTTGAAAAACCGTCGGTAATCGCCACATTGGCCGTAGGCTATGCGGATGGCTATTTGCGCTCGCTCTCCAACGCCGCATGCGCCATCATTGACGGCATATCGGTTCCCCTGGTAGGTCGCGTATCCATGGATTTGATCACACTTGATGTTACCAACGTCGCGGAAGAAAAGCGCCAGCCCGGCCAATGGGCTCAGCTGATCGGCCCGGGCAATCCGGTTGACGACATCGCGGCGCGTGCCGGCACCATGGGATATGAGATTTTGACCAATCTGGGACGGCGCTATCACCGGGTTTATACCGGGGCACCCACATGACCATGACCTTGGGGTTCCTACAAAGCATCGGCCGCGTTTTCCTGGCCTTCATGGGAACGGCCGGCCGATTGTCGCTGTTCACGATTAGCGCCACCTCGCATTGTTTCCGGGCCCCTTGGTATTTCCGCATTATCGGCCGCCAGATGATTGAGATCGGCTATTACTCATTGCCGGTGGTCGGCCTGACTGCGGTGTTCGCCGGCATGGTCCTGGCACTGCAAAGTTATACTGGATTTGCACGGTTTTCCGCCGAGGGCGCGATTGCCAATGTCGTCGTGCTTTCCATTACCCGCGAGCTGGGCCCTGTCCTGGCCGGGCTGATGGTCGCCGGGCGGATCGGTGCCGCCATGGCCGCCGAGATCGGCACCATGCGCGTCACCGAACAGATCGACGCGTTGACGACGCTTTCCACCAACCCGATGAAGTATCTGGTAGCACCCCGATTGATCGCCGGCGTGACGATGATGCCGTTTTTGGTGTTCATCGCCGATATCATCGGGGTCTTCGGCGGCTATCTGGTGGCGGTATACAAACTTGGCTTCAATCCGGCGAATTATCTACAGAACACATGGAATTTTCTCGAGATTTCGGATGTCATTTCCGGCTTGGTCAAGGCCTCAGCGTTCGGCTTTATCGTCACGCTAATGGGATGTTACCACGGCTATAATTCGAAGGGCGGCGCCCAGGGCGTCGGCGCGGCGACCACCAACGCTGTGGTCTCGGCATCAATCTTGATCTTGTGCTTCGATTACATCCTCACCGAAATCTTCTTCGCGAAATAGGGCGCCCGGCCGATGACCGACGCGCCCCCAAAAATCAGCTTGAAGAACGTCAAAAAAGCGTTCGGCGACAAGGTTGTGCTAGACGGCGTCAACTTAGACGTCGCTGTCGGGGAAAGCGTCGTCATTATTGGCGGATCAGGAACTGGCAAGTCGGTCGCCATCAAATGCATCCTGGGCCTTTTAACGCCCGATGAAGGCACCATTGAGATCGACGGTCGCGATGTGTTGGATATGACACCGAGGGAGCGCGAAAAACTGAACATGCAGATCGGCATGCTGTTTCAGGCCGCCGCGCTCTTTGATAGCCTGCCGGTTTGGGAAAACGTTTCCTTCGGTTTGTTGGCGGAAAAACGCTGCGGCCGCGATGAAGCCCGCGACATTGCGCTGGAGAAAATGGCCTTGGTTGGGCTCAAACCCGATATCGCTGATCTGTCGCCGGCGGACCTGTCGGGCGGCATGCAAAAGCGCGTCGGCCTAGCCCGCGCCATCGCCATCGACCCATCCATCATATTTTTCGATGAGCCGACCACGGGCCTCGACCCGATCATGGCCGACGTGATCAACAAATTGATCGTTCACGTTAACGAAAACGTCGGGGCCACGGCGCTGACCATCACCCACGACATGGCCAGCGCCAAGAAAATTGGTGACCGCATCGCTATGCTCTATGAGGGCAAGATCATCTGGGCCGGCCCGCCCGATGATGTCGATCAATCGGGCAACGATTACCTCGATCAATTCATCCACGGCCGCACCACCGGGCCAATTAAAATGGCGATTAGGGCTTAAATCACACTTTGATATTGGCAATATTCGGCGAATCGATATGCAATCGTACGTCCATTCCGCCTCTGATCCCCTCATAGAATATGCGGCAAGTCATTGTTCCAATGGACACATGGCTTTCCCCTTGGTCTTAAACCGGCAGAGTGGTTAATTGGCGCATGGCTAAAGCCAAGTCCCTATACGTCTGCCAGGAATGCGGCGCGGCGCAGACGAAGTGGTCCGGACAATGTCCGGCCTGCGATGCGTGGAATTCGCTGGCCGAGGAACAGGCGGCGGAGACGGCGCCTAAGGGGCTGGGCGCGAAGAAGGGCCGCAAGATCGAATTTGTCGGCCTCAAAGGCACCGAACCCCAACCGCCCAGGCGCGTCAGCAAAAATGCCGAGTTTGACCGGGTCACCGGCGGGGGGCTGGTGCCAGGTTCGGCGACATTAGTCGGCGGTGATCCGGGGATTGGAAAATCGACCCTGTTGATGCAGGTTGCGGCATCGCTGTCGGCCGGCATGCGGTGTGCGTATATATCCGGCGAGGAAGCGATTGATCAACTCCGCCTGCGGGCCAGCCGTCTGGGGCTGGCCGAGGCGCCGGTCGGACTGGCCGCGGCGACCTCGGTGCGCGATATCGTGGCGACGCTGGAAGGCAAGGATGCCCCCGATGTGGTGGTCATCGATTCCATCCAATGCATGTTCGTCGATTCGCTGGAATCAGCGCCCGGCACGGTCTCGCAGGTCCGCACCTCGGCGCAGGAATTAATCCGGCTGGCGAAACGCACCGGTTTCGCGCTCATATTGGTCGGCCACGTCACCAAGGAAGGCACCATCGCCGGCCCCCGAGTACTTGAGCACATGGTCGACACGGTGCTGTATTTCGAGGGCGACCCAAGCCATCAGTTTCGAATTTTGCGGTCCGTCAAAAACCGGTTTGGCCCGGCCGACGAAATCGGCGTCTTTGAGATGACCGAAACCGGGTTGCACGAAGTGCCCAATCCATCTGCGCTATTTTTGTCCGAACACCGCGACGATGTCAGCGGCGCTTCGGTGTTCGCCGGCATGGAGGGCACGCGCCCGATGTTGGTGGAAATCCAGTCTTTAATCGCACCCTCATCTCAGGCGACACCGCGCCGAGCCGTGGTCGGTTGGGATTCTGGGCGCCTAGCGATGATCATGGCCGTACTGGAGGCGCGCTGCGGACTTGCGCTGGGCGGAACCGAGGTGTATCTGAACGTCGCTGGCGGCCTGAAAATTTCAGAACCGGCAGCGGATTTGGCCGTCGCCGCGGCGCTGGTCTCATCGGTTACCGCCTCACCCCTGCCGCCGGAAACGGTGGTATTTGGTGAGGTCGGGTTATCCGGTGAGGTCCGAGCCGTATCGCAAACCGAGGCGCGGCTCAAGGAAGCGGAAAAACTGGGCTTTAGCCGTGCAATCATACCAAAGGCACGGGTACGAAAAGGAAAGCCGGGAAGCAAACGCAATGACAGTGCGGACACCGCGTTGACGATCATCGAAATTGACCACCTTGCCGACCTCATCCAGAGGTTTGAAAACGCTGCGCAAGGCAAAACCGAGGGCCCGATGATGCGGGCCGTCGAGCCGCAACGAAGTTAGTCCGGAACGATGATGGAAGAACTGGGAAATTTCCCGATCAACCTGTTCGACGCCGGTGTCGTCGTGGTCCTGCTGGTCTCGGGATTACTGGCTTATGCGCGCGGTTTTGTCCACGAGGTGTTTTCCATCGCTGGCTGGATCGGCGCAATTTTCGCGACATTCTATGGCTTCCCTTTTGCCCAACCTTATGCGCGCCAGTTCATCGGGTCTGAACTTCTGGCAGACCTGTCCGCCGGCACCCTGATATTCCTTGTCGCCTTGGTAGTGCTTTCCATGTTGACCCGCTCAATATCCAGCCGGGTTAAAGACAGCGCGCTGAATGCCCTGGATCGGGCGCTGGGCTTTTTGTTCGGCATTTTGCGCGGCGCCTTGATCGTCATCATCGGATACATCGGCCTTGGACTGCTATTGCCCAAGGATGAGCAGCCCGAATGGGTGCAAAATGCCCGGTCCATGCAGTTGATCGAACCGGGCGCCGAATTGTTGATTGCCCAATTGCCGGAAAAGTATGCCAGCAAGAAAAGTGACACGTCCAAAAAACTGAAGAAGAAGGCAGGCGAATTGATGGACTCGGGTAAAGTTGTCCGCGACTTGATTTCACCGGCACCGCAATCCGACGCCAAGAAAAATCCCGACGGATACGACAATAACGAACGTCAGGATATGGAACGGTTGATCGGGAACACCAACCAACATTAAGTTACAGGCGGCGCAGCATGGAAAATCAGATGCGATTTCCCCAATCTCCTTCGAACTTCGGCCATCGTCACCATCCAGGTGCGGCTGTCCCCGCAAGCAATGAACGGGTCGGCGATGACCGGCTGAAGGAAGAATGCGGCCTGTTTGGCATTTTCAACAGTCCCGACGCAGCTGCCCATACGGCGCTGGGCCTTCACGCGCTTCAGCATCGTGGCCAGGAAGCCGCCGGTATCGTCGTCTATGACGGCGAACAATTTCACAGCCATCGAGCAATGGGGCTCGTCGGCGATCACTTCAATTCGCAAAAGGTGATGAACCGGTTGGAAGGTGAAGTCGCCATAGGGCATGTTCGGTATTCGACCAGCGGCGACACGGCACTTCGCAACGTGCAGCCACTGTTCGCCGAGTTCAAATTTGGCGGCCTGGCGGTTTGTCACAATGGCAACTTGACCAATGCCTATTCGGTCCGTCGTGATTTGGTCCAACGGGGTTGTCTGTTCCAGTCAACCAGTGACACAGAAACCATTATTCACCTGATCGCAAAAAGCGAATATGGCCGCGTCGTCGACCGCCTGGCCGATGCGCTTTCGCACATCGAAGGGGCCTACTCTCTGGTCGCCATCACACAGAAAAAGCTGATCGGTGTGCGCGACCCCATGGGTGTGCGGCCTCTCGTGTTGGGCCGCCTTGGGGATTCTCACATTTTGACATCTGAAAGTTGCGCCTTGGATATCATTGGCGCGGATTTTATCCGCGACGTGGAGCCCGGGGAAATCATTATCATTGATGAAAAAGGTCTGCACAGCGTTAAGCCGTTTACCAAACAGCCGCAAAAGTTCTGCATTTTTGAGTACATTTATTTCGCCCGACCAGACAGCGTCATGGAAAACCGCAATGTCTATGAAATCCGCAAGGCCATCGGCGCCCAGTTAGCACGTGAAAGCTATGTGGATGCCGACGTTGTCGTGCCGGTACCCGACTCGGGCGTACCCGCAGCCATTGGCTTTGCCGAACAAGCCGGTGCGCCTTTCGATTTGGGGATTATCCGCAATCACTATGTCGGACGGACATTTATCGAACCCGAAGATCAGATCCGCCATCTGGGGGTCAGGCTGAAACACAACGCCAATGCAGCCCAATTAAAGGGAAAACGGGTCGTCTTGGTAGACGATTCCATCGTTCGTGGCACGACATCAGTCAAAATTGTTGAAATGGTCCGTAGCGCCGGCGCGGCTGAAGTTCACATGCGGGTTTCCAGTCCACCAATTACCGACTCATGTTTCTATGGAATCGACACGCCGGAACGCGACGAATTGCTGGCCGCGCGTTTCGACGTACCCGGCATGGCCGAATATATCGGCGTCGACAGCCTCGCCTACATCAGCAACGACGGGCTTTATCAGGCTGTGTGCGGCGCGATGCGAGATACTGAGCAGCCACAATATTGCGACGCGTGCTTCACGGGTGAGTATCCGATCCAACTGACGGATCGGGATTCCACGGAAATTCCCAATCTCTTGAGCCTACTGGACGAGCAGGTCTAAATTCATGACCGACGCATCCGGACGCCTAGAGGGCCGCATTGCGCTCGTTACCGGCGCTTCACGCGGCATCGGCGCTGCCATAGCCAAGCGCTTCGCCACCGAGGGCGCGCATCTCATATTGGTTGCGAGGACCACCGGTGCGCTTGAGGAGCTCGATGACGACATCCAGAAAATCACCGGCGAGCCGGCAACACTGGTGCCCATGGACCTGACGGATTTTGATCAGATTGATCACATGGGTGCCGCTCTTCATGAACGGTTCGGACGATTGGATGTTTTGGTCGGCAATGCCGCTTTATTGGGGACGCTAAGTCCGATGGGGCATGTCGATCCAAAAGTTTGGGATCAGGTCATGGCTGTCAATGTGACCGCGAATTGGCGGCTGATCCGGTCCATGGATCCATTGCTGCGCCAATCGGAAGCGGGGCGTGCAATCTTCGTCGCGTCAACAGTGGGTGCGGAAGCGCGGGCCTACTGGGCAGCCTATGCGGTATCTAAAGCCGCCCTTGAAATGATGACCCGCACCTATGCCGCCGAGATGGAAACCACTAGCGTTCGCGCGAATTTAATAAATCCGGGCGCCACCCGCACGGGCATGCGTGCGCAAGCCATGCCGGGCGAAGACGCGGCGTCAGTCAAACCACCTGAAGACGTGACCGAAACGTTTGTCCAGCTTGCCGAATCCACCTGCGATCTCAACGGCGCTATCGTGGATTGCCGCTAAATTAATTGCCATCGGCGTTGATTCTACCGCGCACATGTACCATCCTCATTTCGATGATGAGGAATTCTCATTGATTAAATGATAAAGAATCCTGCGTCATATTCAGAATTCCATCGTACTTTAATGTACACACACAAAAATTGCTCGATACGATAACGAGCGGTACGAAGTTGAAGGAGGCGCGTATGCAGCTGGGGAAAGACGTTCGGCTATTTCGGCGAACACGAGAACTTGAAATTCAAATTGATCAATTTTTAGATGCACTTTCGGAATCAGCTTTGGTCTTCAAAAGCGCCGTGGATGTTTACCTCAAAGAGGGCTGCTCAACGGAATTCAACGATAAACACTTGCACGTCGACAAATTGGAAAGCCAGGCCGATGAGCTTCGGCGAAATATTGAAATTCAACTTTATGCACAGACACTAATCCCTGAATCGCGCGGCGATGTTCTGGGCTTAATGGAAAATTTGGACAAAATCATCAATTTGATCGAAGGGGTGCTCTGGGCGTTTTCCATCGAAAAACCGGAAATTCCGGATTATTGCCACGAAGGGTACCGCAGCCTGGCTGATATGAGCTGTGAAGCCGTCGAGGCCTTGGTCCTGGCATCGCGCGCCTTCTTCCGCAATATCGAGGCGGTCGGCGATCATAATCACAAAGTCATGCATTTTGAGACCGAAGCCGACAAAGCGAGCACGCGCTTGAAGCGTGCCATTTTCGATTCCGATATCAAACTTGGTCATAAGATGCACTTGCGTGGCTTTGTCGAGAACATCGATGATATTGCTGACTGGTCAGAAGATGTTGCCGACCGGCTGGCCATTTATGTGATCAAGCGCACCGTTTGACGGCTGACTGATCATGGAAATTACGATCCTCCTGTTTTTGACGAGCGGCCTGTTCTTGGGCTGGGCGTTGGGCGCCAACGATGCGGCAAATGTGTTCGGCACTGCGGTCGGCTCGCGCATGGTCAAGTTCACCACGGCGGCGATCATCTGCAGCGTCTTTGTCATACTGGGCGCCGTGGTCAGCGGTGCCGGTGCCGCCCATACGCTGGGTAAGCTTGGCGCCATCAATGCCCTGCCCGGCTCATTCATGGCGGCGCTTTCCGCCGCCGTCGCCGTCTACACCATGACCAAGGCCGGATTGCCGGTCTCAACAAGTCAGGCCATTGTCGGTGCGATTATCGGCTGGAATCTTTTCAGCGGCACGCCGACAGACCCGAAGGCCTTGACCAAGATCATGACCACATGGGTGGCATGCCCCATTTTGGCGGCGTTTTTCTCGGCCATTATTTATAAATTTATCGTTTGGTTTATTCGCAACGCGAAACTACATTTGCTGCGCACCGATGCCTACACACGCATCGGATTGTTGGTTGCCGGTGCCTTCGGATCATACAGCCTTGGCGCCAACAACATCGCCAATGTCATGGGCGTGTTTGTTGAATCCAATCCCTTTACCGATTTTAGTGTCGCCAACATCCTGACCTTTACCGGCGGGCAGCAGCTTTTTCTGCTTGGCGCTATCTTCATTGGGATCGGCGTGTTCACGTATTCCAAGCGCGTGATGCTGACTGTCGGCAATGACCTGCTGCCCTTATCACCCATCGCTGCTTGGGTCGCCGTCGTTTCGCACTCCATTGTCCTGTTTTTATTCGCCTCGCAGGGGTTGGAGGCGCTTTTGGCCTCCAACGGATTGCCGACCATCCCGCTGGTTCCGGTGTCCAGTTCCCAAGCTGTTGTCGGTGCTGTCCTGGGCATTGCCTTGATCAAAGGCGGTCGCGGCATCCAATGGCGCGTGCTGGGCAATATCGCGACCGGCTGGGTGATCACACCAGTGATCGCGTGTGGCATGTGTTTTGTCGGATTATATTTTCTACAAAACGTCTTTGATCAGACGGTCTTCAACTAGGCCCAATTAACTAAGCTTTGGCAATCTTCGCCACAACGCCGAGCTTTTTCAGATGGGCTGACAGTGACGGCGCCAGTGCGCGGTTCGTAACCAAATAACCGACGCGCTCCAATCCATCGACGCGCACCTGCCCGCTCCATCCGAATTTATCGTGGTCACCAACCAGCACCGGCGTTCGGGCTTGATGAATCATCATCGAGCGCAACGCCGCCGCCTCGCGGGTATAATCACAAAGATCACCTTCGTCGGACAAGGAACTGATCCCGATAAAGGAAAAATCGGCGAAATAATTTTCCAGCATGGCGGTGGCGTCACGGCCCATGGTCGCGCTTTCGCCGTTCACCAACTCGCCGCCCAGCATCAACACGCGATTGTCGTTGCGGTCGGCCAATTTGCCGGCGACATGAATGTCGTTGGTGATCACCGTCAATCCACGACGCTCCATGAGGGCTTCCGCAGTGAAGATGCAGGTAGTCCCCGAATCAATCATTACCGTCGCATTATCCGGCACCAGATCGGCGGCGCGATTGCCGATGGCGCGCTTGGCCGGCAGGTTGGCAGCCATGCGATCGGCAAATGCCGGCTCTGCACGGCTAATGGAATGGGCGCCACCGTGGGTCTTGATCAGGCGCTTTTCATCGGCGAGTTGGTTGATGTCGCGGCGGATGGTTTCGCGCGATACCTGGAGGTCATCATGCAAATCATTCACAGAGACGAACCGTGCGTCTTTCAATATTTCGAGAATTCTATCGCGTCGTTCTACGGCTAACATCAATCCCACCACGAACTCTGTGTGTTGTCTCCAGCGCGGCAAACATTACGCAGGCCAGC
>JABJBP010000041.1 GCA_018665815.1 Rhodospirillaceae bacterium
GGGCATTTTTACGGCGATAGGTAATACACGGATCACCAATCTGTGATCGCGTTTGTGTTGCGGTCGATATGCTCTCGGAGCGACCTTATTGGTAGGAGAAATGCCATGATGAGATCAAAATTTCACCGCCTAAGAGCCGGCCTCGCCGGGCTCTCGGTTTTCCTGTTGTTGAGCGGGTTCGTAATCGACGTGCCGGATGCCAATGCGCAATCCGCGCTGCGTTGGGCCTACGAGTGGCCGAAGACGGATTTCAAAAAGACCTCAATAGACCTTCGCGACATTATTTCCGGCGGCCCGCCGAAGGACGGCATCCCGTCTATTGATAAGCCCCGGTTCATGGCGGCGAACAAAGTCAATCAGCAGGATCTGGCGCCAACCGAACCGGTGATCGGCGTCATCATCAACGGCAAGGCGAAAGCCTATCCGTTGCGAATTCTCACCTGGCACGAAATCGTCAATGATGAATTGGCTGGTGTGCCGATTACGGTCACATACTGTCCGCTTTGCAATTCAACCATCGTTTTCGATCGGCGCCTTGATGATCATATCCTTGATTTTGGCACCACCGGGAAACTCAGGAACTCCGACATGGTCATGTATGACCGTCAGACGGAAAGCTGGTGGCAGCAGTTCCTGGGCGAAGGGATTGTCGGGGAATTGATGGGCAAACGCTTGAAAACTATCCCGGCACGACTCGAGTCATTTGAGAAATTCCTGGCCCGCGCACCCAAGGGTCGGGTCTTGATCCCGACTGACCCGAATATGCGCTCATATGGCCGCAATCCCTATGAAAGCTACGACTCGGCTTCCGCCCCATTCTTATATGGTGGGGATTTGCCCGATTACATTGAACCCATGATCCGAGTTGTGGTCGCAGACGGTAAGGCGTGGTCGATGCCGTTGATCCGCAAACGCGGCAAGGTCGAAGACGGTAATTTCGTGCTGTCGTGGACGGCGGGTCAAAACTCGGCGCTCGATTCAAGCCGTATCCGCAAGGGCCGCGATGTCGGCAATGTTATCGTTCAGCGCAAGGGCGCCGGCGGCGAGATGGAAGACGTGGTCTACGACGTCACCTTTGCCTTCGTCTATCACGCGTTCCACGGCGGCAAAAAGATTGTGATTAACTAGCCGGAATTGCCGGAGCCGTTCAATGCAGATCGTCGATTGCCGACACCAACTGTCCTGTTTGATTTTCCCATGAGAAACCGGACATGAATGTTGCCCCGATTTCGGCGCGGGCGCGGGCCTGGGCGCGGTCCGTGTAAATCTCTTCCAGTTTTTCAACGATTTCTTCGACCTGGCTTTCGCGCCACATGGCCGTTCGTTCGTCCGATCCGGTGACCAGACGTTGATCGTTCAAGGCGTAACAATTGTCATCTTTGATGATATCCAAATGCCCAGTGTTCGCCGAAAGCACGCAAGGCACGCCGACAGCCATGGCTTCCATGGCGACCAAGTTGGTGCCGCCTTCACACCGGTTGGGAAAAATGGCAGCGTCCATATCGCGCAGCACGCTGGGCATGATCCGGTTCGACAGCCACCCAAGATCCACAAACGCGTCATCGGGAACGCCGTTGGCGACGGCCCATTTGGTAATATCGAGTTCGTTTTCCGCATCTGTGTCAGGCGGGCCGGAGACGTGGATGGACGCGGCGATTCCCGCCGCCGATTCTGGCCAGGCGTTTCGCCACGATGTGATCAGCACGGCGTCGGGGTGGCGTTGATGGAATATCCTGAACGCTGCGAGCACCAGATCCTGACCTTTGCGCAATTCCAACTTGCCACCGGAAAATATTGCAAACCGGCCTTCATAGGCGCCCGACGCGGTGCCGGGCTGAAACAAGTCGGCATCTATGCCCTGACAAACGAATTCGATATCGCGAACCCCGGCATCGCGGGCGTAATCGCGGTTCCATGACGAGCCCGCCAGGACCCGGTCATAAGCGTTGGCGCGGGCAATGGCTTCGGCATCGAAGCCGCCTTCTTCAAAGAACGTAAACCCGATGTTCCGCCCGCCACGAACTTGATCGGAAATTTCGGTGTGTTGAAAGTTCGCACCTAGCGCATGAAGGACGACAATCTGTTCGCTGTAAACCGCCTCACCACGGGCCTCGATCTGGCCAACGAGTTGGCGCATTTCGGCGATACTCGGGCGTAGTTCATCAATGACACCGTCGGGCATGTCGATGATGTAGGGTTCGGTCAAAAGCAGCGGAGGTATGGGGCCGTGGCGAAGCAGGCGTAGTGCTAAATTCAACCCGAAAATACCCCAGCCGTGCGTATCAGTCAGTTGCCATGATATTGCGATGCGTTGAAAATCCATGCGGCCATGATTTCAGAACCCTCCGCCGCCAGCAACCATAACGGCGTCATGGCCGGCTCATGTTCCTGTGTGGGCCAGCCCATGTTCTTGTCCGGGCCAGCCCATGTTCTTGTCCGGGCCAGCCCGGGGGGGTAGATTCCACTCAACTCCTGAGGAAACTTGACCATGAATGCGCCCTTTATCTCAACCGCTTGTCCGCATGATTGCCCCAGCACCTGTGCGCTGGAGGTAGAGCGGCTTGATGACGGCACGATTGGCAAGGTTCGCGGGGCGCGGGAAAACGACTACACGGCGGGTGTGATCTGCGCCAAAGTGTCGAATTACCGTGAACGCGTTCATCACCCGGACCGCCTCGGCCATCCGTTGAAACGCGTCGGCGCGAAGGGCGAGGGCAAATTTGCCCGCATTTCCTGGGACGAAGCCTTGGACGAGGTCGTCCACAACTTCAAACGCGTCACCGAAAAATACGGATCGCAAACCGTCTGGCCTTATGATTTCGCCGGCACCATGGGATTGCTGCAGCGCTCCAGCATCTATCGGCTTCGCCATGCGATGAATTATTCCAATCAGGACTCGACCATTTGCGTGCCCCTTGCACGGAACGGCTGGCGGGTGGGATGCGGTGATGTCTGGGGCACGGACCCACGTGAAATCCCCGAATCGGATCTGATCGTGGTCTGGGGCGGCAATCCGGTTTCGACGCAGGTCAACGTGATGACCCACATCGCCAAGGCCCGCAAGCAACGCGGTGCTAAGCTGGTGGTGGTTGACGCTTACCGAACGCCGACCGCCGAGGCGGCTGACGTTTTTATTGCCGTGCGTCCCGGTACCGACGGTGCCCTGGCCTGCGCCGTCATGCATGTCTTGTTCAAGGAAGGTTTTGCCGATTGGGATTACATGCGCCGATACACGGACAATCCCGAAGCGCTTGAAGAACATCTGAAATCCCGCAGCCCCGAATGGGCATCGCCGATTACTGGCGTACCAATTGACGATATCGTCTCGTTCGCTCGACTTTACGGCGGCACGGAGCGCAGCTTCATCCGCGCCGGATATGGGTTTTCACGAAGTCGCAACGGCTCCGCCAATATGCACGCGGTGAGTTGTTTGCCGGCGATCACCGGCGCTTGGCGCCACCGAGGCGGGGGCGGTCTGCATACCAACGCGGACCTCTACAAAGGCGTCGATCAGACGATGATCATGGGTCTTGATGTCATGGACCCATCAAGTCGTGCGCTTGATATGTGCCGCATTGGCGCCATTCTCGGCGGCGAAGAGGAAAGCTTGTTGGGTGGGCCACCTGTCAGCGCCATGCTGGTGCAGAACGTTAATCCAGCCGACGTGGCACCCGACACCAACGCCGTCTTGGCGGGGTTGGCGCGCGAAGACATGTTCCTTTGCGTCCACGAACAGTTCATGACCCATACGGCGCGCTATGCCGATATCGTGTTGCCGGCGACGATGTTCGTCGAGCATGAGGATTTCTACCGCGGCGGCGGCCATGTGTATCTTCAAGTGCACCGTGCGATTATCGATCCGTTCGAGGAATGCCGACCAAATACTGAGGTCATTAACGAATTGGGACAGCGGTTGGGGTCGAATTACCCGGGGTTCTATATGTCCGGAAAGGAATTGATTGATGCCAGCCTGAAGGTTTCGGGGTTGCCTGATTTCGAAACCGCCGCCGATCAACGCTGGATCGAACTTGCAAAGGATTTCGATACCGCCCACTTCCTTGATGGGTTCGGCCACGCCGATGGCAAATTCCATTTTTCCGCTGACTGGTCGGAAATAGGTGCTGATTACGCCGCGATGCCGGTGATGCCAGATCATCTGAACAATATCGATGAGGTCAGTGCGGAAAAACCGTTCCGGCTGATTGCGCCGCCGGCCCGGCGGTTTTTGAATACCTCGTTCACCGAAATGCCGTCTTCGCGGGCCAAAGAGGTCGGCCCTGAAGCACTGATCCACCCGGCCGCCTGCGAAAGATTGGGCGTAGCCGCTGGTGACAGTGTGCGGCTGGGCAATAAATTGGGGAATGTCGTGGTGCCGGTGCGTCCGTTCGATGGGCTGCGCGAGGATGTCGTCGTCGTTGAAGGCATCTGGCCGTCTGAATATTTTCAAGAAGGGCTCGGGATCAACGCCTTGATCAGCGCCGACCGCCCGCCGCCCGCCGGTGGCGGCGCATTCCACGATACATCCATATGGGTAAGGGCTGCATAAAGCATGCTGGGTTTCGGGAAGAAGCGCGGTGATGACGGACCGGCGGATTCAAAACGCGCCCACGTTATTGTGGTCGGCAATGAAAAAGGTGGCAGTGGTAAATCCACCACCGCCATGCATCTGATCGTCGCCCTGTTGCAGCAAGGCCGCTCGGTCGCCAGCATCGATGTCGATGCCCGCCAGGGCACGCTTAGCCGCTATATCGCGAACCGGGCCAAGTTCGTTCAGGCGTCGGGGAAGGATCTCGGCGAATCTCAGCATTATATTGTCGAAATTCCGCTGGAAACAGCCAATGCGACGGAGCGCGACGCCGAGCTTGAACGCTTACGGCTGTTGATCGAAGGCGCGATGATCAACCACGATGCCATTGTTATCGATACGCCGGGAAGTGCCAGCATGGTGTCGCAGTTGGCGCATTCCTACGCCGATACGCTGGTCACGCCGATCAATGACAGCTTCGTTGATTTTGATGTCCTCGCCCACGTTGATGGAACCGCGATGACCATCAAGGGCCCGAGCCACTATGCCGAAATGGTTTGGGAGCAGAAAAAGGTTCGGGCTGATCGCGACGGTGGGTCCATTGATTGGATTGTGATGCGCAATCGGTTGAGCAGTCTGGATGCCTTAAACAAGCGTGAGGTCGAGCGGTTGATACGCGAACTCTCTCAACGCATTCGATTTCGGGTCATTCCGGGATTCGGCGAGCGGGTGATTTTCCGTGAATTGTTCCTGGTTGGCTTGACCATCATGGACTTGAAAGATGCCGGCGGGCCACAGGCATTGAGCCATTCGCATCATGCTGCTCGTCAAGAAGTCCATGCCATCGTCGATGCTTTGAGTTTGCCGCCGCCGCCCGAGATGTCGGCACCGGCATAGCCGGGTGGCGGGCGTGCCCCGGAAAGACTATCTTTCAAGGATGACAGATCGGGCGGAAACCAAGCCATGACCGGCAAAGATGGCCTTCCCAGCAATAAGAAGACCGGAAGCGGCGTCGATGCATTTCTGCGTCAAGTCGCCGCCGCGCCGCGGCGCACTCCGAGCAATGAGGGTGGTAGGTTACTATTCGCCATGGACGCAACGGCCAGCCGTCAGCCGACCTGGGACCGCGCGGCACGCCTGCAAGGTGAAATGTTTGAGGTCGCTAGGGAATTGGGTGGCCTTGATATTCAACTGGGTTTTTTCCGGGGTTTCGGCGAGTTTAAAGTCAGTCCATGGACAGCCGACGCCGGTGCGCTGTTAAAACTCATGACCTCGGTAAATTGCCTAGCTGGCGAAACACAGATTTCCAAAATCTTTAAACACGCCCGAAATGAGACGTCGAAGCGAAAGATCGACGCTCTGGTCTACGTCGGCGACAGTTTTGAAGAAGATGTCGACGAGGTTGGTAAGATCGCCGGTGAATTAGGCCTGCTGGGCTTGCCGGCGTTTATGTTTCATGAAGGCGAAGACCCGTTGGCGGGTTTTGCTTTTCAACAGTTCGCAAAACTGTCGGGTGGTGGCTATTGCCGGTTCGATGCAGCCTCGGCAGATGCCTTGCGGGAGCTTCTTCGTGCGGTCGCCGTTTTTGCCGCCGGCGGGCGCCGCGCGCTTGAAAATTTGGCGACGAACGCCGGCGGCGAGGTTAAGTTGCTTGCCGATCAGATGAAGACCTAGGGTCGGACGGGATATGTTTTCTTATATCATTTTAGGCTTCGCGTTGCTGGCCGGGGTGTTGCTTGCAGGCCGCTGGTACGCGACCGCCGATACAAAAACACTGCTGAAGGCGTTGAAATGGACGTTGCTGGGCATCGTCGTGGCAACGGCGCTGTTTTTCGTTGTTACCGGTCGCCTGGGTTGGGCGCTGGCGACGTTGCCGGCGTTGTTACCGTGGTTTTTTCGCATCCGCGCCGTTGCCCGCGCGGCGAAAACCTTCGCCCGCATGTCACAGGCCAATTCAGGTGCTGGCGGTGGCGAGACATCGGTGGTTGAAACCCGCTTTGTGCACATGTGCCTTGATCACGATTCGGGGGATATGACGGGAGAGGTCGTTGAAGGGACGTTCGCCGGGCGGCGGGTTGAGACCATGCGCGCATCGGAGTTGGTCGAATTATTGCAGATTTGTTGGTCGGAAGATGAGGAATCAGCGCGTCTGGTTGAAGCTTATTTGGATCGACACCACACAAACTGGCGCGAAACGGCGGGGCAGGGGACACAAGATAATGCTAACGCCGCCCCCAGCGGCACAATGGGCCGGGCCGAAGCCTTCCAGGTATTGGGGCTTGATGAAAGTGCTGGACCGGATGATATCAAGGACGCGCATCGCCGCCTGATATCCGGCCTTCACCCCGACCACGGGGGCTCAGATTACCTGGCGGCAAAGATCAACCAAGCTAAAGATATCCTGCTGGGAGAATGACAATGCCCGGAGTCACGCAAATTGTCGGCTATCACGCCCATATTTATTACCGCGATAGCGGTGAGAAGGTTGTCGCTGCCCAGCTGCGCGAGGCGCTGGAGCAGAATTTCGACGTCCGCATGGGGCGTTGGTGCGATGAGCCTGTCGGGCCGCATCCCTTGCCGATGTTTCAAGCCGCTTTCGCACCCGATCAATTTCCTGCCATCGTGCCGTGGCTGATGTTGAATCGCGACGGCCTGACAATCCTTGTCCATCCCGAAACCGGTGACGACGTGCCAGACCACCGTGACCATGCGTTGTGGCTGGGGGCGAAGCTGGACTTGGATATTTCGTTTTTAGAGGCCGGCAACACCCACGCCTAACTCGACCCAACGATTTTCAGGCCAACCGGCTTCAACTACAGTGTGCGGATTGGTTGTGAATTGTCGGGATGAGGAGACGGAGACGGAGACGGAGACGCCATGCCGCGTTGGTTGACCGTCACGCGACTATTAATTGGGTTGTTGGCCGCTTTGGTGGTCGATATGGCATGGGGCGCCTATCATTACGGTCTGAACCACGCTGGCGATCTCGAACATTGCCGCGCATTTCACCCGACCCGCCATCACGGATTTAAACCCAATTGTACGTCCATGGACCGACATTTCGGCCGCGGGGTTCCTTTCACGACCAATAATTTGGGCCTTCGTGACCAGGCGGTACGAAGTGTTGCAGCCATTCCGGACCGCCCTCGGCTCCTCATTCTAGGGGATGGGCAAACACAGGGGCCGTCGCCTTGGGATCAATCGGTCGTTGGACGAATTGCCCACGGGTTGCCGTTCTATGAAGTTTTGAATGGTGGTGCTGCCAGCTATGCCCCTTCGGTTTATTTGCAAATCGTCAACGACCTCACCAGTGCGGGTTATGAATTTGATGAGGTGCTGGTTTTCATGGACGTTTCGGATGTGCAGGACGAAGCCGCATTTTACCACGAC
Source organism: Rhodospirillaceae bacterium (assembly GCA_018665815.1). GTDB lineage: Bacteria > Pseudomonadota > Alphaproteobacteria > Rhodospirillales > Casp-alpha2 > UBA3470. The sequence continues at coordinate 7,916 of JABJBP010000041.1, forward strand.
CGGCCGGCTGGCGGGGTAACCGGCCCGGCACGCTGGGCCGACGACGCGCAGTGGTACGTCCGTTTGCGCGACGTCGTTCGTCGGCACTTGCGGGGAACAAATTATCTGGTTGAGCGCCTGGAAATGGCTCTGGTGTCGGCGGGGGGCTTTCATCTGCAAACCGTCGGGTGTGGGGCGATTTTTGATGGCGCACGTTCGGCATGGCCGTACCGCAAAATTCACGAGACCGGATTGAAATTTCCCGCGGGCTACGCACCATTGGGTGAAGAGGCGGGATTGGCGAAGGCAGTTCGGAAAATGGACCGGCTGTCGGCGCAACTGCGCAGCCGCCACATCAGCCTCAGCCTTGCCGTTTATCCCTGGCCGGCGCAATTGGCCTACGACGACCGGGCGTCGCGGCACCTCAAGATATGGCGCGAATGGTGCAATACCCATTGTGTCCGCTTCATCTCCGCCTATGGTGCCATGTTCGCTGAAAAGGACCGCTGCTCCGAATGGTTGCCTGGTTGCTGGTATCGTCGGCTCTTCATTTTCGGCGACACCCATTACAATGACATGGGCGCGAGTTTGATCGCCGATGGTGTGATCAAGGCTTTCCATGAAGCTGCGGAGTAGACATGGCATCTGAGGAACAGAATATTTCCGAGCGCCATAAATCTCTGTTTACGGCCGGGTTATCGGCGAGCGCCATGGTTATCGGGTTCTTGGTATTTCTAGTTCTCGACATGATCTATTCCGTCGGGATTCTCGACAACGTTACGCGGGCACAAACAGCCGCTTGTCAAAGTGCCCACCCCATTCGCCATCACGCGTTCACCCCCAATTGTAGCGCTGAGCGTTATTGGGGAACGGCAGCGTATGAAGTTCATACCAACAGTTTAGGGTTTCGCGACGCGCGGGTCCGCGATGTTGCGGCCTCTTCAGATAAGCCGAGGGTTTTGATGCTGGGCGATTCGTTCACTGCAGGCCCGGGGCCATGGGCGGAAACCTATGTCGGGATGGTTGCCAACAAAATGCCCGAAATTGCAGTGCTGAACGGCGGTGTCGATAGTTATTCACCGGCGAATTACTTGAATGTTGTCCGCGAGCTTTTAGCGAAAGGATATGAATTTGATGAAGTGATCGTATTCGCGGATATCTCTGATATTCAGGACGAAGCGGCGGTCTATGCGGACCGGCCGGGCCGGCACGGCGTTGAGGTCCGAGATCAGCGGGATATTGACGGCGGCATTTACGCGATGATCCGCGAAAAAATACGGCGCGGTTTCGTAATCACGAATGTGGCGGTCGAGTGGATTGAACGTGGGCTTGTGTCCCTTGGCATATATCATTTGCCCAATAGCCATTATGGCGATGTATTCTCAATGCCGCGTTCAGCTTGGACCGATGATAGGGGCCTTAATACAGACAGCCGGGCATTTCCGGCGGGCTATGCGCCGTTGGGCGTCGAAGGCGGCATCAATCGGGCTCGATCGAAAATGTCGGAACTGTATGGTGAGCTCACCAAGCGGGGCATTGCGCTCAGCGTCGTCGTCTATCCATGGCCGGCGCAAATTCTCTCGGGACAGCAACCGTCGCGCCATGAAAAACTCTGGCGTCAGTGGTGTGAGGGGAGATGTGTACGTTTCGTGTCCGTTTACCTCGCATTCATGCGCGAGAAAGCCAATTGCCCCCAATTTCCGAAAGGTTGTTGGTATCGAGACAACTTCATCTTCGGCGATGTACACTACAATCGCCGCGGCAATGAATTGGTCGCCAAGACAGTCATTGCCGCTATTCGCGAGATGCCAATTCAACGCCGGAAACCTTGATGTTGAATTGCGGGTAAACACTCAACAATGTAAAATTATAGGTTATTTCCCGCCGCATCCGAATGACCTTAGGGCATCTCTAAAAATACCCACCCCATTCATTGATCTGATAGAATCACGATATCACGGCGTTGAGATTATGGGGGCAAAATATGAGCCAGCTTGGATTTTTTGATGTTGCTAATCGCTATGCTGGCTTGGACGTGAAGAA
>JABJBP010000042.1 GCA_018665815.1 Rhodospirillaceae bacterium
CCATTGTCGATTGGTATATGAAGCCCACCGACGGCATTGAATTGACCCGGCGTATTCGCCATGAGAAAGATTGCCCGAACCCCTACCTGCCGATCATCATGATGTCCGGGTTTGCGGAACAGGCACGGATATTCGGGGCGCGGGATTCCGGTATCAACGAATTTATCGTCAAACCGCTGTCGGCGAAGGCCTTGTTCAGCCGCATTTAAAACGTCATTGAGCACCCACGCCAGTTTGTCCGAACGGCGACGTTTTTCGGCCCCGACCGGCGTCGCAAGGCCCAAGACGTCAAAGACGACCGCCGCGGCAAAGCCCCGCCCGAGGAAGCGCCGGACAAGGATATGGATCAAGACGACGTCGACGCATTCCTCAATCCGGAAACCACTGAGGATTCCGAAAAGGCGACTGCCGGCGAAGAATAGCCGCGTGGTTGGAGCGCGCGGCTATCGGATCAAGCGGCTTTTTCCATATACGATTGGATTAGCGTTTCCGCGATCTGCACGGTGTTTAGCGCCGCGCCCTTGCGCAGATTGTCCGACACCACCCAGATATTGAGGCCGTTTTCGACGCTCGGGTCTTTGCGGATACGACTGACGAAGACGGCATCCTCGCCGGCGCATTCCTGCGGCGTCACATAACCTTCATCCTCACGGTGATCGACAACGGTGATGCCGGGCGCCGCTTTCAGGGCCTCGCGGGCTTGCTTCTCGGTGATCGGCTTTTCGAACTCTATGTTGATGGCTTCGGCATGGCCGATGAATATTGGCGCACGCACGCAGGTCGCCGTGACCGCGATTTGCGGGTCCAGAATTTTCTTGGTCTCGGCAACCATCTTCCATTCTTCTTTGGTTGATCCGTCGTCCATGAAGATATCGATATGCGGGATCACATTGAAGGCGATCTGCTTGGTGAAGTTTTCGCGCGTACTTTCCGCCGGTTGATTGACGAAAATGCCACGAGTTTGGTTGAACAGTTCATCCATGCCGCTTTTGCCGGCGCCGGATACGGATTGGTAGGTGGAGACGACGACGCGCTTGATCGTCGCCAACTGATGCAAGGGCTTCAACGCGACGACCATTTGGATGGTTGAGCAATTCGGGTTGGCAATAATGCCGCGTTTCTTGTAGCCCGCAATGGCGCCCGGATTGACCTCTGGCACGACCAGCGGCACGTCTGGGTCCATACGGAAATGCGACGTATTGTCGATGACCACGGCGCCGGCTTCGGCGGCGATCGGCGCATATTTCGCCGACACCTTGGCGCCGGGGCTTGATAGCACGATATCAACGCCGGTGAAGTCAAAGTCTTCGAGGTTCTCAACGGTCAGGACTTCGTCTTCGCCAAACGAAATTTCCGTGCCCACCGAGCGCGCGGACGCTACGGCGATGACCTCTTCCACCGGAAATTCGCGTTCCGCCAGGATCGTCAACAATTCGCGCCCGACGTTGCCCGTGGCGCCGATGACGGCAACTGTGTAACCCATTTTCTTCTCCGTTCCTAAATTGCCAGAACCATCCATTTGAAAAACGAAAGGCCCGCGTGAGACGCGGGCCTTTCGTTTAAACAACAAGAAACCGCCCGCCCCTATTGGGTGGATTTGGTCTCCGTGGTTTTACCAAGCAGGTTGAACACTGCAACTTCCTTATCGTTCAAGTGCGAGAGACATACGCCTCCGGGATTCGGAAATCAAGGGTTTTCCGCGTCCCTGTTCGGGCTCCTTGGGCCGTCCCTTAGGCCGCTAGCTTATCCAATTCCTCGCACAGCGCCTCACCCATCCGCGTGCACGACACCAGTTCCTTGCCATCCTGCATGATGTCGCCGGTGCGAAGCCCGCGCGCCAGGACGTTGGTGACGGCTTGATCGATCAGATCGGCGTCTTCGGCCATATCGAAGGAATAGCGGAGCGTCATCGCGAAACTCAGGATTGAGGCCAGTGGGTTGGCCTTATCTTCGCCGGCAATATCGGGGGCCGAGCCGTGGACGGGTTCGTACATGGCGCGCTGGCGGCCGCTTTCGTCGGCGCCGCTGAGGGTCGCAGACGGCAGCATGCCCAACGACCCGGTCAGCATGGCGGCGCAATCAGACAAGATGTCACCGAACAGGTTGTCAGTAACGATAACGTCGAATTGCTTCGGCGCGCGAACCAACTGCATGGCGCAGTTGTCGGCGTACATGTGGTGTAAATCAATATCCGGATATTCTTTGCCGATCTCGGTTGCGACCTGGCGCCACAAAACACCGGTTTCCATGACGTTGGCTTTTTCTACGGAATGCAGCATGCCGCCGCGCTTGCCTGCCAATTCAAACCCGACACGGCAAACCCGCTCAATCTCAGGCGTTGTGTAGACTTGCGTGTCGACGGCGCGCTGGCCGCCGCCGGGCAGGTCTTCAATCATCTTCGGTTCGCCGAAATACGCCCCGCCGGTGCTTTCGCGGACGATCATGATGTCGAGGCCGGAAACCAATTCCTCGCGCAGGCTCGACGCGTCCGACATGGCCGGCAAGCACGTCGCCGGGCGTAGATTGGCGAACAGATCCATATCCTTGCGCAATCGAAGCAGGCCCGCTTCCGGGCGGATATCACGCGCCACGTTGTCCCACTTCGGCCCGCCGACGGCGCCCAACAGCACTGCATCGACGTTCATGGCGGTGTCGAGTGTCGCGTCGGTCAGCGACGTGTTGTGCGCATCAATGGCGCAGCCGCCGACCAAGTCTTCTTCCATGTCGAAAGACACATGACGGCGTTGGTCCATCCAATCGATGACGCGGCGCACTTGGCCCATGACTTCCGGTCCGATGCCGTCACCCGGCAGGAAAAGCAGTTTTTTATTGGCGGCCATGATGGTGGGCTCCTCGTCGTCGAAGTGGTGTGGGTCGTGGACGCTTACTCGGCAGCGTAAAGCCAGGGTTGCTCGGCTTTCTGGCTGCCTTCGTAATCGGTGATTTTATTTTCTTCCTGCATGGTCAGGCCGATGTCGTCGAGTCCGTTGATCAGGCAATGCTTCTTGAACTCATCAACCTCGAAGGCGATCTCGCCGCCGTCCGGGCCTTGGATGGTCTGGGCTTCCAGATCAATGGAAAGTGTCGCGTTGGCGCCGCGCTCGGCGTCATCCATGAGCGAGTCCAATTGTTCCTTCGTCACCTTGATCGGCAGGATGCCGTTCTTAAAGCAGTTGTTATAAAAGATATCGGCGAAGCTGGTTGAAATGACACAGCGGATGCCGAAATCCAGCAGCGCCCAGGGCGCGTGCTCACGCGACGAGCCGCAACCGAAGTTGTCGCCCGCCACTAAAATCGTCGCTTCACGGTAGGCAGACTTGTTCAGTACGAAATCTTCGACCTCGTTGCCGGCGCGGTCGAAGCGCATCTCATCGAATAGGTTCTTGCCCAGCCCTTCGCGCTTGATGGTTTTCAGGAACTGTTTGGGGATGATCATATCGGTGTCGATGTTGATCATGTTCATGGGCGCCGCGACGCCGGTCAATTTGTTGAATTTTTCCATCGTCTTGTTCCCTCTCAGTCCAAATCACGCACATCAGCTAGGCGGCCGGCGACGGCCGCGGCGGCGGCCATGGCCGGGCTGACCAGATGGGTCCGTCCACCGAAGCCCTGTCGGCCCTTGAAGTTACGGTTTGAGGTCGACGCACTGCGTTGGCCTTCTTCCAGCCTGTCGTCGTTCATCGCCAGGCACATGGAGCAACCGGGCTCGCGCCACTCAAACCCGGCTTCGACGAAGATCTTGTCCAGGCCTTCGGCTTCCGCCTGATCCTTGACCAAACCGGAACCCGGTACCACCAGTGCTTGGACGCTGGCGGCAACCTTGCGGCCTTCGGCGATTTTCGCCGCCGCGCGCATGTCTTCGATGCGGCCGTTCGTGCATGAGCCGATAAACACCACGTCGACTGGGATTTCAGTCATTGGCGTGCCAGCGGTCAGCCCCATGTAGTCCAAGGCGGCTTGCGCCGATTCCTGTTTCATGGGGTCCGAAAAATTAGCCGGTGCGGGGACGTTGCCGGTAATCGGCGCGACGTCTTCCGGGCTGGTGCCCCAGGTGACCTGCGGGACAATGTCGGAAACATCCAGGGTCACTTCCTTGTCGTAGGCAGCGCCTTCGTCCGACGGCAATTGGCGCCAGACATTCAAGGCGGCTTCCCACTGGCCGGCCTTCGGCGCCATGGGCTTGCCCTTGAGATATTCAAACGTCTTTTCATCGGGCGCGATCAAGCCGGCCCGGGCACCACCTTCAATGGTCATGTTGCAGACCGTCATCCGGCCTTCCATGGAGAGATCACGGATTGCCTGGCCGGCGTATTCGATGACGTATCCGGTGCCGCCGGCGGTGCCAATTTTGCCGATGATCGCCAAGATCAAGTCCTTGCCGGTGCAACCGGCGGGCAGTGCGCCGTCGATGGTGATCCGCATGTTCTTCAAAGGCGCTTGCAGCAAGGTTTGCGTCGCCAGGACGTGCTCGACCTCCGAGGTGCCGATGCCGAAGGCCAGTGCGCCAAAAGCGCCGTGGGTGGCGGTGTGGCTGTCGCCGCAGACGATTGTCGCGCCCGGCAGTGTGAAAGCCTGTTCCGGGCCGATGATGTGGACGATGCCCTGGCGGATGTCATCGATATCGAACAGCGGCACACCGAACTCCTTGCAGTTCGCCTGCAGGGTTTCGACTTGGATGCGGCTCTCTTCGTTCTCAATGGGGCCGACGCGATCCTTGGTCGAGACGTTGTGGTCGGGGACAGCCAGCGTCGCATCCGGGCGGCGCAATTGGCGGCCGGTATTGCGCAGGCCTTCGAAGGCCTGCGGGCTGGTCACTTCGTGGACCAGATGGCGGTCAATATAAATCAAGCAGGTGCCGTCTTCTTGGACATTGACCAAGTGGTTATGCCAGATTTTGTCAAACAACGTTCTGGGCGCGCTCATGCGTGCAATCCTCCCTCGATTAAGGCTGGTCCTGGGTTATCTCCCCCCGGAGAGACCCGGCCCGGCCCGTTCGGGCCGGACACATAGGGCAACGACTTTATTCGGTCGCTTCGGCTTCCGGTGCGGCGGCCTTCTTCTTTTTCCGCGTCTTGCTGCCCTGCTTCTTCGCTTCTTCGGCGGCGCGACGATCGTCGGCGTTCAACTTCGCCTTGAAGCCGTCGGTCTGCTCGGCAATCCGTGCCGATTTTCCGGTGCGACCGCGCAAGTAATACAGCTTGGCGCGGCGCACGTCGCCGCGGCGGATCACGTCGATGCTTTCGATGGTCGGTGAATAGAGCGGGAATATCCGCTCGACGCCTTCGCCGTAGCTGAGTTTGCGGACCGTGAAGGCCGAGTTCAGGCCGGCGTTCTTGCGGGCAATGCACACGCCTTCGAAAGCCTGGACACGTTCACGCGTGCCTTCCACGACCTTGACGTTGACGCGGACGGTATCGCCCGGTGAAAACGGCGGCAGGTTGCCATCGGCCGTCAGCTTCTCAACTTCCTGGTTTTCCAGTTCACTGATAACGTTCATTGTTCTTTTCCTTCGTTCACCGCGACCGCATCGTCTTTAAGGGCCGCAAAATTCCAAAATTTCGCCGGTTTATCAACTGTTTTTCGCTTAAGTTGACCCGGCGTTCGTCTGTTGATGCCGGTCCCATAGGTCGGGGCGGCGCGTCTTCGTTATCGTCTCGGCCTCGGCCTGACGCCAATTCCGAATGTTTTCGTGGTGTCCTGAGAGCAAAACCTCAGGCACGCTCCGGCCATTCCAATCTTGCGGCCGGGTGAATTGGGGGTACTCCAAGAGCCCGTTCTCGAAGCTTTCTTCCGTCTGGCTTTCCGATTTACCCATGATGCCCGGCAACAGCCGCACACAGGCGTCAATCAGCGTGATCGCCGCCGGTTCGCCACCGGAAAGAATGAAATCGCCAATCGACACTTCTTCCAAATTACGGGTTTCGACAACCCGCTGATCGAGGCCTTCAAAGCGACCGCAAAGAATGATCGCGCCGGGGCCCCGGGCCAATTCGCGAACCCGCCTTTGGGTCAGCGCCGCGCCGCGCGGTGAGGTTGCCAGCAATGGCAGGTCGGGCGCGTCTTGGATCGCGGCATTCAACACCGCGTCAACCACGTCGGGGCGCATGACCATGCCCGGCCCGCCGCCGAACGGCGCGTCATCGACGGTTGCGTGACGGCCGACGCCATGGTCGCGGATGTTCACGGTCTCCAATGACCACAAACCATCCTTCAAGCCCTGACCGGCCAGGCTCACGCCAAGCGGCCCCGGAAACATTTCCGGGAACAGGGTCAGAACCTTGCTGCGCCACACGTCACTCACGTCGTTTACTCCATTGGCGCTCGCGCGCCGTTCATTCATCTGGTGCGCCTGCACCGTCTTCAATCAGGTGCGTCTGCACCGTCTTTTGCTTCGTCGTCCGGCGGCTCCAAAAGTCCCGCCGGCGGATCGATCTCAACCGTGCCGGCGGCGATATCGACGCTTGGCACGACAGCCTTAGTAAATGGCACTACCAGTCCCTTGTAGGGACCGCCGGAGATTTCCAAGACATCCCCGGCGCCGAAATCTTCGACCGCCGATACGGTGCCAAGCGTTTCACCCGAAACACTTAGGGCCTGCAGCCCGACAAGATCCGAGTAATAAAACTCATCCTCGTCCGGCACCGGCAGGGCGGCTTTCGGCACATGAAGGTCCAGTCCCTTCAAGGCCTCCGCCGCTGTCCGGTCATTGATGCCCTTGATCCGCGCAATCAACAATCCCTTGGCTTCGCCGGTAATCTTTACCCGGTAGCTGGTCTGCCCGGCCGCGTCCCACAAGGGGCCGTAGGCGGCGAGGTCTTTGGGATTGGCGGTGAAGCTCTTGATCCGAACGTCACCCTGCAATCCGCGGACGCCGCCCACGGTGCCCAGTAATACCAGGTCCGCGGGGTCGGGCTTTGCGCTCACCGGGCTTAGCCTTCCTCCTTCTTCTCTTCGTTGCCAG
>JABJBP010000043.1 GCA_018665815.1 Rhodospirillaceae bacterium
ATTCTTCACGTCCAAGCCAGCATAGCGATTAGCAACATCAAAAAATCCAAGCTGGCTCATATTTTGCCCCCATAATCTCAACGCCGTGATATCGTGATTCTATCAGATCAATGAATGGGGTGGGTATTTTTAGAGATGCCCATAAGATAAACCGTGGAAGCCGTATCGGATGATCCCGTCGTCGCTCAATGTGCGAGGCAGCGCGAACAGCTGTGCCAGCCGGGGCTGCGTGCGGTGAAAGCTGGTGTCGAAACACGCGACCTGTGGCAATTCAGGCATCACCTTGGTGATGGCATCGACCACCGCGATATTGTGCGGTTGATGCAAGGGCGCCAGCGGCGTGAAGCCTTCAAGCTTCCCGCGGACCGTCGCATCGATGATGATCGGCCGTCAAATTCACGCCCGCCATGGACCACGCGATGCTCCGCCGCCACGGGCTTATAGCGCGTATAGCCATTGGCCAGCCTGCCCAGCAGTTGCGCGGTGATCCATTCGTGGGTCGCGTCAATGGGGATGTCATTCAGCGGTGTGGTCGCGGCAACGCCGTCGCCTTCGACGCGGGCATCCAAAACCGGCCGCCGCCCGATACCCGTGACCTTGCCGGTGACCAGCGGTTCGGCCGTGTCACTGCCGGCTGCATAAAGCCCGAACTTCAGGCTCGAGGACCCGGCATTCACCACAACGATGACATCCGTCATGCTCAAGCCCCTTTCGTGTGATGCCTGTTAAATTGAGCACGCAGATTGCTAAGCCTGCCGACAGTTCCTAGCACGGCTGGGGCCAGATCTTAAATATTGAATGGTCTTAAAATATTGAATGATCGGGATCGTGTCCGCGGGAAGTCACTAAAACATCCCGTTTCCGTTCTTGGACTCGGCCGGCACGGTTTGCAACACGTCCCAATGTTCGACCACATTGCCGTTCTCATCGAAGCGGAAAATATCGATCCCCGCGTAGTCTTCGTACCCTGGCCATTCCTGATAGCAATGGAGGACGACCTTGTCGCCTTCCGCGATGGCGCGCTTGAAATGCGTTTTCTTGCCGGGGTACTCGGCGGCCATTTGCTCAAAATATGCGATGAACGGCTCCTTGCCGTCGCCGACATGCGGATTGTGTTGGATATAATCGTCGCCGACATATTTCTCCACGGCCTCGCGTGGCCTGCATTGGTTGAACATGAGATCGTAGAAAGTTTTTGCGGTTTCCTTGTTTTGTTCAAGTGTGTTTTGCTCAAGTGGGTCGGTCACGGGATGTCTCCTTGATGAGATGAGGCCGATGCAGCCGATGGGGCGCGGCGTTGAAGTTGATGGCAGTTAGTATTAAAATCGAACCTAGTGTCAATAACGCACCATAAGGGAACCAGGTATGCTCCCTATAACCATCACGCCGGAAGACGACGCCAGCCTCTGTCCGGTCCGCGAGGTTCTGGCAACCGTCAGCGGTAAATGGCAATCGTTGATTTTGCTCTGCCTGGAAGACGGCGCCTTGCGGTTTTCAGTGATCAAACGAACGATCGGTGATATTTCCCAGCGCGTGTTGACGGAGAACCTGCGGTCATTGGAACGCGACGGATATTTGACCCGTCACGTAAACCCCGGCCCGCCCGTCGCCGTATCGTATAAACTCACACCCCTCGGCCAATCGCTTGTGGAGATCTACAAACCGCTGGTGATTTGGGCCGCGGGCCATATCGGCGAGGTGAAACGGGCGCGTGAGGTATATGATACTCGCACGGACTAGGGGCAACGCATAGGATCAAGGGCTGAAATTGCTGATGGACGGGTTTCTCATCGCCGCGGTGCTGTTCGCCGCATTGCTCCACGCCGGCTGGAACGCGCTGGTCAAAATCGGCGGGGATGGCTTGGTGACGATTTTTCTGTTCAAGACGCTCAGCGCCCCTGTTGGCGCGATCCTGCTGATCTTCACAGGGCTGCCGGACACCGCCAGCATGCCTTACGCGTTCGCATCGGGCGTGATCTTGTTGTTCTATTGCATGTTCCTTGGTCATGCCTATCAAAACGCCGATTTCAGCATGGTTTATCCCGTGGCGCGCGGTGTCGCGCCACCGGCCGTTGCCGTGCTGGCCATGGTTCTCGTCGGCGAGACCCTGGAAAGCTCAGTATTTATTGGCACGGCAATCGTCTCTATTGGCATTCTGCTGCTGACCTATGCGCGCCAGATTGATCGTTCGGTGATGGCGGGCCTGGCCAGCGCTGTCGGCGTCGGCGTGACCATCGCCGCCTACACGTTGGTCGACGGCATCGGCGCCAGGTATTCGGGCGATCCCATCGCCTATATCGCGTTCTTGAATTTGGCGACCTACCTGCCGCTGGGCGCCTATGTGATGGCGCGCCGCCGCGCCGTCGCCGTGAACCTGGTGCGCCGGGAATGGCGGCGCGGCCTGATTGGCGGCTGCATCATGTTCATGGCCTATGGCATCGTCATTTTTGCCATGACCCGCGCGCCCATGGGGATGGTCTCGGCGCTCCGCGAAACCAGCGTGATCATCGCCGCCGTGATCGGCACCTGGATGATGAAAGAACCGTTCGGCCCCCGACGGTTCGCCGCCGCTTGCGTCGTCACCATCGGCGTCGGCATCATCATCATGTCGCGGGGCTAAGGGTGCGTTTGGTTAGGTCATGCCCGGTGATGACGAATGGGAAAATTTAAAAGCCGGCCCGCATGCAGAATTGAAGCAGACGTGCAGGTTAACAATTTCTTTTGGGCGGGCGTGACCCAAGACGGCCATCCACGCGCGGTCCAAACTTCCAAGATGGTCAATTGTCGTTTCTGATCCTTTAATTTCTATACGATACGGTTTCGGGCCTCGTTTCCTTGCAGGAACAACGCCGCAGTTTCAGCGGCCTTGAACCGCATGTCATAGAGGGCTGATTCCGAATAGTAGGCGGTGTGAGGCGTGATCACGAGTCTGCCCCCCAGCCAAGGCTCAAAATTACGCCAAGCACGGATCAGAGAGTGGTCCTCCGGCGGTTCGCCAGGCAGAACATCCGTGCCAAGCCCGCCCAAGTGGCCGCTTCTCAAGCCGGCCTCCAACACATCGAGATTTTCGAATAGGCCGCCGCGTGCGGTGTTGACCAACAAGGCGCCTGGTTTCATGGCGGCGACAAACGTCTCATCGACCATGCCTGCGGTTTCCTCGGTTAGGACGCAGTTCAAGCTGACGACGTCGGACGCCGCCAGGAGTTCGTCCAATGTCTCGACGCGGACATAGCCGACGTCGTCAGCGTGCGACGCCGGCTGATATTCATCGAAGCCCAAAATTCGACAGCCATACGGGACCATATTTCGAACCACCGCGGCGCCGATGCGTCCGGTCCCGACGACGCCCAAGGTCGCTTCCGAGATTCGAAGGATCGGTGTGATGATATTTTTCGCCCAGCTGCCGTCGTCGCTCCGGCTCGCCAGGTCGTAGGCCGAGATTCGGCGCCATAGATTGAGAATGTGAGCCGTCGCAGTGGCGGCGATTTCTTCGATGCCGTAATCAGGCGTATTGCAGAGCGGAATGCCTTTTTCCTGCAGGGCTTCGAGGTCCATGTTGTCGACGCCGACGCCGTAGCGGACGACGATCTTGCAGTTGTCCAGTTTTTCAATTGTTCTGGCGCCAATACGGGCGTGAAAGACGAGCAGAACATCAAGCTGGCGTAGCTTATCCGCATCGAAATCAGATTCGTCGCGCGAATTGAAGTCGATGAATTCGACGTTGCCGCCGAACGCCTTCTCCTCAATGTCGAAGGGGGCGCGATAATGATCGGTGATCCCGACGATCATTGGTTCGACCACGCCGGAGTGTTGTTCGCTACTGATCTAGGCATCAATCTAAACATCCAACAGGGTGACGGCTGTTTCTGCGATATGTTCGGCGGTCAGGCCGTAGTCCTGAACCAGTTCATAGTGCGCGCCCGTCGCGCCGTAGCCGTCATCGACCCCCATCATCACCAGTTTCTGTAGATCCTGCGGGCCGGCTTCGAGAACAACACCGGCAACGATATTGCCGAGAACCGTTTTCTGTTGTTGGGCGATCGTGATGATCCCCCGGCAACCTTGGACCGCCTTGAGCAGACCCGTTTTGTCCAACGGCTTCAGGGTGTGCAGATTGACGACCGTCGTTTCCAGTCCTTTCGTTTCCTTGAGGATGACGGCGGCCCGCATGGCTTCGCTGATCGGCGAGCCGCAGGCGACGATGGCGATATCAGCCCCCGCACCTGACCAGTCGGTTGACAGGCTGGTTTCGAACGCATCGACGAACTCGGGCTGGCGGCCAGTATAGCGAATAATATTGGCGACGCCGTATTGGTAGGGGGTGTCCAGTTTGGTCACCACTGGTTTCGGCGCCCGTTCTTGAAGCGTGATA
>JABJBP010000044.1 GCA_018665815.1 Rhodospirillaceae bacterium
CCTCGGTCTGCTCGATCCACAGGCCCAGAATCTCTTTGTGGCCCTCAATGGTGAAGCCCAGCGCCAGATAGACCGCCTTGTTGCGGACCACCCCCTCGTCGCGGATTTTGACCCTGAGCGCGTCGAAAATGATGATCGGATGAACCTCGTCCAAGGGCCGGTCCTGCCAGTCCCGAACCTCGTCCATGACTTCATCGGTGACCCGCGAAATCAAATCCGGCGACACGCCGACGCCATACAACTCCTCCAGGTGACCCCGGATCTCGCGCACCGACATGCCGCGCGCGTACATCGATATGATCTTGTCATCGAAACCCTCGAAGCGCCGTTGGCCCTTCTGGACGATCTTCGGGGCGAAGCTGGCGTCGCGGTCGCGGGGCACCGAGATCGTCATCTCGCCATCCTCGCCGGTCAGCTTCTTCGCGCCGTGCCCGTTGCGCGGGCCCCGTCACTTGCCACACGGGAAATGCGTACCCAGCGCCCAAATATCGCAAAATTGTTCGCATAAGTGGGCCGGGGAAATGTCTGGGTTTCCAACATTTCGTTCGTGACAGCATCGGAAAATGCGTACCTTTGCGGACCGATGCCTACCTTTGCGTACTTGCGGGTACATACGGGCCGAACGGGATTGTATATTTACTACATTATATCAATGTCTTGTAAGGCGATATTGCGTGAATGTGTGGCGCATTGTGAGGGCGCCGTCTGCGACGCCGTTCGTGACGGCAATGGCACGGTGGGCGGCGGCGGTTGGGTGAAGCGTTTGGAGATGAGTTCCAGGACGAAATTGGCGCTGCGGCGAGCGGTGCCGTCCGGCCTCTTTACGTTTGCAAGTCGGACGTGGCTCGGTATAGTCCCGCAGGTTTCAGCGGGGCCGTTTTTCGGCCCCGAATTATGAGGAGTTTCGCATGTTCATTTCTACTGCTTATGCGCAGGGCGCAGGTGGTGGCGGCGGTGGCGGACTGGAGGCGATGTTGCCGCTGGTCCTTATTTTCGTCGTCTTCTATTTCCTTTTGATCCGCCCGCAGCAAAAGAAGATGAAAGAGCACAAAGGCATGCTCGAAGCCATGCGGCGCGGCGACAAGGTGGTTACCGGTGGTGGTATTGTCGGCACCATTACCAAGGTCGATGACGATTTCACGATCACCATTGAGATTGCCAAAGACGTGAAGGTCAAGGTGCAGCGTGCGCTGATCAATCAGGTGATCTCGAAGAACCAACCGGCCCCCGACGCGGCGCCGGCCAACGAGAACAAATCCGGCGGTGGTGGCCTTGGTGCCTTATTCGGTTTTGGCGGCAAAAAAGCAGAAGCGCCGGCGCAGCCGGCCTTGAACGATGCCGCGCCAGCTGATGATGCGGCGGATGGCAAAGCTGACGACGCGGTCGATGGCGACGCCGCAGGCAAAACCGATTCCAGTGACAAGAAGTAGCCCTGTGAAAATCAATAACAAAGGCTTCGGGCACCGCTGATGGTCTATTTCGCCAAATGGAAGGTGATCTTTGTGATCGCCGTCTGCGTCTTAGGGGTCGCGTTTTCCTCACCCAACTTTGTGGCGAAGAATATCGCCGAGGGATTGCCCGATTGGTTGCCTCACAAGCAGGTTAGCCTGGGGCTTGATCTGCAGGGCGGCTCGCACTTGCTGCTGGAGGTGGATCTCAGCGCGGTGGTCAAGGAACACCTGGACTCGACCGTTGACGCCATGCGTGCCGAATTGCGCAAGGCTCGTATTCGTTATGGCGGGCTTGGCGTTGAAGGTGAAACAGCCAAGGTGACCATTCGCAAGCCCGAACAGCTTGAGCAAGCGCGGAATTTGCTCCGTGCTTTGGACCCGGACACCAATACCGAGGTTACGGGCAACACCATTCGCATTAATTATACCGAACGTGCGCTGACCGAACGCCGGAACTCGGCTTTACAGCAGTCTTTGGAAATCATCCGCCGCCGAATTGATGAGACCGGCGTGCGTGAGCCGACGATCCAGCGCCAGGGTGATGACCGCATCTTGTTGCAAGTTCCGGGCGTCGAAGATCCGGAACGCCTGAAACGACTGATCGGCAAGACCGCGAAGATGACCTTTCATTTGGTTCATCCGCAAAGCGGCGGGCGCAACTATGCCCGCACCCCCCCGGGCGCCCGATGGCTGCCCGAACAGGAGTTGGGCCCGGATGGCCAACCCGCGAAAATTCTGATCCGCAAGCGGACCATGGTATCAGGTGAAGATTTGGTTGATGCACAACCGTCGACCGACGGCCGGACCAATGAGCCCGTTGTGGTATTTCGGTTTAATTCCCGCGGCGGCAAGAAGTTCGGCGACACGACGTCGAAAAACGTCAATCAACCGTTCGCCATCGTCCTTGACGGCACGGTGATCTCGGCACCGGTGATCCGCGAGCCGATCCTCGGCGGATCGGGGCAAATCAGTGGTAATTTTTCGTTTCGAGAAGCTACCGATCTGGCGCTGTTACTGCGTGCCGGTGCCTTGCCGGCACCGCTGACGATCTTGGAGGAACGTACCGTCGGGCCGGGGCTCGGCCAGGACTCCATTTCGGCCGGTAAAATCGCCTCCATCGTCGGTATGGTCTTGGTGGTGGTGTTCATGGCCATTGCTTATGGGCGCTTCGGGCTTTATGCCGACGTGGCCTTGATCGCCAACATGTTCCTAATTTTGGGCGGGTTGTCGATCCTGCAGGCGACCCTGACGTTGCCGGGGATTGCCGGAATTGTGCTGACCATCGGTATGGCGGTGGATGCCAATGTCTTGGTGTTTGAACGAATCCGTGAAGAGGTTCGCCAGGGCCGCACGCCAATCTCAGCCATCGACGCGGGCTATAGCCGCGCGTTGACGACGATTATTGATGCCAACGTGACGACGCTGATTGCCGCCGTTTTGCTCTACATTTTCGGTTCCGGCCCGATCCGCGGCTTTGCCGTGACCCTGGCCATTGGCATCGTGACCTCGATGTTTACGGCGATCATGTTGACGCGGCTGTTGGTGGTAACATGGCTCAGGCGGACGAAACCCGCCCAACTGCCGCTATAGGGACGGGATAGAAAATCATGGCTTCTCTCAATCTAATCCCGGCTGGCATCAACTTAGTTTTCATCCAAAAGCGGGTGATATTCTTTATTTTCTCGGCGGCGTTAGTTGCCGTTTCCATCGGGCTGTTCGGCGCCAAAGGGTTGAATTACGGCATCGACTTCAAGGGCGGCATCATGATGGAGGTGCGGACCGAAGCCGCCGCCGACATCAAGGATATGCGCGTCAAGCTCGGCGCGTTGAACCTCGGCGAAGTGGCGCTTCAGGAATTCGGCCAGCCGACCGATGTGTTGATCCGCGTGCAGCGCCAGGACGGCGGCGAAAAGGCGCAACAGGCGGCCGTCGAGAAGGTCAAGGCGGCGCTGGGCGACAAGGTCAATTACCGGCGCACGGAATTTGTCGGCCCGAAAGTTTCAGACGAGCTGTTCTGGGACGGGGTGCTGGCGGTCGGCTTGGCGATTTTGGCGATCCTGGTTTACATCTGGTTCCGGTTCGAATGGCAGTTCGGCATGGGCGCGGTGATCGCGCTGAGCCACGACGTGATCTCGACCATCGGGATCTTCGCGCTGTTGGGGTTGGAATTTAACCTTTCCACTGTCGCCGCAGTGCTGACCATTGCCGGTTACTCGATCAACGACACGGTCGTTGTTTATGACCGGGTGCGGGAAAACTTGCGCAAATACAAGAAGATGGAATTTGGGCAGCTGTTGAATGATTCCATTAACCAGACGTTGTCGCGCACCGTGATGACCTCGGTGACTACGCTGTTGGCCTTGTTGGCGCTTTATTTCCTGGGCGGCGCGGTGATCAAGGACTTCAGTTTCGCGATGATCTGGGGCGTTATCATCGGCACCTACTCATCGATCTGCTTGGCCGTGCCGATATTGCTCTATTTGAACGTTGACCGTGGCGGTGCCATGGCGGCGGATCAGGCCGAAGGTGAGGGCGGTTCGGATAGCGTGGAGGCGGCTGCCGAAGAGGCGCCGTAGGCTTATTTCACTCGACATTACCCCTGTCGTTCCCGCCGGTCGCCAGCTCATTCAGAGCTACGGCGGCGGGCGCTTCCGCATTGCCGGTGTGGGGTTTGAGGGCTCGGTCCTGGTGAGATCGGAAGAAACCCACCCCTGGCCGGTCCGCACCCCCGATGCCATTACCACCGAAAGCCTGGCTCAGTTGGACGCCACCGAGGGCGGCATATTGGTGATCGGCTGCGGGCCTAGGTTCACAGCCCCACTGGCTGATTTGCGGGCAGGTCTCAAAGATCGTGGTTTCGTCCTCGAATGGATGGATACCGGTGCGGCGTGTAGAACCTTCAATGTATTGCTGGGTGAGGAACGCCGCGCGGTCGCGGCGTTGATCGCCGTCGACTAATGACCGTTGGTCTAACGATTTCGGCAAAAGAAAACGGGGCCCAAAGGGCCCCGTTTCCGGCTCGAAATTGCGTCCACGAACTAGAAGATGTTCTGCGCCGAAACCATGGCGTAGAGCATCGGGAACGACAACAGGGTATTGGTCCGCGAGAACAGCATCGCTGTCCGCGCCGCCGCGGCTTTCGCATCCGCATCGACTTCGACCATGCCCAAGGCTTTTTGCTGGGCCGGCCAAATCACGAACCAGACGTTGAACCACATGATGATGCCCAACCACATACCTATGCCGATGGCCATGTGTTTGGCCACACCGTCGGAGCCCAGCGTCAGGGCCTGGACGAGATAGCCGTTCATAGCGGCGACGATCAGACCGGTGGCAATGGTCGCCATGGCGCCCCAGCGGAACCACCACAGGGCCGCTGGCGCGATGACCTTGCCGATGGCCGGTTTCTGGTCGTCCGGAATGTTCGGCATATTCGGGATCTGGACGAAGTTGAAGTACCACAGAAGGCCGATCCACATGACGCCACTGACGACATGCAGCCAACGCAGCAAGAATGTGAAATAGGCATGGCCGCCCGGCTGACCTTCGCCGGTTGCGCCGATTATAGCGGCGACCATGATGACCGTGAGCACAAGGCCCGCGATGACGGTGTTTCTGAGATTTGAAAGAATAGCTGCCATGGGGTTCCCTTCGTGAGCTATATGGGAATAATGAAATTTAGAAACTGTCTAAGTACTCTATTATATGTACCGTTATCGGGATGCTTCAACGATTTTGCGCGAAATCGTTGGTTTAGAGGGCTTATAACGTGATCTTCAAAACGCATGACAACATCAATTCCGACTAAATTTGCATCCGATTCGCTGGATTCTGGCGTCCCAATCGATATCGCCGGACGTTTGCGCGATGGTGATAGGGACCGGTTTTTGTGCACGTTATTCGCCCCCGCCGACCGCCGGGCGGCTTTGGTCGCGCTCTATGCGTTCAATCTTGAAATTGCCCGGGTACGGGAATCGGTCAGTGATCCGATGGTCGGCCAACTCCGTCTGAAATGGTGGCACGAAGCCATATCGAACATCGACACGGGGCAAATACCGAAACACCCCTTGGCCTTGGCAGTTGCCGATGCTGTCGCAAATTTCGGTTTAGAAGCGGATAATCTGCTGGCCATGATTGAAGCCCGCGCCGACGATCTTCAACCGCGCCGCCCGGCGGACATGGCAGCGCTCGAAACTTATGCGAATGAAACGGCAACGATACTGTCGATGGCGGCTCTACCCATACTTGGCGCAGCGGTCCACGGACCAACCCATGATGCCGTGGGGCATGTTGGCATTGCGTGGGCTTATACCGGTTTGCTTCGCGCGCTTCCCCACCATGCTGCTGAGGGACGTATCTATCTTCCGGACGACCTTTGTCGGCGTCATCAACTTGAACCTGCCGATGTGTTGAGGACGCGGTTCGGCAACCCATCGCCTGATGGATTGAATGTTGCCGTCAGAGAAATCGCAACAGAAGCGCGGCGGCACATTGCGACCGCGCGGGCTCGTCCTCAGGAATTGGCATCGGAGGCCTTGCCCGTGCTTCTGCCTGCCGTTCTCGCCGATCATTATCTCAAGTTGCTGGAACGCACTGGTTATGATGCGACCCGGGAAGAATTCGCCCGCCATGGCCCTGGTACATGGGCGACCGCTAACCTGGGCTGGCATGCCTTCCGTCGTAAGTTTTAGGAGTGGCCCGAAAATCCCTCCGGCCAATCAACCCGGCTTTTTCACCGGTTCACGCTTCAATCGCATCAATTCATGCGACGACACTTGCGGGAAGATCGCCGGGGAATTCGCGAGATAGAGCATGACCGCGCCGCGACCGGTATCGGGGAAACCGCCACGGGTGTCGTCGTACTTGCGAATTTCCAGAATTGTCACGGCGTTGGTTTTCGGGTCCCGGCTCCGCCAAGCCACTGTCGGATTGTCGCGTCGCGGCTCGGCAAGCGGCGCAAGACTCCGCCGCCAAAGCTCCGTCGGATTGCCGAAACGTTCGCGGTAATAGTTGACGATGGTTTCAAACTCGGTGGCCGGGAATAATGCGTGCAGACGGCTTGCCGCGCCCTGGTCGTAGCGGACGATCGCCATCGGGCCGGCATAAAGAATGGTTCGGACAACAAATTTTGTGCGCAATTTTTCCGGCCAATCGATCGGCTCAATGCAGAACAGAGTCGTGCCGCGGTTTTTCTTGACGCATTGGTTGTTGGCGTCAATGCCTTCATCGGGCGGCAGTGAACTTTCCAGACTTACCGATTCTCCAAGCGACAGAATAGCACCAGTTAGCGAGGTTCTGCCGAGCATGGCAGGGCGCGGTCGTGCAGCCGTCCGTGCCGGCGCGATATCATTCTTCGCAAGCTTGGTCACAGGCCACAGTGCCGCCGAACGGCTTTGCTGTTTGGCAGCAACTTCGCCCACCGTTGGATAGCGCGTCCTGCCCGGCGTCGCCAATTGTTCGTCTGGTTGCAGCCGGAGATCACTGCGCCTGCCGATGGGGTCTTCCGGACCGGTCTTGAATTCCGCGGTTCGTGAAAGTGCCCGCGCTGGGGTCACAGGCTGATCCCTGGCCGGAATGGGGTCGGGCGCCCGCAACGGGTCGGAGTAGGGGAGTTTTTTCGGCGGTTTGCGGGGCGTTGGTTTTGCCGCCGCTTTCACACTCTCACTTTCCTCGCCTTCTGCTGGGGGTAGATCATCGGCTTGCTCGCCTTCCGCTGGAGGTAAGTCGGAGTTGTCGCTATCCAGTGGTGGAAGATCGGAAGCTTCACCTTCGGCAAGTGGCAAATCAGACTCTTCACCTTCCGCCGGCGGCAAATCGCCTAATGGATCATCGCTGGCTGACGCCTTTGGCAATTCTGCGACCTGATTGCCGCGGGCCAGTCCTGCCGACGGCGTGTCAGCTTTTGCAGGTTTTCGGGGGGCAACGAGCGGGTTGATTAAATCTTGTGAGGGTACTTGCGATTGAGCAAGTTGCGATGGTGGCGCCAGATCACCGGCCGGAACCGGAGATTTCGTGACCTGCAGGACCATGGGATCGCCAGTATCCGTGTTCATCTCAACGGTCGTCGTCCAGGCATCTCCATTATTGCCGGCAGGCGGGTTTAACGCCGCGGTTTGCTGTCGTGGCGTCAGTTTTTCCGACATCGGCTTGTTCGCTGCGACGGGCTTCATGACCGGTGCTGCCATCAAGTCGGATTTATCCGCAGGGTCATTGATCTCGACATCGGCGGACCAACCGACTTCCGTTTCTTTCTGATCGGTGAATAGCTGCGACAGGTTTTCAAGGAAACCCGGGGCTATCGTACCCGCATTTTGTCCAGGCTGTGGTTCTTTGGTGTCGGGCGCCAATGCGGCATCGGCGAGCTTGTCCGGAGGGGATTGGTCGGCGTTGGCGGTAGCTCCCTGATCCGGCGCGCTACGGTATTCTTTTGGTATCTTCGGTTTTCTGGGATCGCTGCCTTCTTCACGTCCCTTAGGGATGCACCGGCAGCGGTACGTGCCTGCACCGGCACAGCGTAAGAGATCATCGCGCACAAGACTGCGGCGAGCAACCAGGTGGTTGCACGAAAAATGGGCCGGCCGATTCTCATCGGCTTGCGGGAATGAGCTTTTGCGGTCAAATCTTTCCGATTACATCGCAATTAAAGCCACCATCGAATTCTACGACTTTTCATCATAGTGCGACAGAAGACGGTCGCCCTAAGTCACTGACGGGCAAAGCTAATGCCTGATTGTGACAAGAACAGGGCGCCGTGATATAGGTGAGACATCGGCGATAGATCGTCGAGGTATCTGTCATTAGAGAGGATTAGTTATGGAATACAGACACTTAGGTGCCAGTGGATTGAAGGTATCACCGATTTGTCTGGGCACCATGATGTTTGGCGGACGCACTACTGAGGCGGCGTCCGGCAAGATAATCGCCGCTGCGCGGGATGCCGGAATCAACTTCATTGATACCGCCGATGTCTATGTGAAGGGCGAATCGGAGCGAATCGTCGGCAAGTTCATACAGCCGCAACGTGACAGTTGGGTTCTGGCGACCAAGGTCTTCAACCCGATGGGACCGGGTCCCAACGACCGCGGTTTGAACAGAAAACATATCATCAAGGCACTGGATGCGAGCTTGGCGCGCATGAAGACCGACTATGTTGATGTTTATTATTTCCACAAAGACGACACGGACACGCCACTTGAGGAAAGTATTGAGGCGGTTGCCGATCTGATCGCTGTCGGTAAAGTGCGCTATTGGGGATTGAGTAACTACCGGGGATGGAGAATAGCTCTGGCGGTGTCGCTGGCGGAAAGCATGGGTGTGCCCGCACCAGTGGTTTGCCAACCCTATTACAATGCCATGGACCGGACGCCCGAACAGGAAATCCTGCCGGCGTGTGAGCATTTTGGACTGGGCGTCGTGCCCTACAGCCCGCTGTCGCGTGGAGTGCTGACCGGCAAATACGGGACATCCGTTGCCGAAAAGGGGAAGGGGACCCGGGCCAGCCGAAACGACAAGCGGCTGATGCAGACCGAGTGGCGTAAGGAAAACTTGGTGCTTGCCCAAAAAATCAAGGCGCGGGCGGAAAAGCGCGGCTTCAGCGCGGGGCAATTTGCACTCAGTTGGGTGTTGAATAACGCGATCGTCACGTCGGTATTGGCCGGCCCGCGGACGATGGGACAATGGAAAGAATATGTTGGTGGATTGCGTTTTGAATTCACCGTGGAAGACGAAGCATTTATCAACAGATTTGTCCCGCTGGGGCATCCTTCGACACCGGGTTATTCTGATCCACAATACCCCTACACCGGTCGCCAACCGTGGACCGATTAATTTGATGCGATGGGCGACCGATTGACAATTAGGAGACCGCAGATGTTCCACCGAAAACTATTTTGGCTAGCTTCATTCCTGATCGTATTCGCTATCTCTGTTCCTGCTCATGCGGCAGACGACACCTACACGACCGAGGAAATCGTCCGTGCCGCCGAAGGTTTTTTTGGCGATACCACGGAAGGCCTGGCGACGGCGGTTGAGAGGGCCTTCGCCGAGCTTGGGAAACCGAATGCATTTATCACCGGCGAAGAGGTCAGCGGCGCGTTTATTGTCGGTTTGCGCTATGGCAAGGGCGAATTGAACAGAAAAAGCGCCGGCCCGCGCAAAATTTTCTGGAAGGGTCCGTCAGTAGGCTGGGATTTCGGCGGCAATGCGTCGAAGGTATTCACCTTGGTTTATAAGCTAGAGAATGACGAACAGATGTTTCGTCGTTTTCCCGGTGTTGACGGTAGTTTTTATTTTATTGCCGGGGTCGGCATGAATTATCAGCGGCGAGATAAAATGGTGCTAGCGCCAATCCGCACCGGCATTGGGCTCAGGGCCGGCGCCAATATCGGATATCTTCATTACGACCGCGAACAGGGCTGGCTGCCGTTTTAGGTGGAACTATTTTCTGGCGCCGCACGATCCTGACCAAGCCAGGCGTCCAAATCTTGAAGCGCACGCGCCGCTTGGGCGCGCCGTTTGTCCCGCCGTTTGAGCCGTTTTCCACGCTCATCGCGCGCATCAATGGGCGGGAATAGCCCGAAATTGACGTTCATCGGCTGAAAAGTTTCGGGCTGAGCACCACCAGTGACGTGACCGAGGATCGCGCCGATGGCGGTGGTCTCGGGCGGCGCGATTAAGGTTTCACCGAGGCGTTCCGCGGCGGCAAACCGTCCGGCCATCAACCCGATGGCGGCGCTTTCCACATACCCTTCGCAGCCGGTGATCTGGCCGGCGAAACGAATGCGTGGCATGGCCTTTAGGCGCAATGTTGAATCCAGCAGTTTCGGGCTGTTGATGAATGTGTTGCGATGAATGCCGCCAAGACGCGCGAACTCTGCGTTTTCCAGGCCTGGAATCATCGTGAATATCCGCTTCTGTTCACCGTAGGTCAGCTTAGTTTGGAAACCGACCATGTTGTAAAGCGTCCCGAGTGCGTTGTCCTGGCGCAACTGCACCACGGCATGGCAACGTCGGTCCGGCTGGTTCGGATCGGTCAAGCCGACCGGCTTCATCGGCCCATAAGCGAGCGTTTCGCGACCGCGTTCGGCCATCACCTCGACCGGCAAACAGCCTTCGAAGTAAGGTGTGTCTTTTTCCCATTCCTTGAACGTGGTCTTTTCGCCGTCGATCAGCGCATCTATAAAGGCTTCGTATTGCGCCGTATTCATCGGGCAATTGATATAATCCGCACCGTCACCTTTGTCATAGCGCGATTGGAACCAAGCGGTCGAAAAATCAATCGATTCCTTATAGATAATCGGCGCTATGGCATCGAAAAACGCCAATGAACTTTCGTCGGTCAGTTCAGCGATCGCTGTGGCGAGCGCCGGTGACGTTAGCGGCCCCGTGGCGATGATGACTGAACGCCATTCGTCCGGCGGTAACCCGGCGACCTCCGTCCGGTCAATATCGATGAGTGGCGAACTTTCCAATGCGTCGGTAACGGCCTGGGAGAATCCATCACGATCGACGGCCAAGGCCGCGCCGGCGGGTACGCGGTGTGCGTCTGCGGCTTTTAAAATCAATGAACCGCAACGGCGCATTTCTTCGTGCAGTACGCCAACGGCGTTGCCCTCCGCATCATCCGAGCGAAAGGAATTGGAACAGACCAGTTCGGCCAAACCGTCAGTCTGATGCGCATCCGTGCCCCGTTGGGGCCGCATTTCGTGCAAGACCACGGGAATGCCGGCCCGCGCCGCTTGCCATGCGGCTTCGCTGCCGGCTAAACCACCGCCAATGATATGAATGCTGTCTAAATTTGTGTCAGGCATGGACCCAATCTGCAAAAGCCCGTAAACAAACGGAACATAGTGACGCGTGGCACAGCAGGCAACGCCGAATCTGTATAGTGTCTCTTAACGCATTCGGCGCAATCGAAGGTATATGATCAAACCATGGCGCTACAGGGAACACCGGAGTTTCGGGAAGGCTGGACAAAGATTTCCCAGAAGGAACTTGATGGGATTTTGACCAAGCACAAGCTGTTCGCCGACCAAAAGCAAGGCGGTGAGCGAGCAAAGCTGAGTATGTTTGATCTGTCTTATCTGGATATGTCCGGACGAAATCTGTGGCAGGCGGATTTGACTGGTGCGCTGCTCTGTCACTGCAGTCTTGAGGAAGCAAATTTCAAGGACGCCATCTTATTCGCAGCCGACATGAGATTTGCCAATATGACCGAAGCTAATTTTGATCGGGCAGATTTGCGCGGCACGTGCATGGCAGGTGCCAACATGACCGAGGCCTCATTGATTGACGCCGACATGCGCGATGGCGTGCTGATGAAATCTTTGTCGAAAGGTGGGGATTTGGCTCCTATTGTTCACGATGAGGCAACGGCGGACTGGAGCGTGCCGTCGCGCGTGGCGCCAACATGCAAGGCGCCAAGGTATCTGATTCAATGATTGTCCAAACCGACCTGACGGATTGTAATCTGAAGAATGCCAAATTCATTCGGGCCAATCTTTCGCTGACCAACTTGACAGGATGCAATCTGGAAGGGGCCGACTTTACCGAAGCTGTGCTCAGTGGCGCGATATTTCGCGGTGCAATCTTTTCCAACACGGTGCTCGATAATGCCGATCTGTCTGGTGCGAATTTGATTGGCGCGATTTTTGAAAAAGTTGATTTGTCGAAGGTCGACTTGAGCGAAGCCGTCCTTCCCAAAAGTATCGAAAATCTCGATCACCCTTTGCAAGATATTGTCATCGCCCATGGTGAATGGGTGAAGAGTAATGGTCGAGAGGGCGCGCGGGCCGAATTGTCGGAGATGGATCTCACTGGCATTGCTTTGGACAGCGCCAATTTATCCGCCGCCGATTTATCTTACGCAATTTTACGCGATGCCAAACTCTCCAAAACTGAGCTGCTGATGGCTGACCTGTCTTATGCGGATCTTCGTAGTGCCAATCTCAAGCGCGCGGATCTTCGCGGCGCTAAATTGAACCGGGCGAACTTGACCGACGCTGATCTCGTCGGTGCCGTGTTTAGCGAGGTCAACGTATCAAGCCGTGCTGGCGGTGGAGAATGGCGGGCAAGTCTCGAACACGCGAAGCTTGTGCGGGCCTCATTGAACGGTGTTGATTTGCGGAATGCTGATTTGGAAGGTGCGGATTTACGGGACGCTAATTTGTCCGGGTCATTGTTGATCGATTGTGATTTTCGGGGCGCCGATATGCGGGGCACGAAATTTAACAATACAGATAAACGCGGCGCGCGGGGACTGCCGATCGAGGACGATTGATCGCGGAGGTTTGATGACCGTGCCGGCGCACCAAGTTGACGTGGAAACGTGCCTGTGAGACCCTATTAGAAGCTGATTCCTGGGGCGCTTTGGCTGCCGTACGAAGATATGTCGGGGTCGATGCGCCCTCAAACGGAGGGACGACAATGCGACGCGCGAGTATCCTGATCATTGCCTTGGCATTTGTATTCATCGGTTTGGTGCGCCCGGTAGCTGCAGCACCGCAAATCCTTGGCCTTGTCGCCTATAATGAAGCCGTGCCGTTGAACTGTGCCTACGGTCAATGTTCAGCCGAACTGATTACGCCCTGCTTGCAAAAGCATCGCGATAATCCGTTGCCCGGGACGGCCTATCAATTCCATGGCAAATGCGAAGCAACGCTTGTGGTGACAGACGCACAAGGGCGCCAGCACCAATTGGCGGCGCGCGATCATCTTCGCGTAACAACCGCGCGGAGTTTTACCGCCGTGCGGGTCGAATTGACGGAACGCAAAATGCGTGAATTGGGCGGTGTCAAAGTTGCGTTGATCGTTTCCGATGGCATGTCGCTCGTGCCGGAACCGAAGGCCGGGGATATGAACCCGATTTCCCCTGAAGAAATTGATTACACGTCAGCGTTCTTGCGGGTAGAAGCGGACCGTTGGCTGCACGGCACCGCGCCCCGGACGGTGGCTGCGCGTATCGTTAATAGAATGATCAACAACACACCGCGTACCGGACGGATCGGAACCGCCAGTTGGCAATCGATATGGAAAAAAGGCGTGAACTCTGAGAAAGGTGAGCTTCGCGCGGCCGGGCGCGAACAGGCGCAGGAAATATTCGGAGCTTGTCGCTACATGGTCGGAGATGTCGGCCAGTTCTTCTCTATGCGGCGTTGCCTGGAGACCAAGCACGATTCGTTGATGGTTGATATGAATGTCGATTATTGGCGAGCTGTCACACCGGATAGTTGATGGTGCCTGGCTTCAAGATTATTGGCAATGGGCGCGGGCGGCCCTTATATTAGGCGCATGAATATGTTCCAAGACGTTGATGCTTTGGCGGCTCGCGTGCCCGATGGTGCGCTTGTTGCTTTGCCGCCAGAATACAGCTGGATTTCGATGGCGTTTATCCGGGCGCTCATTGCGCGCGAAGCCCGTGATCTTCACATTCTTTGCGTGCCGATAGGCGGTATCGGCGTCGATATGCTGGTGGGGGCAGGCTGTGTCGGGACTTTGGAAGCTGCTGCAGTCAGTCTCGGCGAAGCGGGTTTGGCACCCAGGTTTACCGAAGCTATTCAATCAGGCGCCATCAAGATGCTCGACTCGACCTGTCCCGCCATTCACACGGGGTTGCAGGCCAGCGAAAAAGGCGTGCCGTTCATGCCCTTGAGTGGCTTGATCGGTTCGGATATTGAGAAATTTCGTGATGACTGGAAAGTTGTTGATGACCCATTGGAGAATGGCGGCGGCCCCATTGCGCTCATTCCCGCCATTCGTCCCGACTTTGCGGTGTTCCATAGCCCGAAAGCGGATCGCGAGGGAAATGTTTGGATCGGCAAACGCCGGGAATTGGCGACCATGGCCCATGCCGCACGTGAAACCCTGGTGACTGTCGAAGACATTGTTGATGACGATTTCCCTGCCGACGACACGCTGGCCGCGGGCACGCTGTCCAACCTTTACATCGGCGGTGTGGCTGAAGCCGCGAACGGCGCTTGGCCATCTGCCCTGCTGGGCAGTTACGATGCCGACACGGATGAGATTGCCGCCTATGCCCGTGCCGCCAAGACCATGGATGGTTTTCAGGATTATTTGGCCCGGACCCTCGGTGACGTGCACTCCGACGCCGCCGAATGAATTACCATCCCGACGAATTTCTAATCTGTGTCATTACCCGGCTATTGGAAGCCGATCCGGCAGTTCGACATGTGGCCGTTGGCGC
>JABJBP010000045.1 GCA_018665815.1 Rhodospirillaceae bacterium
AATCCTGTTCCCGAGAGCCGCGCTGCCTTAGTTGACGGGCGCTGCGATTTTCTTGAAGCCTGGCCCCGACGTTATCTTAAGGCGGGGGTCATAAAGGCTTTCGCCGTGACCCTGTTTGACCTCTTCCAAATAGTCCTCGAAGCCGGCTTTCTTGGCTTCCCAATCGATGCCCATCTTCTCCATCAAATCCTCGACAGGCGATGCATGCCAATGCAGCTGGGCAATCTTGTAGGGGTCGGCGCCGCAGGCCAGGGCTGCGAACTGACAGTCCGCCATCACCGGCAGGGAGACTTCCTTTTCGGGTCCGCCGGCCTTGGAAATCCATTGGTTCTTATCCAGTGTCGTAATGCAGCCTGTATCGTGGCCGATCATCACGTTGGATTGGGCTTCTTCGACGGCAACGCGGATTTTCCGGTCGATGGCATAGGACCGGGTGAATTCGCGTTCCGAAATGATGTGACGGAACCCAAAGCCGCAGCAGTCGTACCACGTGGAATAGTCCATGACCCGGGCGCCCAGTTCTTCGATCAAACCGGTGGAGACGGCGACCCGGTTGCCTTCAAGAATGTCATCGTCGTAGATCGCGTCCTCCGGGATCATCTTGTAGACATGGCAGGCCGGATGGATGGTGGCGCGGATGTGCGAGACATCGATGGTCCGGCGTGCCGCGATTTCGGGGCGCATGACGTGCAGCCATTCCGAATAATGGACGATTTCCTCAGGGATCAGGAGCTTGCCGTCAACCAACCGGCCGAGCTTATCCAAAATCTTGCGGACCTGTTCGCGGAGCTCCGGCGACCCCAGCAGGAATTTTCGGACTTCCTTATAGTTGCCGAACGACGTGCCGCAATGGACCAAGGGATAATAGTGTCCATCGTCGAAGCCTTGGGCCTTGCCCGATACGTATGCCTGGTGAAAATTCCGAAGAAACACAGCGGCCAGGCTGACGATGTTGCCGATGCCCGAACCATGGTAATTCCACGCCGTGCATGACGTCTGATCGGTCTCATCTAGATATGAAATATCCATCTCGTTCTGCAGCCACAACAGCGACGTCGGATAGCCCGGAATATTGCCGCATTGGCCACAGGATTTGTGATGCCAAAGTTGCGTCGTCGGAATGACTTTCTGCCAGCCGAACAACGTCTTCACCATCTTCGGCTTGTGCTGTTCTTCGATCCGGTGAACGGCAATCTCGCCTTCCTTTTCCAGCTGCCACATGACGTCGCGGACGTCTTCGACGCGATCCTTCTGTGTCAGCATGGCGCGTTTGTCGACGCGGGCCTCGACCCAGGACGTTGCCGTCTTGGCGTCGTCGGCGCTCAACTTGGCATCATTCCATTCGGACCCGTGGCCGGTCAGGCGTTCGCCGCAGTTCTCTTTCATCGTCTGTCTCCCGTTTGCAATGGCCGCGCCTGACGAAGATCAATCATCCTCATCGTCGTCGTCCTCATCTTCCTGGTCTTCCAGCCAATCTTCATAGTCTTCACGTTTCTCATCCATGATGTCTTCGATGACATCGAAGAGATTCTCATCAATGGTTTCCAACTGGTCGAGAACGCCGGTCATCTCCCAAATCGTATAGAGCTCCACCGAGGTTTTGAGATTAACCTCCCAGGCGGTCTCCGTGGTGTTCAGGGTCGGCATGGGGATCGCTTGACGCAACAACTTCAAGGGCGCGTCGACCTTAGAGATGTTCGGCCCCCAGTCGGCGAAATGCTCCGGATTGATCATGTCCGGCGCCAACTGATTGCCGGTGGAAATCAATTTCAGCATCACCCGGCTGAACGGCCTGAGCACATCCTTGGCCGATTGCATGCCATGTTTAATGGCAACCTCGCGCATGATCATCACCAAGGACCCCGGCGAATTGCCGAAGGGGCAGCGTGCCGCGCAGGTGTAGCATTGCGCGCAGGCCCAGATTTTTTCCTGCATGGCGTCGTAGACGCCTTCCAGGTTTTCCGTCCACAGAAGCTGGACGATCTCGCGCGGGCTGAAATCATAATAATGGGCGGCCGGGCAGGTCGCCGTGCAGATGCCGCAATTCAGGCAGCCATTGAGGTCATGGTCATAGCGTATGTCGGCTTGGATATCGTTGAAGACGTCTTCCAAGTCACCCCGCGCAATGACCGGCTCATCGGAAACGGGATCGCCGATGAAATCCTGAACGCGTGTGCCGGCGGCGTGCATCACTGGCGCCCTTAGTATGTCAGGACGCGCACGTCGTCGTCCTCCATGACCTGCTCAATCACATAGGCGCCTCCGACAATCCCTTCACATTCGGGGATCAGGTCGTCCACGGTCATGTCGAACAAATCCAGGTTTGGCGAACAGCAGAAAAACTTACAGCCCGCTTCGTGAGCATCCTTGATAAAGTCATAAACGGATTTCGGTGAGCCTTCCTTGACCACCAAGTTTTCGGCGAAACCCTTTTTCATCAATTGACCCGACGTCGCCGTACACACGACCTCGACCTCATAATCCATGGCGGCGGCGACGGTCGCTTGAAAAATCGGTGCGCCCAGCTCCTCGCCGTTTCTGGGGTCCGTGTTGACCATGATAATAACCAGCTTTTCAGCCAAGCTCCGCCCTCCCTTTTCGGCGTCGATCTCAATTCTGGCCGGGACGATTGCTATCGTTCTTCTGGCCCGGTGAATTATTCGTTCATAACAATATATAAAAAACGAATATGTTACAATCCTTCATTTGTGCGACTTTGCGGCATATTCTCTGAGTGGCGTCCGTCCATCCAACCGGTCAACTGGATCAGCCCCGTCATGATCGGTACCAAGGCATCAACGAGTTCGGTTTGGGCGGCGCGAAATTTGTCTAAACCGGCGCCGATATCATCAGGACTTTCATCGAATTCCATGATCAGGTCTTCAATCATTCCAAGCTTGATCCCCGGATGGCCGGCGAAACCGAAGCAATTCTCGGCGACTTGAAACAATGCATGCCCGCCGTCTTCGGTCTCAGATAGGACACGCCCATGGGGCGGCGCGACGGGCTGGTCACGCATATACGTCACCATTGGATAGATTTCAGGAAGAAAACCGTTCAGCGCATCCGGATCGGTGCGGTGCGCCGTTTGCACGTCGAACGCCAGGGGTGCAGCTTCGACGCTGCCGCCTGACGCGAGCGCAAGAACTTGCGCGCCAATCCCAATGCCGATAACGGGCGCGCCTTCCAGCATGCATTGCTTCACCAATTGAATTTCGTCGTCGAGGCTTGGTAGGTTGCGTGTGCCGGCAGCACCCCAGGGGCCGCCTCCCAATAGAATCATGCCGTCGGTGAACTTCACCGTTGCCGGCAATTTGCCGTCGGCGGTGTGGGGGCGCATGTAGGTGAACCGGATGTTTCGGCCTTCTAGGTGATCTTCCAGATGGCCCAGATATTCGGCGTCGGTGTGCTGAATGACATAGAGTGAGCGTGTGGGTTGGACCATGGCGGCGCCTCAATCAGCCGCGCGGCCAGCGGCAGCGACCGTCAGCACGTGCTTGAAGTCGTCGGCGCCTAAACTCAAGACTTCGGCGGTGCATTCAGTGAAGAATGCGTCCACCGTATCTGCGATCTCGGTGACCGCGATGCCGCGCAGGCGGGATTCCAAATCAAATATCGTACGGGGCGGTGCGACGAAGAAATCACCGGTGATCAGGACCTCGCGGATGCGGGCGTCGGTCGGGCCTTCGAGACGCAGGTATGCCGTGACTGTACCGCCGGGGCCTGCGTGATTGGCGCTCAAAACGTCACCATCGCTGTCCGGAGCGTTGATGGCTTCCACGAAAGCCTGCGTGCCGATTTCATCATCGTGCAGCTGATCGGCTAGCGAAAGCTCGACAATGCTTGGCTCCAAGAAATTGATATCGACATTAAGATGATCACGAAAACCTGATAGGATAGCGGCTTGAAGGACGGTGAGATCGGGGAGGTCATCACCCAGCAGTTCCCTTAGCGTGACAATCCGTTGGCCGGCATCATCGAGATTGCGTTTGGCCAGCTTGGCTTCGGGGACGTTCAATGCGGCGATCATGTCGGCCGGGTTCATATCGATCAGCAGCGTGCCTTGATAAAACATCACATCGCCATCGTAGAACCCGCCGGTGCCACAGAGCTTGCGGCCATCGACCTCGATATCATTACGGGGCCGATAGCGGGCGTCTACGCCCAGTTCCGAAATTCCCGCCGCGGCGGCTTCGCAGATGGAGCGCGCGGCGGCACCCAGATCGGGGAAGGCAAATGTTCCGCGCTGAAATACCAGTTCCCATCCGAGTTGGCCTGGATCGAAATAAATCGCGCCGCCGCCGGTAATCCGCCGGGCAACGCCTATATCGTTGGCCCGGCAGTGTTCAAGATCAACTTCCTTTGATAAGTCCTGATGGCGCCCCACCAGCGCCGTCGGCGGGAAGCGCAGAAACCGGATGGTATCGGGGATGTCGTTCGCCTGGCGGGCTTCAATCAGCGCTTGGTCGAAGGCAATATTCCAGCGCCCGTCGCGGAGCCCCGTATCGATGACGCGAAAAGCCCGGCCCATGGGTTGAACCCTATAACTTCAACTGGCGGCGGATTTTGGTGATGTCTTTCTTAATCGGCTGGAACGGATAGGACGCAATGTCGCTGGGCGGCGAATCCCCGTAGGGCCGATCGCAGGCAGAGATATCTTCGGCGAACTTGCCGGGGCAGCCTGACGTGCGAAATGCGATGCCCGCATCAATGACCGTATCAAGTTCTCCGGCGGCCAATCCGAAATCACTGACCCGGCCCTCTTCGTCGAAGGACATTTGATCGACGCGCACCCCGTAACAATCGATCAGATAGCGCGCCAGTTGGACGCGCCGCCATTGGTCGCGGGGCGTTGCCGGCAGGTGATCCATGAGCGATCCCTTTTCCGGAAAGAAGCAAAACATATGACTGTGGCCGCCGAGGTCGACCAATTGTTGAACCAGCGTCAGCACGTCGTGCTCGGTCTCCCCCATGCCGACGATGATATGTGCGCCGAATTTCTGGGCCCCGAAAATATCGCGAGCGTCGTTGAGAATTTCCCAATATTTCTTCCATGAATGGGGCGAATTGACGCCGCGCCCCCGGGTCCGGTCAAAAAGCTCTGGCGTGGCCGCGTCCAAGGCCACGGTGAAGATATCGGCGCCCAGGTCATGCAATGCCCGCACGTCGCCCCGGGTCATGGTGGTGGGATTAGATAAAATGGATACCGGCATGATGTCATGGGTAATGCGCTCGCGCCAATTGCGCATGACCGTCACCGTGTCGGCGTCCGAACCTGGATGCGTGATCATGGAAATGCACATGCGGTGGAAGGGTGTCGCCTCTCCGTCATTGGCGACAATGTCGATCACCTGATCCATGGGCACCGCCGGCCAGTCGACGCGGATGAAATTGCGGTCGGCATAATCACGCTCGGCCTCGCGGTGGCGCGCCAGCCCGCAATAGGCACAGTTGGCGCGGCAGCCTTCCGGATAGGTCAGCAACAGATTGAGGCACCGCGTGCAGCCGCAGCGGTACATCTTGCCCGGCATGATCCCCAATGTAATTGCCGCCGCCGTGGACATCTGCACGTACTCCGGCGAGCGCATGTTGGGCGTCAGCATATTGTAGTTGGGCAGATAGGCGCCGCCCGGCGCCACGTCATTGGCTTTCACCGACGCCCCGTTGCGTTTGTCCTTGGGCGCTTCCGATGGCGACCGAGGCTGCATGGCGCCAAAGGCATTGAAATCGCCGCCACCGGCACCGGTCTCACCGGGCAATGTTCCTTCGGGTTTTAAACACGTCATGGCGTCGGGTCCTTTCTATGCGGCCCAGTACTCATCGTAAGCAATCCAGCCGCGGCGTAATGCCGCCGGCGTCGGCGCGGCGTCAGTTTGGTAGTACGTCAACAATTCCTGGCGGCGTTTCAATGCGCGTCGCAGGGCGGGCTCGAACAAGTCGGCCAGTTCTTCGACATATTCATCGCAGGCGTCCACCGCGCCGTCCAATAACGCCGCTGCGGCTTCGCCCGCTAATCCACCTGAAATCACCGCCGCTGAAATGCCGGCGCCGGTCACTGGATTGGCAAGGCCGGCAGCGTCACCGGCCAGGAAAACCGGCACGTCGCCCAGGTTCCCAATCGGATCAAGCATACCGCCGACCGGGATCGGACCGCCGGTATGACCGAGAATTTCCTTACCAACGCGGCCCTCGGTGACCAACAAGCTGTGCAGGTGTTCGAGGATCGGTTTCAGGCGACCCTTAGCCTCAGGCGCCACACCAACGCCAAGATTGGCATTGTCGCCTTTCGGGAACAGCCAGCCGTAACCGCCGACGATATCAGCCGAAAGAAAAATGTCTGTCGATTCATTTGGTGTGATTAAGGGCACCGTCACCTGCCGGGTTTCGACCACGTGCCGGTTAATCTGCCCCAGCGCGCGGCCAACGCGAGAACGTGGCCCATCGGCGCCAATAATGACGTTGGCGCGGATGATCGTGCCATCATTCAGTTGAACGCGACCGTCAGGCGCAATGTTATCGACTACGGCACCGAAGCGGCAGTCCGCACCAGCGGCACCAGCGGCGGCGGCAAGTGCCGCATCGAACTTCGCGCGCTCAATCATGCGGCCGGGAAAGTTGGGTTTGATATCTGGCGTTTCGTTTTCGACGAAGGTCATCATTTCGCGGACGCGCTGGCGGGTCACATGCCCAAGGTCGTCCAATTCCTGATCCAAGAGCGCCGGGATGAACTCGGCGCACTGGACAGGAACACCAGCCTCGCGCCGCCGATCCAGGCCGATCACGCGGCGCCCGGAGCCGGCAGCCTTCGCCGCCGCACGGCTGCCGGCGGGCCCAAGCCCGACGACAACGACATCAGAGTGCTCGACCCCTGTCATGCTGCGCACGATGCCTCTGCCGCGCTGCCGATCTTGATCGAACAGCACGCGTGTTCCTGATGGAATGGCCGTCCAATGGTCTCAGCCACGGCGGCCATGCCGTCGGCGGGAAAGGCAATCCCGTCCAGGCCCGCCATCACCGCATAGGCGTCGATTTCACGGCGCGCCATGCCAGGCGGCCGCGCGCACCCCAACAAAACCTGACGGTCCGCCAAGCGCGTTCGGGCTTCCATGAAGATGCGGCCGACGTCAGCGGATTTTGGTGTCTCGAACGTACCGGCTTTGGCATAGAACGGCATAATAACAACTAGCACCAGGGCATGAATGTCATGGCGGCTGCAGATATCCAGCGCCTCGGCCTCGCCCAGTATCTTCCCGTAATGCAGTCCGATGACGATATGCGGCACGATTTCCATCTTCGTCGAACACAGCGCTGCCAAGGTCGCTTCGAAATCTTCGACCGGGCGCTCAAGCTTGTAGACATCGCGAATGGTCTGGTTGCTGCCAATGACATCCATCATCGCCGTATCGACGCCGGCCGATTCCATGCGCTTGGCGCGTGTCTCATCGAGAAGCGCCGAATGAATGGCGATCTTCAGGTGCGGAAACTCACGCTTCAGCTTTTCGACACTTGGGTAATAGCGCTCATAGGCAATCTCGTTTTGCCGGTTTGAGCCGCCCGAAAGCAAAAACCCCTGCAAGTCTTGCATCAACACCAGATCGCGGACTTTCTGTTCGAGCATCTCGGGATTGGTTGCTGGGATCATCGGCTCCAGGATTTTTGCCTGGCAATGGTCGCACATGAGCGCACAGCCACCGGCGGTAATGGAGAACGCCGGGAAACTGTTTTTCGAACACCCCTTCATTTCGCTCGACGTGTAATCCTTGAACGTCGGGGTCGAAAACCGGATAGGGCGTTTGAGAGCGCGGCTGCCGCGTTGGAGTTCGTCGATCAGCTCGGCGTCAAGATTGGCATCTTCCAGGTCTTCGATAGCAGTGATCTGCTCATACCAAGTCATTAGATCGTCTCCATGGATTTAGTCAGCAAACCATCGCGCCTCAGCAATTCAAGTGCCGGGCGGGCGCAAGCCTCGGCCAGCCGGCGGCGTTCGGGGCATTGGCGGATGACCCGGGCGACGGATTTGGCATTCTCAATACCCACTACGTCGAGACTGGCCGGCGTCGGATATAGCGTCGCATCCAGAAACCGCTTGAGAAGGAAGCGGATGGTGCGCGTGAACAACAAGCGGCGCGCCTCAGTCATCTGCCCGATCCGGCTGCCCAGGAGGGTGCGCGCCGCGGCAATATGGCGAGCCTCATCACGGTGATGCAATTCCAGAACCTGGCGGGCGACCGGGCAGATTTCGGCGCCGTCTTCGCGGACCCGCTTCAGGGCTTTCAGCGCGAATGTGTCGGTCACGGTTTCGCCAATATAGACCATCGCCCAAAATTCCGGCCCGGCAGGATCCAAATGACCGGCAATCCAGGTCAGCAAGCCGGTCGAGCCTAACAATGGGACATTGGCCAAGCCGGCACGTTCGATCATTTCCAAGAACATCAGGCTATGGCCCGATTCCTCGCGCACCTCTTGCAGCATGATCCGCGCTTCGTCGGTACGCAGCCCCAGATATCCCTTGGCGGTGACGCGGCTGATCAACAGGCCTTCCAGCCACATGCCGGCCGCGCAAAGTCGGGCGAAGTCAATCCGGCTGAAGGCATTGAGCTCAATTGGAGAAAAGGGTTTTCCCAATGCCGCGCTGTTCATGCTCAACAGGTCATGCGGCAGCCACGCTTGGTCATCGCGCGCGTCATGCCAGTCAATCGCCGCGACAGGATCACGGTAGTGGGCACCGTGCGCACCAAGGCGGTCGAGAACCTGGCTCATGCCGGCACCATGGCGGCGTCAAGATCGGGTGCGGCGTTGAGCGCCGGCATCACTTCGCGGGCAATCAATTCAAGGGACTCAATCTGTTCATTTGCCGTCAGATCACCGCCGCCGACAATCAGGCTGACACGATCAAGGCCAGTGGTTTGAAGTTTTGCCAATCGATTGCCGACATGCGCCGAGTCACCGACGCTGGCGAGGCCCATGGTTTCCAGCACTGCGAGGCTCATGACCTTGTCTAAGATCGGCACCAGCCAGCCCAACTTGCGGTAATGCTCATAACCGGTGACCTGTTTGGCCAGCACACCTTTGGCGACTTCGAATATGCGGCGGTAAGCCCAGACAATACCGGTCTCGGCGCGAGCCCGTGCCGCATCATGATCAGCGCCGCAGTAGCACGCCATGGTAAACGATGTGAGACCTTCGGGGCGCAGCGTCCGATAGCGCTTAAGATCTGCTTCGATCATCGGCCAAGGTTTGAACGGCCCAGTCATGACATCGAGCCCCAATTCGGCGGCAAGATCGAAAGTCTCAGGGCTGACGGCCGCGACCCAGCCATCTTTGAGCCGTGCCGAGGGGCGTGGGTTTAAGCTATAGCCGGCGCCGGCGCGCTCAAAGGACCCGGACTCTAAAAGCAATTGCAGATCGGCGAAATTTTCCAAAAAGATCTCGCGGCTGGATGATGGTTCGGCGCCAAAACCTTCCAGTTCGGTCGTTGTCACGCCGCGTCCAACCCCCCACATGATGCGGCCGCCGGACAGGGCGTCGAGCGTCGCCAGGCGCTCGGCAATACGGATCGGGTCGTGGATGGGCAACGGCAACACGCCGAACCCAAGCTTTAACCGTTCAGTCGCCTGGGCGAGGGCACCGAGAAGAATATCGGGGGCGGAAGCCGCACTGTAATCACCCAAGAAGTGATGCTCGGGCAGCCAAAGTGTGCCGAAGCCGAGCCGGTCGGCCGCGCGGGCGACGTCGATGAGGTCTTGAAAAAGGCCGTCGGCGCCTTGCGGCCTGCCCGGTGGCGACGCCAGTTCGCAGAAAAGATCAATTTCCATGGCGCGGCTCGGCACCTCTCCTGAAGCGTGTCGCATTAGATTGTCGGGTCTATGCCCAACTTCACTTTACATATATTGAATATGTTCTTGGTGTTTGTCCACATCAAACGTATGATGGTAATGGCGTTGTGGCCACAAATGATGACAATGCCAGGACCGTGCGGGAGATTTTCGATGCGTTATATGAAATGGCTTTGTTTCCTGGGTGTGCTGTCGGTATGGCTTGTTGGCGTTGATCCGGCGCTGGCTACCGAGAAGAAGATGTTGCCGGCCGTTGAACCCAATGAAGAAGGGTTGTACCACCAGCCTTGGTTTCACGAGTCATTCCTTGATCTCCGCGAAGATGCCGCTGAGGCGGCGGCCGATGGGCGTCAATTGGTGATCTTGTGGGAACAACGCGGTTGCCCCTATTGCCGCGAGATGCACAACGTCAATCTGCGTATTCCGGAAACCGTCGACTACATCAAGAAACACTTTGTCGTCGTCTCGCTGAATTTATGGGGCGACCGAGAGGTTACTGATATTGATGGCCAGGTCACCACGGAAAAGAAACTGGCGCGTAAGTACCGGGTGCAGTTCACGCCGACCATGCAGTTTTTTCCAAAAAAGATCGCGCAGGCGAACAAGAAACCCGGACATGACGTCGAGGTTTGGCGTTTGATGGGTTATTGGAAGCCGTTCCATTTCCAGCACACCTTTGTTTATGTCCACGAAAACGGCTTCGACAAACAGCCAAACTTCCAACGTTGGCTGCAGACCCGGGCCCGGGAATACGAAGCCCAGGGCAAGAAAGTGGAGCTTTGGTAGCTGCTTGGCGGGCTAGTTTCGCCGACTAAGACCGTCCGCAAAGCGCGGTTACGGCGCCGCTGAAACTGCCTTCTTCGATATATTTGAGCCCCAGGGTGCCGCCGGCCAGGATCGATGTTAGCGCGATCACCGATCCGACCGCCAGAGTCGACATGCCGGTGATCCCCTGGCCGATGGTGCAGCCCAGCGACATGACGCCGCCGATACCCATAATCGCGCCACCGAAAATATGGCGGATCATGTCATCCGCGTCGGTGAACGCCTCAATCCGGAACTCGCCTGATGACTTGGCGGCAAGGAAGGCACCGGAAATGACGCCGCCGACGACGGCAATGCCGAAATTGATGGTCGAGCCGGTAAACGTCATCAAATATTGAAGGCTTTCGCCGACCGGTGCGACGAAAGAGAACGATGCCAGGGCTGTCGGCTCAAACTCATCAAATCCGATGACGCCGGTCACATACCAGGCTGCCGGCACCAGGGCGCCGATAATCACGCCGCCCACGATATCGGTTTTCGAGGCGCGAAATTCCGCGCTTCGAAAACAGAACCACAAGAGGCCGCCAGTGATAACCGCAACGGTGCCGATGCGTGCAATCTGTCCCGGTAATCCCAGAACGACAAGGAAATCGGGAATGCCCTGCGCCTTCATGCTCATGGCGGCAAGGTCGACATCCGTTACCGCCTGAAGTTCGACCCGCGCTAACCCAATGAGACCTCGGAGCGTCATGTAGGCGAAAATGCCGAGCACCACGGCGACAACCAGCGATTTCAAATTCCCGGCGCCGAGGCGCACCAGCGTTTTGTTACCGCAACCGCCGGTCATCGTCATCCCGAACCCGAACAGCAAGCCGCCGATGATCGCACCGGCCCATCCAAGATTAGCGCTCAGGTAAATGGAGTCGGAGAGATCAACTGTTTCCGTCAGGTGCAGCAACTGGCTACCAAGAATAGCCACCGTGATCGCCAGCATCCAGGCCCGAAACCGGTTCCAGTCTTCCATGAAGACGGCGTCGGAGATTGCCCCCATGGTGCAAAAGTTTGTGCGTTGTGCCGTCGCCCCGAAGGCTATGCCCAACCCGAAACCCAATATCGAAACCAGTAGCCAGACCGGCATGTCTTCCATGGTGACGTCTCCCGAGAGAACTTAGACGTTCTCACTACTATCATATTCATTTTTCATAAACTATCGTTTCGCTTTGAACAAGCGATGGAGAATAGTTATGGGAAAAGGCTTTCTTACACTTTATATTTTTATATATTAACTAAGGGAATTCACTTCGTCGTGAATTGGGTACGCAAATTTGGGAGGCGCCGACGCCATGGCAACGCAAACACTTGATACCAAGGGCCTAAATTGTCCCATGCCCATCGTCAAGGCGAAGAAGGCGATGAAAGGCCTAAACGCGGGAGAGACGCTGGAAGTTTTGGCGACTGACCCCGGCGCGGTGCGTGATTTTGAGGCCTTCGCCCGCGCCACCGGCAACCCGCTTCTCGATTCGAAAGAAGAAGACGGCATTTTCGTTTTTGTTCTCGAGAAATCGTAACCGCGGGCAATTAAAATTCGCGGAAGAACTCTTCCGTTCTGGCGTAGTTTCCAGGTGTTCCAATATCTATAAACGGTCTGTTGGTCTTGCAGGCTTGAACATTGCCTTCAATCAATCTCGGCATGATATCGCGTTCGAGCGAACTTGAACCGCTTGAGAAATTTTCCAATCCCACGCGCTCAAAGATATACAGCCCGGCATTAATCCAGCCGGGGCCAGTGTCTTCGGTTTTCTCAGCAAACGCGATGATTCGGTTTTCGTCGAGAGCTAATGTCCCGGATGCGCGGGCATCTTCAACCTGAACTGCCGCCAGCGTGGCGTCCGCTGAATTGGCGGTATGAAAGGCCACCATTTCCGCCAAATCCAGATCAACGTAACTATCTCCATTGACGACAAGGACGGTCTCGCCTGTTGCCTCTGGAAGGGCATTTATCAATGCACCGCCGGTGCCCAAGGGAGATGTCTCAATACTAAACGCAATGGGTAGTTGCATCGGATTCTGATCACAGTAGTTGACGATTTGATCGGCCTGGTATCCGGCGGCGATGATGACCTTGCGGACGACGGCGCTGTCCGCCAAGTATCGAACCAGATATTTGAGGAACGGCTCATCGTGTATGGGCGCCAGGACTTTGGGTGTTTCGCCCAACACCGGCATTATCCGCGACCCGGCACCGCCGGCAAGAATGATCGCATCGACGGGTTCAATCGCCATCAATATTACCGACGTCCCGGTCCCGGTCCGAAAGGATGGGGGCGCTGAGCGGCCATTCCATGCCGATGGCCGGGTCGTCCCATCGGATGGTGAACTGGCTGGCCCGGTCGTAGGCATTCGATTGCTTATAGTGAAAAATCGCCCGTTCACTGAGCGCCGCATGGCCGTTGCCGAATTTGGCCGGTATGAGCACTTGCAGGCGGTTCTCCTCGGACAGGGTGAAGGACGTCCATTGGCGATACTGAGGCGAGCTTTCGTCAAAATTGACGACGACCAAATAAAAAGTACCTTCCAGACAAGACACCAGTTTGCAGGTTCGCATGTCACCGTGAACGCCC
Organism: Rhodospirillaceae bacterium; assembly: GCA_018665815.1. Lineage (GTDB taxonomy): Bacteria > Pseudomonadota > Alphaproteobacteria > Rhodospirillales > Casp-alpha2 > UBA3470. Next base: position 13,223 of record JABJBP010000045.1, read on the forward strand.
CGCAGAACGTTCCCGGCGGAAACCGAGATATCGTCCTCGACGAATTCTTGGTCGATCCCTGCGGCAGCGTAGGTCTCTTTATTGTACAGCTCGACGTAGGCGCCCCGGTGATCGGAAAACATTGTGGGTGGGGTAATTAGTAGAACGCCCTCAAGAGGTGTGGTCTCGACTTTCATGGCGTCGCCTCGGCAAAGAAATCTTTTCGCGCCAAGTAGGCATCGGCGTTTTTTTGAAACCAATCCCACGTCGCCTGCATGCCTGCCTCAAGGTTGGTCTCTGGATTGTAGCCAAGCCAATCACGAGCTCGCGAAATATCCATGATGCGAACCGGGTAGCCCGCCGGCTTGGTGGTATCGAAAACGTAATCCACGCCGGCGATCTTGCTCAAGGTTTCTACCAGTTCGGCGATCGAGCACGCGCCGCCCCCGCCCAAATTCACAAAGCTGCCCCGAGTGCCGTGATGAAGGGCCAGGATAATCCCCTCGGCGACATCCGTGCTGAAGGCGAAATCACGGATCGCCGAGCCGTCGCCCCAGACACTGAGCGGCCGTTCACCAGCGGCAATCCGTGCCATCAGCGACGGAATGACCATCGCCGTCGCCGGATCGAAGTTATCGCCTGGGCCGTAAACGTTGCAGGGCCGGACAATGGCGAAATGATCGTGCCCGAATTGTTCGCGGTAGGCGGCGATCTGCATTTCCGCCATGCGCTTTGCCCAACCGGGATAGACATCCATCGGTGGCGTCAAAAAATCGTCGTCCTCTTCGCGGAATTCATCGGCGGCGCCATAAACGCCGATGGTGCTGGTATAGACGACTTTGGCGGCGCCGTTCTCGCGGGCAGCTTCCAAGACGGATGTGTTCATGAGCATTAACGGCACGAACGTCGAGGCTGGCTGGGCCTTGGTCACATCAACGGAGCCTTTGATGCCGGCGACGTGGAAAACGAAATCCATGTTCAGAGTGATTTCGCGGCAGAAATCGAAACTTCTGAGGTCGCCGGAAACTTGTTCGGCGCGGGAATCCGTTGGCAGCTCGTCAAGAGAGACGCTCCGGACCCGGGCGCCGAAATCGCATAAGCGGCGAACGACCTCACGGCCTATCAAACCAGTACCGCCGGTGACTAGCGCCGTCCGATTTTCAAAGGCGGCGGCAATTTGAGTTCCGATCATCGTCAAGTTATCTACCGATCATTGAATGCAGGCCGTCATCTTTAAATGTCATTCAGTCAGGTATTGAACGTATCAGCCTGTTGAAACTGTTCGTTTAAAAATCGGCTTGGCGAATTGCCTTAGCCAAATTTTCCGGATCGACCGTATAGTCACCGTCATCGAACTCTTTGTATAGGTATTGAGTGTGCGGGATGCCGAGGTGTCGGTAAATTTGTGAGTAACCGAGGATCCGCCGGGTCATCCATTCCGCGACTTTCAGTTCCAGGAACCTGGTTCCCGGCTGGGCAAATTGGATGGTTGTGGTTTGGGAGCCCGTCAATGAGATAAATTGCTTGGTTTCGCGGGCGATCTTGACCTGCTCGCAAATGGAATAATCCGCCGGATCAATGATTTCGTAGCCATAGGAACGGACGACTTCAATCACTTCGTCTTCGTTTGACGTCTCGCGCTGCTTAGCACTTTCGCGGGAAAGATAGACTTTTCGGGTTGGTGTCGTGGGGCTGATCTCATCCGTCTGCCCGCAGGCTTCGGAAATTCGGTTGCGCAGCCATTGCGCGGCCTCGGATGGGAAATGGTAATTATCCGCCTCCGCCGACAGGCCTGCCAGGATCGACGGCACAAATAGTCGTTCGCAATCAATGATCTGATAATCAGGCAATTGAATGACTTGTTCCTTAGGCATGCCCAGGAGGCCAATGAGTTCATAGGACGACGCGACCATGCCAGGCCGCGTAATGATCGGCATCTCTTTCATCTCGGAAAACAAATCGGCGTACATGAAGCGCGTGAATTTCGAATTCACATAGTCGCCGAAGGCGACGGCACTGCCGATGAGCACGGCGGCGTCACCCGAAAAACTATCGTAGGGATAGAACGATTGTTGGGGCGGGTTCTCGGCCATCAGGCTTGCTGATTTGAAGCCGGTCGCCGTAAGGCAATCGAAAAACAGATGCTCCTCGAAGCCACGGGCGTAGAACATGGTGCCGACGTTGGGAACCGCCATCACCCGTGCATCGCGCACTTCGCAAATCACGTTGGGCCATCTTTTGTGGATGCCACGGAAATAGGGATGCGTGTGGATGGGGAAACCGTTGGCAGCGCAGAACGTGACCAGGGGGAGGTCGGAATAATACGGTGAAATTCCTTTTTCCGCTTGCTCGCGTTCAAATCCCAGATGGTGCGGTAGGTGATCTATCTCATCGGACATTTTTCAAACCTATGATAATCGTGACCATGATGGAGTGCGGACGTCAGTTATCGGAATTGATAACTCGCGCACCGTATCATCCAATCCTTACTGTGGGGTTACCCTGCGGATCATTTGCCGCAATTTACGCCAAATCAAGTATAACAACTTTTTGCCGATGGATGAGCGTATCCGAGACGAATTGAGAAACAATCTGCGTGAATTCGGCCTTTCACACCGCGAGGGTATTCGTGAATTGGTCCGGGCGAGCATTTAAACCCGGTTTGGATTTGGCTTGCTTGCCAGCCGGTTCGTGGCCATAGGATTGACGATGTTTGAAAATCAACGCGTATTGGTGACGGGGGGCGCCGGATTTATCGGTTCGAACCTCGCCCGACAATTATCGGAGGCAGGCGCGCGAGTCCGCACAACCCTTCATATCCGAAATTCGAATGATCCAATCGCCGAAGCGGAATACGTCAGCGCGGACTTGCAGGCGTTGGATGCCTGCCGCGAAGTGGTCAAGGACATGGATTATGTCTTCATGTGTGCTGCCAATACCCAAGGTGCGGCGGTCATGACCGGAACACCCATGGCCCATGTGACGCCGAACGTTGTGATGAATACATATATGCTTGAGGCTTGCCATCAGGCGGGGGTCAAAAAATTTGCTTTTCTGAGCAGCGGGGCAGCCTACCCAGACACCGGCGCCAGGCCGGTCAGCGAACCGGAAATGTTTTCCGGTGAACCGGCTGATGTTTATTTTCCCGTCGCATGGATGAAGCGCTACGGGGAAATTCTTTGCCGGACCTACGCCGAACACATCGACCCGCCGATGCCTTGCGTCGTCGTCAGGCCGTCAAATGTTTATGGGCCGGGCGATAAGTTTGATCCGAATACGTCGCACGTGACCGCATCGTTGATCCGCCGCGTCGCTGAACGCGAAACGCCGATGGAGATTTGGGGTACGGGCAATGATATTCGCGACCTGATTTACATTGACGATTTCATTGACGGCCTGCTTGCTGCATTCGCGCGGCCCGAAGCCTATCTTGAAGTCAACATTTGTGCCGGTACCGGTGTTTCGGTGAAGCAAATTCTGCAAACGGCGCTGGACGTTGACGGTTTTAGCAATGCCGAAATTCGCTTCGACTCAACGAAGCCGAGCACCGCGCCCGTGCGTCTGTTCGATGGCTCGCTTGCAAAAGAATTGCTGGAGTTCGAACCAAAGATTGAATTATCTGAAGGCTTGCGGCGAACCATTGAATGGCATCGCGCACACATCCAAGTTTAGGCCCTCAGAACGGGCCCTTGAAGGATTTGTAAACGTCGCGCATGGACGTTTCATCGGCAAGGGGAACGCCGTGTTGTTCGCGCCCGACAACCAATCGGGCGATCCCATCCGTCAGGTCCGTCAGGTTGGGATAATACGCATCTTCAAGCGATTTCGCGGTCGGGCAGGGTGCCGGCGCCATGCCCAGGCTGACTGCCGGCGCTTGCAGCGCGGAGGGGTCATTTTCGCAAACCATCCGGCAAATCTCGGCCGCGACCCCATAGGGGCGCCAACTGGTATCGGCAACAACAAGCCGGCCGGTTTTTCGAACGCTTGATAAAATAAGATCAGCGTCAGGGTGTGACGGCGAATTCAGATCAATGATTTCGCACTCAATTGACGCGGTTTTCGCAAGATGTTCCGCCGCGCGCCGGGCCTCAAGAACCATGATCGATGTGGCGACGATGGTGACGTCGCTGCCTTCGCGGATCAACCGCGAGGTGAGCGGGTTTTCCAACCGGTTTGGATCGCCACGTTCAACGTTGAATTCCAAATCATAAAGCAGCCGATGCTCGATGCTGATTACCGGACCGCGGTAATTTTCGACGATGTACGGATACATATCCAAAATCGATTGGGAATCGGCCGGCATGATGACGGTGAGCCCGGGCACGTGGGCAAACTGCGATTGCGGGCTTTGCGAATGCTGGGCACCCTGGCCCCAACTTCGTCCGACGACGGCGCGGATCAGCATCGGCACTTCGAACAGGCCGCCGAACATATATTTGTATTTGGCGATCAGGTTGATGATTTGGTTGGTGGCCAAAAAGGCGAAGTCGGCACGAATATGTGTGGTGATGGGGTAAAGGCCATTGAGGGTTGCACCAAGCGCGATGCCGGTCATCCCTTCCTCCGCCAGCGGCATATCCATGACCCGCTCGGCGCCGAATTCGTCGGCCAACCCCAGCGTCGTGCCGAAGGTGCCTTTAAAATCGTCAACGCCCTGACCCATGATGATCGAATGCGGGTTCGAGGCGAGCGCGCCGCGCATGGTTTCAAGCAGGGCGCCGGCATATGACAGCGGCTCAGATGGGGAAGGATTGTCGGTCATGGTCAAATCACGTCCGCCAACAAATCTTCCGGCGCCGGTAAGGGGCTGGTTTCGGCGAAGTTTACCGCTTCGGAAATCTCACCCTCGATGGCCGGTTGATATTCTTCGACTAAGGCTGTGTCCTGGACCAGCGGGTCTTTGGCCTGCCAGTCGCGAAATTCCACATCCGTCCGGTAGCCGGCATGAAAATCATCCGCGACGCCGACATGTTCCTTGCTCCGATAGGTCATGATTTCGATAAATTTTGGCCCTGTAGTATCCGCAACTGCGGTGGTGAATTCTTTGTCCACGGCAACAAAATCGGCACCTTCCTCAATTCGCGTATAGGGGATTCCATAAACCGCCGGCAGTTTTGAAATGGAATAGGCTTGGCGGGCTGAAAGGGCGGCGTGGACTGCATAGCCATTGTTTTCGCACACAAACACGACCGGCAAGTCGTGCAGTGCCGCGAAGTTTAAAGATTCGTGGAAGACACCTTCTTCCGTGGCGCCGTCGCCGAAAACAGCAACGATGCGTTGATCCTTACCCAACCGGCGTGCCGCCAACGCGGCGCCGACGGCGTGCGGGATACTGCTGGCAACGACGGCACTGCAGCCTTGAAAGCCAACGTCCGGCGCCGCCAGGTGCATGGACCCGGCTTTGCCGCCGGCCATGCCGGTGGCACGGCCGAACAGCTCGGCGAAAAATGATTTCAGATCGCCGCCCTTGGCCAGATAATAAGCATGCCCGCGATATGAGCCGAACAACAGATCAGTATCACGCAAACCATTGCAGACACCGACAGCGGCGCCTTCCTGGCCGATAGAAAGATGCACGGGGCTTTGAATCCGGTCGGAGGGATACAGGTCAATGATACGTTCTTCGACCAGGCGGATACGGAGCGCTTGGTGGAACATGCGTTTGTAATCTTCGTCACCGCTCATATGGTCCGCTCTTTCCGCTGCGAGGGTTTTGTTTCTTGAGTGCGACCCCGAGCAAGCACTAGATCACGCAATTACTTAAAAATTCGCAAAAGAACGCGCCCAAATGGTTTTTAAAATGTAACCGAATGTTAAATTTCTGTATCTAATGTTCCCGTTTGATTACTCAAGAGCCCCGCCAATCCGTGATCGTGGGCACCGTAATGGATGAAGCCGCATCTCATGAGTATATGGCGGACCTGGATATCATCAGGTTCTGCCAGGAGAACGGCTTTCCGGTCCGCTCTCACCCGTTCTTCCGCGACGTCGAAAAATACTGGCCGTTCGTCCTATGCGAACTGGAAGATGCCAGCGTTGTGGGCCCGTATCCGACACCCGTCTGCCAGAAACAGCCATTTTATGATTCATTGAGCAATTTTGGCCCCTCTCAGCGGCGGCGCATGGACGAGCACTTAAAAGACAACAAGAAGGCTGTGCCCGTTGATAAAGCGGTGTTGGTCCCCGGCAACCTAAGCTTTGGCCATTTTGTCGATGTGCATCTCTTGCAAACGCTTTATCTCCAATTGTTCGAAGAACTGGCTGACCTGCCGGTGATCACAATGGCCGGCATGCCGCGCGGATGTTACGATCTGTTCGCGATGATGGGGTGTCCCGAACAACGGTTAATAAGGATTGGCGAGGATGAGGCCGTTATCTGCAACGAGTTGTATGTGCCGACGGCGGTGGGTGGTGTGGCGCCCGGGTACACGACATATTCAGTCCCTGCGAAGCTTTGCCGAATGTTTCGAGATTTGATGACGGCCGCTTTCTTGGGGCAAACCGAATCACGCGTCGAGCCGTTTCGGAAAGTTTATATTCAACGGATCAATGTTGCGAACAAGGGCGTTTTGAATGCCCTGGAAGTTGATGAATTTATGAGCGATTGCGGTTTTGAACTTATTGACCCAGGCAAGCTCTCGCTATCCGAACAAGTGCAGATCGCCCATGAGACCAAATACTTTGTGACAGCGGTTGGCTCCCAAATGCACCTGGCGGATTTCGCGCAAGCCGGCGCCAAGCTGCTGATGTTATCTACGGTGGCGACGACGGCCCGCGCGACTTGGGACGCAATGGACCGGTTCCCGCCGTTGGGCATTGATCATCACGTTGCCGTTTTCGAGTGTGATGAACACGAGGCAATCATGATCGATCTTGATCAACTCCATTATTTTCTAGGGGATCTCGATTTCATTAGTTAAATTAAAGCGGGATTGGAAAGGTGTCCGAAATGCCGAAAGATCAACAGCCAACACCCATTGCCGACGACGAAATCGTTCACGCGTGGCAAACCGCCATTGATAAAATTAACGCGGTCGATGTTCAGTTAGAGCCCTATCCGATGTTTAGCATCGATGGAATTTTCCCCGACGCGTTTTACGGAAAAATTCTTGAACACCTGCCGCCGCGCGAGTTTTACGACTACAGCAAGGACCCCGCATACCAGGTCCTTGGGAAGGAAACCAAACGCGGCAATATCTATTTCGAAAAACCCGAGCAATTCGACTCGTTGCACGAAGCCTACCAAACGTTCTGGCGGAAAATGTCGTCGCCTGAATTGACGGCCGCGCTTATGAATTGTTTTCTGGCGAAACTGCAGCCCTATTTGAACGTGCCCGCCGAAGCAGTTCGTGACGGAAAAACGGCCGACGTCATGGGCCGCTGGATGTTATCGCGCGACCTGCCCGGGTACGATTTGCCGCCGCATGTGGATACGCGTCAGAAATTGATCAGTGTGTTGTTCTATTTGCCCGATGAAGAAAACGAATCGCCCTATGGCACCTGCTTTTTGGCGCCAAAGCCGGACTGCGATAAAGTCCGGTACGGGCAAAGCCGGTATCATCGGGAGGATTTCGACCTGCTACACCGATTGAAATTTCAACAAAACACAGTCCATGCATTCGCCCGTTCGGACGCATGCTTCCATAGCGTCGATGAGGTCGGGCCGGAGATAACAAAGCGCGATCTTCTGATGTTTAACGTTCTCGTCGCTTAGTATGCAGACAATGTGTTTTTCCGTTCAACCCATGTCGTCGCGCGATCAATGGGCCGGCGCATGATGCAAGGATTGATATGAGAGTATTCATCACCGGCATCACCGGCATGGTCGGCAGCCATCTTGCTGATTATCTACTTGCGGATCATCCGGATGTTGAAGTCCACGGCCTATATCGATGGCGTAGTCCTTTGGATAATATTCAACAAATTAAAGACCGGGTGACCATGCATCTTGGTGATCTTTCCGATCTGGGCTCGTTGATCAGGATCCTTGATGACGTGCGGCCCGAACGCATATTTCATCTTGCCGCGCAATCTTATGTGACGACCAGTTTCAACGCCCCCGCCGACACGCTGATGACCAATGTCATCGGCACGACAAATCTGCTCGACGCGGTGCGGCTTTGTGAACTGGATCCGCGCATTCACATTTGCAGTTCGTCGGAAGTATACGGCCAGGTATTGAAGGAAGACCTGCCGATCAGCGAAGACGCGCCCTTGCGCCCGGCCAGTCCTTATGCGGTCTCAAAAGTCGGCGAGGACATGATCGCCTATCAATATCATTTGTCCTATGGCCTGGAAATCATGCGCACCCGCATGTTCACCCATACGGGGCCCCGGCGCGGCGCGGTTTTCGCCGAAAGCGCGTTTGCGCGTCAAATCGCGCGGATCGAAGCCGGGCTGCAGGATACGCCGGTGCGGGTCGGCAATCTGGACAGTGTGCGCACCTATGCCGATGTGCGCGATGCGGTCCGGGCGTATTGGCTGTTGCTTGAGAAAGGCCAGCCGGGCGCGGTCTATAATATCGGCGGCAACCGGACCGTGACCATTGGTGAGGTGTTGGAAATTTTGGTCGGCATGGCGTCCGTTCCGATCTCGCATGTCGTCGATCCGGCGCTACTTCGGCCATCGGATGTGACCTTGCAGGTGCCCGATATATCGAAATTCCAGCGCGCGACGGGCTGGTCGAGCGAAATTGAACTTGAGATAACGCTGGCCGATCTGTTGGATTATCACCGTCAGCGCATTCAACAGGACGCAGGATCATGAGTTTCGTTGTCACCAAAGCCCCCTATCGGATTTCGTTCTTCGGCGGCGGCACGGATTACCCAGATTGGTACCGCGCCGAAGGCGGCCAAGTCCTATCGACGGCCATCGACCGGTATTGCTATGTCACTTGCCGGTATTTCCCGGAATTCTTTCGCCCCCAGCACAGAATTGTTTGGTCGATCGCGGAATCCGTCAATTCGATCACTGAAATTCGCCACCCGGCGGTCCGCGAAGCCCTAATGATGTTGGGCTTTGACGATTCACGTGGCCTTGATGTCAACTATCACGGTGACCTGCCGGCCCGTACCGGCATGGCATCAAGTTCGGCTTTCGCCGCCGCGTTGATTCAGGCGCTGACTGTTCTTAAGGGCGGTGAATTGAGCCATACGGACCTCTATCGAAGTGCGACCGTTCTTGAGCAAGAGTACCTTGGGGAAAATGTCGGCTCACAAGATCAAATCGCCGTTAGCTGCGGCGGCATGAACCATATCCGGTTTGGTCCAGGCGACGACATCGAAATTACGCCGTTCGAATTGGACGGGCGCCGAAAGCAGGCGCTCAAAGACCATCTCATGTTGTTTTTCCTGGGCCGGACACGGCTGGCATCCGATATTGCCGGCGAAGTTATTGCCAACATCGGCCATCGGAAATCCGAGCTAAGGCAAATTGGAAATCATGTTGATGTTGCGACTGAGATTCTAAAAGGTTCGGGGGATCTGACGGATTTCGGCAAATTGCTTCACGAGACATGGCAACTTAAGCGACAACTGGGAAACAGCGTCAGCAATGATACTGTTGATCAAATTTATGATCACGCCCGCAACCATGGTGCTATCGGTGGCAAATTGCTGGGCGCCGGCGGGACCGGTTTCATGCTGTTCTTCGTGCCGCCGGAATCGCAAGACGCGCTCAAAGACGCAATGGCGCCCCATTTGCTCGCGGATTTCGATTTTGAGGACCAAGGGTGTCAGGTCATCACAGATGATAAGTAGAACTGACGCGGCCTTGGCGCCGGCATTGTCTTGAAAGTGGGAGTGTCGGAATAATTGTCATGATCGGAGAATTAAATTCCACTTCGGTTGATAGCGTTCAATTGCAGAAGAAAGCATGGGCGCTTCGTCTGTCCGTCCTGCGGACAGCGCTCAATGCCGGGAAGGGGCATGTGCCGCCGGCGTTTTCTTGGAGCGAAATTGCGGCCGTGTTGTTTTATGGCGGCGTCGGAAATTTCTTTGCTAATACGGAAGGCGGGAAAGTTGATCGCGACAGGTTCATCCTGAGCAAGGGCCATGGCTGTCTAACCCTGTACGCCGTTCTGGCCGACTTGGGACTTATCACATTGGATGATCTCAACGAATTCGCCGGCGATGGATCGATATTGCCGGGCCATCCGGACTTCCTGATTCCCGGCGTCGATACCGTATCGGGCTCATTGGGCCACGGCCTGGGCGTCGCCTGCGGCCTGTCATTGGCGGCACGGCTCGATAACAGCCGAGGACGCGCGGTGGTCCTCATGGGAGACGGTGAATGCCACGAAGGTTCCATCTGGGAAGCCGCCATGTTTGCCTCTCACCATGGGCTCGGCAATCTCACGGCTATCGTTGACCGCAACATGTTGGGCGCGACGGACTTTACCGAGGAAATCGTTTCGCTGGAACCCCTGGCGTCGCGGTTTGAAAGTTTCGGCTGGGACGTGCTGGAGGTTGATGGGCATGATATCGGCGCCCTGATCACCGCGCTCTCGCCGCCGGCAAGGCGGCCTGGGGATCGGCAAGGCGACCGGCCCGTGGCGATCATTGCGAGGACGGTGAAAGGTCGAGGTGTGCCGTTGATGGAAAACTCGCCCGACTGGCATCATCAGTTGCCCAAGGGTGATGATGCCGCCGAGGCGATCCGTATCTTGGAAAGCCGCCTCTAGAACAAGCAGACAATATCGGTTCGGGGAGGCGGATATGGCTGCGCGGCGTTACTGATCGTCCGATCGCGAGATCAAATCGATGGCTTGATCAAATATCGACGTGGGCGAGAGATTGTAGTTTTCGTGGGCCCAGGCACGGGTCGCGGAGCCAAGCAGAAATTTATCAGGCAGGGTTGCCGCAACAAGCGCCGGGATTGACGGCGTGGCTGAGAGCGCATCCGAGAGCAGGCTCGCCAGTCCGCCATGCGGGTTATGTTCATCGGCAACCAAAACAGGTGCACCGGTGCCGAGCGCCGAGACCAAGGCCTGATCATCGACAGGTTTTAGTTTATAGACCTCGACGACCTGCGCCCGAACGCCTTTATCTTGAAGCATGCCTTCCGCTTCGAGAACCGGATGGATTAGGTTTCCCGTACTGACGAGGCTTATGTCCTCGCCAGTCCGCCATACCTTGAAGCCGGCAGACAGGTCGGCGTTTTCTTGGTGAATGTCGCGTGCGTTGCCGCGGTCGATCCTAATGTATGACGGCGTACCCAGATCAAAGGCTTGTTTGACAATTGCCGCCATGGAAACGCTATCGCAAGGATTGAAAATGGAAAGATTAGGCAGCGCCCGCGCCAAGGCCAAGTCTTCCGTCCCGTGATGAGACGGGCCGTCGTTTCCGTATGAAAGGCCGGGCCCGACACCAAGAATGGTAACCGGTAAATTCGGTGCGCAGATATCCAGTTTGATCTGTTCCCAGGCCCGCGATATCAGGTGCGCGAGGATGCCAAACACGAAAACTTTTTTGCCGCCCAAAGCCAGACCGCCGGCGACGCCCATGATATTTTGCTCGGCGATTCCGACATTGAAGACACGCTCGGGCATTTCCTCGGCGATTTGGTTGAGGATCATGGCATTCATGTCGTTTGTCAGCGTCACGACTTCGGGGTCGCGGCGCATGATTTGGCGAACCGTTTCGAATACCGCGTCCCTAAAATCCGCCATCGCTGGAGGTATCCCTTTTTAAACTCTTAGGTCTTCTGCAGGCGTTTCAGGACAAGCAATTCCCAGCCTTCGAGGCCGTCGGTGTTGAAATTCGTCCTGACCGCGGATTTATCCGTGTCACCCAGTTCTTCCATGAGCAGGTTTTTAAGTTGATTGCGAACGCCGTTCAGCTGGTGGGCCAGACGCAGCTTGTCATCGTAGGCCTCCTCGTCTTCCTGCATATCGTCCTTCAGATTCCAAATATGCAGATTTATTTGAGCAAGGGCGATAACGGCGGCCAAAAGAGTCGACGAAAGCGCAATATCACGCTCGCCGAGCAACGCGTCCACGTCCACGAAAATTTTTTCCATTTCGTCGCACACGCTGGCTTTGCTGTCTGGAAAAGTGACTTCTTTAATTTGATCGACAGTCATCCGGTCCAGTAACTCAGCGAACGGGGGGACAAATTCTCTGCGGGTTTCTGGCACGCCTAATCCTTTGCTTATCCATTGCCGCCGTTGCCGGGGCCATTGCTGGGCTGTTCTTTATACCATGCCATGGTTTTTGCGATGGCATCGCTAAGCGGGGTCCGCAATTCATAACCCAAGTGTTGCTTCGCGGCATCCATGGAGAGTACCCGTACGGGATCACCGGTCGGCGCGTTCGAATCCCAGATAACTTCCGGTTTTTCTTCCAAGCAGTCCGATATCAACGCCACCAATGTGCGTATATCCGTCCCTTGACCGGAGCCGAGGTTGACGGGTGTGCATGGCGGCAGTTCCTGCAGTGCCCTGATCATCCAGTAGGCAACATCCTCTGAATACATAAAATCCCGCACGGCTGAACCGTCTCCCCATACCGTGAGAGGGTTTTCACCGCTGATGGCGCGATGTATCAGCGCGGAAATCACTTGGGCCGTGGCCGGATTGAAATCATCGTGAGGCCCAAAGACGTTGGAAGGCCTGACAACGCGGACGGCGTCCCAGCCATGTTCCAGCATATAGGCCTCGCCCTGAATTTCACCGATGCGTTTGGCTATGCCGGGGATCCGATCATTTTGCATCGGCATGCCATCCCAGAGAGTATCCTCGGTTTTCTCCAATTTCGATTGCGGGTAGGCGCAGACGCTGCTGACGAAAAGGAACCTGTCGACCGCGTTCCTAAAGGCGGCCTCCATCAGGTTTGTCTGAAAATTCAGCATGGGCACCAGAAAACTGGCCGCCTTGGTTTGGCCGATACCAACCGAACCGCGAATGCCGACAAGATTGAAGACGAAATCTTTATCTTTGGTCAGTTCCAGGCAGGTTGCCATGTCGGTCAGGTCGCGCTGAAAATAGGTGATCTTGTCGCCGAACAGGGCCAGGGCCCGATCCACCGGCTCAAGCGCGGCGACCGTAACCGCCGCACCGAGTTCCAGAAGCTGTCTGACAAGCGGAACCCCAATCAAACCGGTTCCGCCGGCGACAAGAATTTTTCTATTTTTATAGAGTGGACCTGACGATGAATTAGCAGTCATTCAACTATACAATATGATGTCCTGGAGGTATGCGGATGACGTTTCAGGGAAATTTTTCTCAAATCCAGCACGTCCATGACGGCGAGGGTTTCACCCGGTGAATCAGCATCGTTCAATTCATCGAAGCCGATGATGCTGCCTTTTGTTAACCGGGGTTTCAACAACTCCAGACAAGCTTTGGTCGGCGCATAAAGATCAAAATCAAAATAGGCCAGCGAGACGATTGTTTCCGGATGCCGTTCCAGATAGCGCGGCCATTCCTCAACAGAATCGCCCTGGCAGATTTCATGCTTTTTGACATGAGACATGGGGTTCAGGTCTTCATGGGCGGACAAGACCTGTTCCAGGTACTGCCCATAATCCTCGCCGACGGCAAGGTTGCCCTCGAAGATCATCTCAGAATTACCATCGTTGTCTGAAACGCTTGGGAAACCTTCAAAAGTATCGAAGGCGATGATTTTTCTGTGTCGGTTGAACGGCTCATATATGCCGCGAAGCGCCGCAAACAGTGCCGTATTCTGCCCCCATCGGCAGCCAAATTCGATGACACTTCCATGGATGTCGACGATTTGGCGGTACAGAAAATCCATGAACAGCAGGCGGGAGAGGTTTTTGGATTCAATGAACAGGCCAATATTCGAGAGCAATTGTTCTTCGGGAATAGGCGCACTTTTCAACAGCTCGAGCATTTGCCCCCGGCTCTCGCGTTCTTCGTCACTAGCGTATTCCTTGATGCGTGTTTTGGTTTCCTCGGTCATCAATAATTGCCCTCTGCATCCCGCCAATAGACTGCCTTATAACGAAAGATAAACCACAATTCTAATTCTTTGCATCCTTCGTTATCGCTTCGCTATGATAGCCGCCCCGGGGCGTCTCACCAGATGTGGAAACATGACCGATACTGTATCTCTTTTTGAAGGCGAGCAAGCGCCGCCAGGGTACGCTGGGCGAATTGGTGGACTGGATTTACGCTTCAATGCTCTTTCGGCGGATGCAAACGAGCGCGTGCTGGAGGATATCAAGAGGGAGTTGCTGGCTGGCCGGTTTGATCGTTCCGGCGCGACGCGAAAAGGCAACTGGGAGCGGGGTTGGCAGGAAAACCTTGATGATTTCTTGGCATCAGATGGCGATGTAGACACGCTGATACCGAAATTTTTCAATAAGAATAACATCTTCAGATGCGGGGGGCGGTATGTGGAAGGCGTCGGCCCGACGTTCGAGTCGGACACTTTCAAGGCCGTCCAGTGTTGGTTGTTCGAAACCTATTTCCGGGATTCAGACCGCATTGTCGAATTTGGCTGTGGCCCGGGCCACAATTTATTTCTTCTGAGTTCAATGTATCCGAACGCCCAGCTTGTCGGTTGTGACTGGTCGCAATCCGCTTGCAACCTCATTGACGCATTGTCGGCCAAGCATGGGCTGAACTTGGAAAGCCGGCTGTTTGATATGTTCCATCCGAAAGCAATCGGACCTGATGGAGATGACCTGGCAATCTTTACCATTGGCGCGTTGGAGCAACTCGGAAAAGATTTTGGATCAATGCTGGATTATCTCGTTTCCATGCGGCCGAGGATGTGTGTGCACATTGAGCCGATTGTCGAGCTTTACGACACATCCTCACCCTTCGACGGGATTGCCGCCCAATACCACCACCAGCGCGGCTATCTTGAAGGGTTCACGCCGGCCCTGCGGGCCCTGGAGAAAGCCGGCGAGATTTCCATTCACAGACTGGAACGATTGCATTTTGGAAGCCGGTACCATGAAATTTCGGTCGCCGCCTGGGGGCGGCCATAATTGAGTTTTAGTTGCCGCCCCTGATCAGGCAGGGGATCGGTTTTTCCCCTTCACCGGCGATGACCCATGCCCAATAGCGGATACGGCCTTCCAGCAATTCGTATGGGGCATCGGTTTTCCTACTGATGCCTTCGGACTTTCTCACCCGGACCGGTTTAAGAAATTCCCCGCCGCTGATTTGCCCGGCCAATGTCGCCGGGCTTGGGACGAAACCGTGTTCATTTTGAAGCGCCTCTTCCAGGGTGGAATAAACTTTCCGGGCGCCGTTATCGGGCGGCACGACGCGAATATCATCGACGGGGATCTCGACGGGGGCCGCCTGACACAAGACGTCAATCTCGGCGTAATCGTCGGAAGTAATGTCGATGGAGGCGGCCAGCGCATTCTCCCGGACATGGTGCGATTTTCCGGCTTTCGGAATGGCGGTGACCTGATCGCCCGCGGTCAGCCAGGCAAGGGCCAATGTTGCTTCTGAACACTCATACTTTGCGGCCATTTCAGCCAGCCGGGCCCGGCGCTGCCGGTCGCCGCAAATGGAACCCTGGTCCAAGGGGCTATACGCCAAAAACACCATCCCATTGTCCCGACAGTAGGGAATGAGCGCCGTCTCGGCGAAACGGTCAAACAGGTTGTACTCTGATTGCAGGGAAAACAGCCGGGTTCGGCGCAGTGCGGCCTGCGCTTCTTTCAGTTCAGCCATGGAAAAATTACAAACGCCGATATGTCGAATTTTGCCTTCATCAACCAGGGCCTCCAAGGCCCCCATGGTTTCTTCCAGCGGCACCGCCGGGTTGCTCCAATGAACTTGGTAAAGATCGACGTAGTCTGTGCGCAACCGCTGCAGGCTGCCGTCCAGGGATTGACGCAAGTCATCAGGCGCGAGGTTTTCGGGTGCCACTTTTGTCGCCACGAAAATTTCGTCGCGCTTGCCGGCAATGGCTTGACCGACCAACTCTTCGGAATGGCCGCCGCCGTATAATGCCGCCGTATCGACGAATGTCATGCCAAGGCTGAAGGAAAGCTGCAGTGCGGAAAGGGCCACCTTGTCAAAGCTGTAATCAGGCGTATCGGTTCCGCCCAAGCCGCCGGAGCCGACCCCGATACGTGGTAGCCTTGCAGCCGAATTTTGATTTGATTTCAATCCCACGGCGGACAACCCAGTCAGTCTAATACATTGAGAATAGCGAGGTCTTATAGCTTATCGGAAATAGTCTTCACGCCATAATGACATTGCCGGGCGTCGTTGTTTCAACAGGTTGAGTCGCGGCCGGCAAAACGCTTGGGGTCGAACTAAATCAGTCGTCGAAATTCTCTTTTTCGGATATCAGGTAACAGCGGCTGTTTTGGTCGTCGTCGATATCGATGGCGATAAGTTCTTCCGGCACGTCCTTGACCGCGAAACCGCAACCACGGAGATAATCCGACAGCCCGCCGCCGAACTGAAACTGATGTTGCTTGTGGATCACCGATTTGTAGTTGTGACCAACGACAATAACGATCCGCGCCGCTTTCAAGGCGCGCCGCAAGACCGTCATCGGATCGACGAAATGATCCAACGCCTGAAACAGACCGATAACATCAAAATCGACGGCATCTGTTTCAATCTCGTTGAATGACGTCATTTTGATATTGAACAGCATCGTCGCCATGGCATGGCAACTGGTGTTCTGATGGACGCAATTGTTGCCCCAATAATAAGAGCTCGGTTCGCGGATCAGATAGCGGTTCCGGGGTGCCGGCGCCGGCGGCGCCTTTCGGTCCAGTTTTTTTGGCCAGCCGGCAAATTGATCGCTTTCGTGATAGGCCTCGCGCATGCCGATGATGAAATCGCTGATCTCAGCACGCTCGGTTTCCTCCAGCGGGCCGTTCATGTTGTCAAAATGGGTGGTGAAGCCGGCAAACGGGCAATTGACCTCCGCGTACTTGTCAATCTGCCCTGCGTGCTCAAGCAAGTAGGTCCATAACGCGCCCCTGTTCATGGAACTGGTGGAAAATTCCTGTTTGTTGCTAGCCCACTGATCAAAGGCCCACCAGCCGAATCGGTGCTGGCCCATGACGACGCCATATAGCTCGGCGGCGAAATCGCGTTTGAGCCAAGGATCGCAATACTCGGTTGAGCACACCTCGCATTTGAAAACCGCGATTTTTGCCAGCAGTTCCTTGGGGTCGGCATCCGTATAGGACGCCATGGCGTTGGTATATCGGTTGTGGAATTCCTCGGCGGGCGGCATCGCATGCCGGTCACTGGAACCGCATATGGGGCATTTTTCAAACGAGGTCAGAAAATCTTCCAAAACATCCTCCGTACAATAGGCGAGACCGATGAGGTTCTCGTCCATTGATTTTATCGTACCGTTCTAGCTTACATCGGCACAAATAAACGGTGCGTTAATAGATTTAATATTTAACCATTGGAGCGATAAATATATTTTGAACAGGCGGCTTCGCATGGCCCCTCACATATTGCAGGCGGGGAATTGATGATCGTCGACGATAGTCTGATATCCGAGATCAATTCATTACGTGAGCAAGCGTCCTATCAGCTTGCAGAACAAAAATGTCGTGAGGCCAAATCCGCCGGCGGTACGCCAGCTGGATTTGGCGTATTGCATGGGCAAATTCTTGAAAATCTAAACCGTCACGAAGAAGCTATTTGGGCTCTGCGCGAAGAAACAACAGCGCACCCTGAAGGCGCGGATGCCTTTTTCCATCTCGGGCGGGTATTGATTGAAACCGACCGGGCGGAAATTGAGACCGGTGAAGTTCGCGGACCATACATGCTGTCGTTCGAATGGGGGCAAATTTCGTGTCCCCACCGCCCCAGTTTCCCGCCATCGCTCATTGCGGAAAGTATGGCGTGTTTGGAGCGCTGTATTGAACTCGATCCATCCAGAAATGATGCGCGGATACTGTTGGCGCTGATCCAGTTCGACATACCGGACGCTCGGGCAGAGTGTGTTCCCGTCATTCAGCAAATTGTTTCCACGTCGCCTGAGTTGCACGACGGCCATTTCGCCATGGCGCGGCTTGCCCTTTGGCAGGGTGCCGTTGAGGTTGCCCATGCGGCATTTTCCCATGTGCTCGCCAACGCGCCCGCCTACCCGCATATCCAAGCCTATCACGCGCTTGCCACTTTCGGCGCGCGCCCGAGCGGGACGGTGCCGAACGAAATTCTTAGCCAAAGTCTCGAGGGGCATTGTCTGATCGCAGGGGCCTTGGGGGACACATTGGCAAACTCGAATATTTCAACGCCGCTGCGGGCCAACTATGAAAATCTGGCCCGCGCCTACGCGATATATCTCGCGCACGCCGCGATCGAAAGCATCACCGAAAGAGGCGCGATAATCGAAACGACGCGACTTCTTGATGCGGTGCTGAAAATTTCCGGCAGTACTTGCGAAGCTTGTCTGGCATTCGGGCATTTGATGTTCGCCGGAAATTCAATGGATATGGCCGCCGCGGGATTTGAGAACGCCTTGGCACATGATCCGGATAACGCCGAGGCCAAACGGATGATCAATTTGATCAATGTTCGCTCCTTTGGCGGTCCGCAATACGGCGGTCTTGCCGGCCCATGGCCCGCGCCATCATATTCCGGACTGCTGCTTGAGATGTCCGCGGAAGATGTATTGAAAATCGGTGAAACCAACTGTAAGGCACTTGAATTTGAGAAAGCGACTCGGGTTTTTTCGCATGGTGCGGCGTTATATCCGGACAATGTCGAAATCCAATTACGATATTCGGAAGTTCTCGCCTACCAAGGGTTAATAGACCAAGCCGTCGAGCCGGCGGAGAAGGCGTATGAGTTGGCGCCCGAAGACGGATTTACCGCAGCTAATTTGGGCGGCTTGTATCGATGTTCCGGCAAGATCGGCGAATCGTGGAAGTTGATGGAACGCCGGTTTTTTTACGAACGGCCAGGCAGCCGGAAAGTTTTGCCCAACATGCCAAGGTGGACCGGTGAACCTCTGGAGGGCGGAAAACTGCTGATCTGGCGCGAAGAGGGCATCGGCGATGAAATTCGTTACGCGAGTTGCATCTCGGATGCCATCGGCGAAGTTGGCGTTGAAAATATCGTTTGGGAATGTTCGCCGCGCCTGCATTCATTATTCGTCAGATCATTCCCAGGCCTGGATGTACGTGTGGAGAGTCTTGATCGCCCCGATCATGACGGTGCGGTTTGCCATCTCCCCATGATGAGCATGGCGGGCCGGTATCGAAATGATCTCTCCGCATTCCCGTCGACAGGGCACTATTTGGTTCCCGATGAAAGTCGGGTGCTCGAATGGCGCCAGCGTTTCTCTGATCTCTCGGCCAAGCCGAAAATTGGAATTTGCTGGCGCTCACTTAACATGTCGTGGCGCAAACGGCCGCAAAGCAATTCATTAACGGATTGGGCGGCCGTTCTGGGCGGTGGAAAATACACGTTCGTCAACTTGCAGGCCGGTGATTGCGAAGAAGAGATCGCCGGTGCGCGCGAACAATTCGGCTGCACTATCCATACCTTCGAGGATTTGGATATCAAGAATGACGCCGAGGAAACGGCCGCAATGATTTCGGCGCTTGATGCCGTCGTGTCGTGCCGGTGTTGGATCATTACGTTCGTGGGCGCGCTGGGTAAACCGGTGTTTAACTATTCCGGCCCCTATAATAACACGGTGATGGATTTACCTTATGATCCCTGGGCGCCGACGACGAAAACGTATTACCGGCGCCACGGTGACGATTGGAATGATTGCATGACGGCGCTTTCCCATGCGCTGGATGAATATATTGATGGATCGGTGAATGCGTAGCGCCGGTTCATACGGACGGCACGATGTCGGCTGGATTTGAAGGAATAATGATCACATGATCGAGGTAGATCGCTGCTATTGCTGCCAATCATCGGCGTTTGAGTTTCTTTTCGAACAAACCGCCGATGATCCCTATCTCCATTTGATCGGCAAAGCGGAAGGGCCAAGTGCATCGAAATGGATGGTTTGCCGAGGCTGTGGGTTTGTCTCTCAGACACCACAGTTGGGGCCTGGCGATATGGACGGGCTGTACCGCGATTACCGGCTGAACGAATTTCGGGGCGAAACCCCAGATGCGTATTTTGACCGCATTTCGTCGTACCCACCCGAAGAAAGTGAAAACTTCAAGAAAGTCGAATGGCTGAATAAGGCGGGGGCTGTTGGCGCCGCTGATGGCGGCAAAATTTTAGATATCGGATGCGGCGGTGGGTTGTTGTTGCATAGCTTTTTGAGACGGCACCCCGATTGGATCGCACATGGGGTCGAGCCGACGCCGAATTTCGCCGAACTCGCCGGGAGGCGCCTGAAGTCGGACGTCCGCTCATGTTCCTATGAGGCAGGCTTGTTTGGCCATCAGTTCGACTTGATTTCGATGGTCCAGGTTTTGGAACACGTTGCCGACCCGGTCGAATTTTTGAGACAAGCGAAAAGCGACCTGTCGGCGGATGGATATTTGTATGTTGAGGTGCCGGACGTCCATGACTTCTGCGACCTGGCACCAACCCACGACCGGTTCATGGCGCCGCACTTGTGGTATTTTTCTGAACAATCTTTGGGACATTTGTGCCGACGGGCGGGATTGGCGCCTGTTCGGTTTGACCGAGAATTTACTGTGCGGAATAGAAATAATTTGCAGGCTCTTTGTCGCCATGCCGATACGAAAGTTGAGCCGGCGTGGGACACCAATCACTGGCAAGATGTTAAGAGTTTGTTTGAACTAAACGAACATGCTGGGGCCTCATAATTTTCTGAATAGTATGCATGCCAATTAAGCCAGCCGGGAATGGTCGAGGTATAAATGAGTAAGGAAGACGTGCTTTGCGTGATCCCGGCCCGTGGCGGGTCGAAGGGATTGCCAAGAAAGAACACGCTGGCGTTGGCGGGCCAACCGCTGATCGCCTACCCGGTTCGCGCCGCCATCGAAAGCGGGGTTGTGGGCACGACCATTGTCACCACCGATGATCAAGAGATCGCCGATCTTGCCGCTGCCGCCGGTGCCGAGGTGCCGTTTATCCGTCCCGCCGATATCGCCACGGACTTGGCGACGACCGAGGATACGCTTCGCCACGCGTTGCTGACCTATGAGGAGATGATCGGCCGGCAATTTGAAATTTGTGTGTTCTTGACCTGCACGGATCTTTTCCGCCAACCGCAATGGCTGGTCGAGGCGGTAACACGCCTTCGACAGAACCCCGAATTGGAAAGCGTGTTTGCCGGCCATGCCACGCACAAAAAATATTGGATGGAAAACGACGACGGCGCCTATGAGCGGCTGAAGCCCTGGATGAATGCTTACGCGTCGCGCCAGGTTCAAAAGGCCATTTACCGCGAAGATACCGGCCTGACATCGGCCAGCCGGGCGTGGCTATGGCGCGAAGGGCGCAGGATCGGTGACAAAATCGACATTGTCATTAACGATGATCCGGCGACGGATATTGATATCCATGACGAGGAGTCGTTTTTCCTTGCCGAACAAATGATGCTATATCGCAAGAAGGCTGGAAAATTCGTTGGCGGGGGAGGGTCTCAATAAAATGAGTGGATTGGTATCGATCATCATCCGCGCATTTAACGAGGAACGCTGGATCGGCCCGTGTTTGCGCGCCATCCAGACCCAGACATACACAAATTTCGAAGTTATCCTGGTTGACAACAACAGCACCGACAAGACCGTCGAGAGGGCAAAGGAATTCGATGTCGTCCTGATTAACATCGACAAGTTCATCCCCGGCCAGGCCATCAACGACGGCATTCGCGCGTCCAAAGGCGAGATCATCATTTGCATTTCCGCGCATTGCATACCGGTTGATGAAAACTGGCTGGCGAACTTGATTGCAGATTTGGATGACGCGAAAGTGGCCGGCGTATACGGCCGTCAGGAACCGCTGAGTTTTTCAACCGATTACGACAAGCGCGATCTGATCACCGTGTTCGGCCTGGACAAGAAGGTGCAGCGGAAGGACCCGTTCTTCCACAACGCCAACTCAGCGTTCCGCCGCGATACCTGGGAGAAGTTTCCGTTTTCGGAAACCGCCACAAATATTGAAGACCGCGTGTGGGGCCAACAGGTGATCGCGGCTGGCTACAAAATCGTCTACGAGCCCGACGCCAGCGTCTATCACCATCACGGTATTCACCACAATCAAAGCGCCGAACGCGTCCGCGATGTCGTCATGGTCATGGAGGGCATCGAAAATTGGTCGGACAATGCCGCCCAGATGGATCCCGCCAATATGAACATCGTCGCCATGCTGCCGGTCAAATCACCGGTCGTGCATTACGGCGGCCGTCCCCTGTTGGAATATTCCATAGAGAACGCCTTGGCATCGGAACTGATTTCTCATGTAGTGGTCGCCGCCGATAACGAAGAGCACTTGAAGATCGCCCAGGACGCCGGGTGCGCCCACACCTTCTTGCGCCCCGAAAGTTTATCCGCGGAATACGCAGACGTCGTCGAAGTGTTCAGGTTTACACTGGAGAGTTTGGAAGATGCAGGAGTCTTCCCCGATATCGTGGTGATGATCGAAGAGACGTACCCCTTCCGGCCCGCCGGTCTACTTGATGAAATGATCCGTCGGATGACCAATGAAGGCCTGGAAAGCGTGGTCGCCGCCAGGCCGGAGCAGCGCCACATTTGGCTTAAGGACGGCGAGGATATTACCGATGTGGGTGACGGGTTCATGCCCAGACACCTGAAATCCAAAACCGCCTATATCGCCTTGATAGGATTGGCCAACGTGACCTTGCCGTCGATCATTCGCGGCGGCGCGCGCTTGGGCGAACGAATAGGGCTTCATGAGATTGTCGAGCCCCTGGCTGGCGTCGAAGTGCACAATGATCAAGACAGCGGCCTGCCGGTTGGCGCCGCCCAGAAACCCAAGTCCTGATGGCTGCGCCCATTAAAATCGCGGTGATCGGCTGTG
The DNA here is from genome assembly GCA_018665815.1 of Rhodospirillaceae bacterium. Lineage (GTDB taxonomy): Bacteria > Pseudomonadota > Alphaproteobacteria > Rhodospirillales > Casp-alpha2 > UBA3470. The sequence continues at coordinate 36,098 of JABJBP010000045.1, forward strand.
GGCGCGTTGCCGATCACTATGTGAAAATCCTCAAGTCAGGCGTGGTCTCAGAATTTCAAGTCGTCGCCTGTTGCGATCTGGACGGTGATAAGGCCAACCGGTTCGCAGAAAATTTTCAGGCCAAGCCGTTTACGAATCTTGAGAGCATGCTGGATGCGACCACCGCTGACTTGGTGTTCGTGTTGACCCCCAGCGGGCTGCATTATGAACATGCGAAATTATCGCTGGGACATGGTTTCAATACGCTTGTCGAAAAACCAATCACGCTCATACCGGAACAAGGCCGGGAACTTGACCGCCTGGCGCAAGAAAAATCCCTGATGTACGGCGTGGTGTTCCAAAACCGCTACAACCCGGCCATTCAATACTTGAAGCAAGCCGTCGATAACAATCGGTTTGGCAAAATGATCGCCGCAACCATCCGCCTGCGCTGGTGTCGCTATCAGGACTATTACGAAGATGGCTGGCATGGCACCTGGGCTCAGGACGGCGGCGTGATCAATCAGCAGGCGATCCACCATGTCGATGCGCTGAATTGGCTCTGCGGACCGATTGATTCCGTTTGTGCGGCGGCTGCCAACCGGATGAACACGCTGGAAGCGGAAGACACGATGGTCGCGGCGGTGACATTCGAGGACGGCAGCTTGGGCACCATCGAGGCGACGACGGCGGCACGCCCAGAAGATTTTGAGGCCTCATTGTCAATTGTTGGCGAACTGGGCATGGCCCAGATCGGCGGGATCGCGCTGAATGAGGTACAGGTCTGGAATTTCATTGATGACGATACGGACGCGGACGCATTAAAGGCCGCGCATTCCCAGGACGTGCCGACGGGATATGGTTTGAGCCACGGTCCATTCCTTCAAGACGTTGTCGATACACTGCAGGCTGGGCGGACGGATCCACCGATCTCGGCAACGGATTCACTGGCGGCGGTCAATCTGGTCCAGGCGCTTTATGCCAGTATCGAACAAGGCACTTGGGTGAAGTTATCCGACGCGCCATTATCAAACCGACTAGGACTCTAATTTAGCGGGGCATCATCATGGCCGTATCAAACAAATTTCCAGGTAAAGACGTCACCCAGGAAGATTTAGAAACCAAGTTCCCATTGGCAGCGAAGAAAGATCCCAATCACAAAAGCTGGTTTTCCGTGGCCGGCGTTGAGTTTGGCGGTGATCTGATCCCGGTGTTTGCCGGACCCAATATGGTCGAGAGCAAAGAACTGATTGCCGATGTCGCCAAAAACGTCAAAGCCAGTGGCGCGCACTTCATGCGCGGTGGCGCCTTCAAGCCGCTGACGTTCCCGTACCGAAGCGACGCCTATACGGAAACCCGCGAGGAAGGTTTGGCCTGGATGGCCGAAGCCGCCCAGGCGCACGGCATTCCTATGATCACCGAAGTGATGGAGGAAAAATACATTCCCCTGGTTGCCGAACATGCCGACATCCTCCAGATCGGTACCCGCAACATGCAGAACTTTCCGTTCCTGACGGCCTGCGCAAAAACCGGTAAACCGATCATGTTGAAACGCCATTTCGGCTGTTCGCTCCGCGATTGGCTGGGTTCGGCGGAATACATTTTGGTGGAAGGCAATGAGAAGGTGATCTTGTGCGAACGCGGTGTGACCGCGCCGCATACCCACCGGGGCTCGTCGCGTTTTTTGATTGATTTGCAGGTCGTCCCGGCGGCCCAGGAGGTGACCCATTTGCCGGTCGTTGTTGATCCGTCCCACGCCACCTTCTGGCGGCCTTGGGTTGAGCCCATGGCCTTGGCCTCCATCGCCGGCGGCGCGGACGGCATCATGATCGAGGTTCACCCGGACCCTGACAATGCCAAGGTCGACCCGTTGCAGCCCGTGGATTTCGCTGAATTCGATGAGTTAATGGGAAAAATGGAGCGAGTCGCCCATGCGGTTGACCGCCATGTCAAAGCCCCGGCGTGACGATATCTGATTTTATTTCGAATGACTTGAGCCTGAATGGCGATCAGCCGTTCGCGGCGATACTCGGCGCCAATCCATCCGAAGGTGCGCGGTCTCCGTTGCTCTGGAATGCGGCGTTCGATGCGCATGGACTGGATTGGCGAATGGTACCCATGGATGTTACGGCGGCCAGCCTTCCGGGACTTCTCGCAGCGCTTGATGTGGACGGGCGGTTTATCGGCGGCGCCATTGCGGTGCCGCACAAAGAAGCCGTTGCGGCATGGTTGTCGGATACGGCGGATATGGACATCAGCGATGAAGCGTTGAAAATCGGCGCGGTCAACAGCCTCTATCGAAATGCCGCCGGGCGACTCGCCGGGACAAATACCGACGGTGAGGGCGCCCTGCTGAGTTTGCGCGCCCGGCGCCCTGAATTGGCAGCCAGCAAAATTCTACAGATTGGTTTCGGCGGTGCCGGCAAGGCTGTTGCGGCCTATCTGGCCGGCGTATTGAACGACCCCAGTCAGCTGTCCGTTGCCGTCCGTGATCTGGGCGGCGCCAGGCAAGCCGGGTCTCGGCTGGGCGTGGCACTTACCCAATGGCCGCCGGATGGAATGGTGTTGGATGGTGTCGATGCGGTCGTGAATTGTACCTCTATCGGTGCCCGGATGATTCAGGACAATGACGGAAAGTCGTTGGATTTATCCGTCTGCTCACCCCTGGCGGATTTGGATGCGGCGGGGCAGGAACGAGCAAAGACAATGCTCGGCCGCATGAACCCGGACGGTCTGGTTTTCGATATCATTTATGATCCAGACCGGACAATTCTTCTCCAGCACGCTGAGGAACTAGGTATCGCGACGATCAACGGCGCCGGCATGAACCTGGAGCAAGCCGTCATCGCGTTCGGTTATGCCCTGGGCGATCAAGCCGACATGGCGCGCACCCGCACAGGCATGGATGCGGCCCGCCGCAGCTAATTTTAGTGATCGCGCGAGGATTGCCCGCTAAAGTCACGCCATGAGCAACATTTTCGATGACAGGCTTTTCAAACCGCCCGGCACCTTCATGGGCCTTGATTACGGTCATGACCTGAACGGTCGCAAGGCGGCGGTACTGGGTGTGCCCTATGACAATGGCACTCATGGGCACCGGGTCGGTGCCCGCGACGGGCCACGCGCGATCAGGGAAGCGTCGCGCCTGATCCGCCGGTTTCGCCCTCCTGATGCCGATTTCGATCCGCTGGAACGTCTCGGCGTCATTGATTGTGGTGACGTCAAAGTCGTCCCCAGTATGTTGGCCGACGCCGAGGCTTCCATCCAAGAAGCCGTTAATCTAATCGCCGGGGCGGGGGCGGTGCCGTTGACCATGGGGGGTGACGGCAGTGTCACGATTGGCCAGTTGCGTGCCATGGCGGGCCATCATCCTGATCTCGTCGTCTTGCATGTGGACTCGCACACCGATGCCAATCCTGGCGATGATCGTCCGAAAGCCACCGGCAACACGTTCGTGCGGGCCGCCGAGGAAGGCTTGGTCGATACCGATGTCTCCATCCACGTCGGCATGCGCGGCACGTTTTATAATCCCGGTATTTTCGAGAAGGCGCGGGACCTGGGTTATGGTTTGATGACGTACGAGGAAATACGCACGCGCGGGGTTGATGAAATCACGTCGGACCTGAAGCAAAGATTGGCCGGCCGGCCGGTATATCTTTGCTGGGATATGGATTTTTTCGATCCGTCCTGCGCGCCGGGTGTGTGCGCACCCATCCCCGGCGGACCCAGCGCCGAGGAAGGCCTGCGGCTGTTGCGCGGCCTATCGGGGCTCAATTTCGTTGCGTTTGATGTGAATACTGTCAGCCCGCCTCACGACGTCCAAGGCATCACCGCGCAATTGGCGGCGCAGGTGATGTATAACTGTTTGATCTTGTTGTGCGAGAACCCGAAACAAATTTGATACGGCGACGTTTTATCGACCGTCTTTTTAATGGCTGCTAACCCATGCCCTCATAATAACACTCCATCCTTTCATCAGAGAGTAAAGTGTTGCGTCGATCAGTTGAGGTCACCGCCATTTGCTGACGAATTATCAGTTCAGTAGGAAGATCCAAATATTTAGATAACCCGCGAATGTGACCCATAGAAGATAGGGGCACAGTAGCCACCCAGCAAAGTGATCGATACGCCAAAAAAGGATCAGGGCCGCAAGTATGGCTATCCACAACACAACAATCTCGACAGCCGCCAACCCGGGTGATGTGGCACCAAAAAAAATAAATGACCAAATCAGATTTAGAATTAATTGAGCGGCGAATATTGCCAATGGAGCACGACGTGCATAGTTCGAGGATCGTGTCCATACTCGCCAAGCGGCAAGCGCCATCATCACATACAAAGTGAGCCAAGTTGGCGCGAACAGCCAATCTGGCGGCGTGAACGCTGGTTTGGTTAGTGTTTGGTACCAATCATTGACTGAAGATTGTGTGACCGCGCCACCAATTGCAGATACTCCAAGACAGACTGCTAGGAAAATTAGTAGGCTGACTGTGTTCTTCATGTCTACCTGATCTGACATATTAATCGGCCCTAAACGTTTAAAAGCCTGATGCCCGACACCGCAATATCTGCGTCGAACTGACGGCCAATTCCCAATATGCCAATCCGTCGAAGACATCGCGCATCAAATGGCGTTTCAGTCTTGTGAGGAACGAACTGCTCAAGCGTAAGCTGGATGGTGGACCACTTCGGTTTCGCTGTGAATGAAGCGCGGTATGATTGCCATGGCCTAGCTAGAACCGACGTCCGTAGCCGAACGTCATAAACCTCATCGTTCCCATAGACATCAATCTCGATGCCTACGTATGCGGACGCATCAAAATCTGTGCCATCATCATTGATGTCAAAAGCCATCTGAACGAAACCGCCATTGTTATCCAATGAGACTTTGCCTGTAAGTCGAGCAGCGTGACGTTTATAGATGATTCCAGAGGTAACCTGCCCGACTGAGACACCCCCCATTACTGTGTCTGCAACGAACTCCCAATCGGGCCGTAATTCGAGTGGGTTCATTGTTTCACCCCAACGTCGCGAACGCATCGAAAGCCGATATAGACGACCGCCATATCGCGAGGTTTCGTGGCGTAATCATCGGATCGCATGCGGTAAGCTCCATACCACCATGAACCGCCGCGGGTGCCTTTATCGGTCTTTGATCCGTTCTCAGTCCATTCCCAAACATTAGCTCCCATATCGTACAGCCCATTGACGCCAGCAGACGTTACACCGACGGGAGCATGTCCGATTCCCCGGTTCAATCGATCGCTATAGTCAATCGACGGATTGTCACCGCAATCTCTTAGACAATTTGCACCTGTCGGTTCGCTCCCGGTAGGATAAGGGTAGGTCGTGTCCGCTTGAAACGGCGCCGGAGGAGAAACACGGTATTCCGTATACGCGGCTTGCGACCATTCTTCGTCAGTTGGGAGACGTTTGTCTGCCCACTCGCAGTAAGCGGAGGCATCATCAAATGTCACGTGAACGGCAGGCTCATTGTCTTGGGCCGGTGTCCCGAATGGTGCTTTCCAAGTCCAACCTAGTTTCTTTTGCCAACCTGCCTCGTAAACCAACCCACCGCCGGCGCGTTCTGCTGCAGTGGTATAGCCAGTCGCCTCAACAAACCCCCGATAATATCCGACAGAAACCTCGGTTCTATCGATTTCAAAGCCCACGACCCGCTGCATGTCCCCTGCCGCTAATGCACCTACTTGGACGGAGCAAAAGAGACTGATAAGGCCAATTGCGAACGACCGAATACACTTAAGGCTTGATCCAAAAACATTCATGGCGCGTAAAATTTCTACTAAAAGAGAGCGTCTATGGGTCCATATAGGATCGAAACATCAACTGACAACACTATCGTCATTGCCAATGAGAACACCACCATCGGCTAACCATCTCTCATCGATGTGGTTCTAGCGATAGTCGCGAATTTGAACGTCAACCGCCCCATAAATCGTCGTAACGCACACACCCATCACTTGGGTCCTTGAATTTGCTTCTATGATCTAGCGGACTCCGAATTTGGGATCGTCGAAAAATGTCGGCGGTAAAGAATATTCCAACGAGAAGTATGGCATGTGCCGCCATCGAGGGGCCGACCATCGATAAAGCGCCCATCCAAACACAAAACACGACAGACCACATAAGGGCGAGCACTGTCATTAACTGAAAGCGGACAATTTTGGGCAGCCGTCTCAGGGAGTTAAGGTTCTCGCTCATCACGACGCCGTACATTTGCTTAATCATGTTACATTCCAATATTTAGATTTCACCTACCTCTATTACGCGCTGTCACAACAATTGGATCATCCGTCAGCCCAAAGTCGGGAGAACTTTTGTTTTCCATGGCGTGATCCAGCCACGTTTTTGAACCGTATAGATTATCGGTACAACTTCGCATGATGAAATCTATGGCAAACATAAAACCAGCGCTCGATCATCGTGATCGAGACATCGCAAACCTCAAGGTTTTCTACGACGGTTCGTGCCCCATTTGTGCCCGAGAAATGGGCTACTATCAAAAGATCGCGCCATCCGAACAGATCCAGTGGGTCGATGTCTCCTCTTGCACGGAGAGTGTGCTACCAGGCGGCTTGACGCGGGAAGCGGCTTTGGCGCGATTTCATGTCGAGTTGGCGGAGGGGCGGGTCGTTGACGGTGCACGAGCATTCACCGAGTTGTGGACGGCGATCCCGAGGTTGAGGCTGCTAGGGTTAACTCTACGTCGCCCTCCTCTCGTTTGGGGACTAGAGTTGGGGTATACCGTATTTCTCAATGTGCGCCCGAAACTACAACAGCGCTTTTCCGGCTTCCCTTGCCTCAAGTCGACGCAATGAGAATGGAAGTAGTCGCCCCAAAATGGACATTTGTTGGAATACCATCCGCGTTGCTTTCATGGTGTCGATATTTCTCGTGCCAGAAACGCTTTTTGCCTCATCAGAGCGTTCCGTGACAGCTCACACTTTTTCCTTCATTTCGATTGAAGGGGAACCTTTGCCTCTATCGAAGTATGCCGGAAAGTCGGTGCTGATTGTGAATACTGCGTCTTTTTGCGGTTTCACCAGCCAGTATGCTGGTCTGCAAAAGCTTTGGGAACGCTATCGGGGGGAAGGTTTCGTCCTGCTCGGCGTGCCGTCAAATGACTTCGGCGGTCAGGAGCCTGGGACAGAAGTTGAAATCAAAACTTTTTGCGAAATCAATTTCGACATCGACTTTCCCTTGACGGAAAAGGTCCACGTCAAGGGCGCCAACGCGCATCCCTTTTACCGATGGGCGGGAGAACAGCTTGACGTAATGGCCAAGCCTCGTTGGAACTTCCACAAATACTTGATTGCGCCAGACGGCCAGTTGGTCGATTGGTTTTCAACAGCAACGGCCCCGATGTCGAAGCGTATCACCGGAGTCGTTGGATCATCATTACCTCGAAACCAATAACCTTCTAAAAAATGCAACTTGATTCGAAAAAGGACAGATAATGTTTTTCATTCTTTATGTTAGCAAAGCGTCGGAACAATGTTCGGATGTCGAAATCGCAGACATTCTGCGCACGTCCCGAAAGAACAACTCGGCCAATGGAGTTACAGGTATCCTTGTTTACAAAAAGCCGGAGTTCTTTCAGTTCCTTGAAGGACCGGAAGAATCGGTTACGGCCCTTTACGAAAAGATCAAGAACGATACTCGACACGAGTTGATTAAGACGATTAGTCAGGGAGAAACGGACGATCGGATCTTTCCGAACTGGGAGATGGGGTTCGCCGGTGAGGGTGACTTGCTGCCTCTCCAATGGAAATGGGACTTGGACAAGTTGACGCTGTTCTCCTTGGCGGAAAACATGGACGACAGTATGGAGGTGATAAGGGCGTTCATCGATCACCAACCCTTGGATAAGAATTCTCCGCATACCTAGGCGCCTACATCGCCATCTGCGCGGCTTCATGCCGCTTTATTCAAAATTTACGAGTTTCTATGCGGAATGGCAGGAAATCGCCGTTGGGAAATGCTGCGACACGGAGCCATACCCGCTTTGAGCGTTTACTCAATCATGCTGCAACGATGCAGTTCCTGCGATGGTGATCAAGGCGCAATTTCCCGTCCGTCCCAAGCGAACACCCCTCCCGATTGACCGGGTGTCAGAAAGGCAAGAACGTCCAGCAAATACGCGGCAGACCGATCGGGCGTAAACAACTGTTCCGCGGGAACGTTCTTTTGAAAAGAGGCAGAGAAGATGTGCGTCGACGCTACCGGCATGCAATGCCACACATATAGATTCCGGATTTCGACCCTGTAACTCAATAGCCAAAGTCTTGATGAGCATATTCAATCCAGCCGTCGACGCTTAATAGGCGTGCCACCCTCTGGCGCGAGGGTCCTGTATGCTGGCGATGCCGGTCGACAGAGCCGTCAAATTTAATTTGCCGTCACGCGCCACAAGTTGCGCGAAGTGTTTGGCAATAAGTTTCGCGCTAAATGCCGAGGAACGGTTGCATCAAACGGGCCGGCAGGCTTTTGAAGCGAATTGGCGCGTCAGTTACGGCGAGACATATACAGTCCTCTTCGGGCGTTGCGTGGGGCTGATGCTGAAGCGTCTCGTCGACTTCCTGCAGATCGCCGCGGCCATAGGTTCCCGTGGAATCGGCGAAGG
>JABJBP010000046.1 GCA_018665815.1 Rhodospirillaceae bacterium
ATTGGCCAGGTCGGGCTTGCCCTGCATGGTCTCGTTGACGGCAACAACTTCACCGCCCATGAGAAGTTTCGCCGGGCCCACCCATTTTCCCGATTCAATTGTCGCGCAGGATTTTCCGGGCTTCACAGTGCGTCCGACGCGTTTCGGCGTATAGGCCACCAATTGTCCGGCCATGGCGACGGCGACAGCGGTCATGCCGACCTGGATGTTGCCGTCACCCGCCTCGCGGTACCAAATGTTATTGTCCACATCGTAAAGTAAATCGTCTGGAAGGTGGCATCCCCTGACGTCAGGCATGGCTCAAATTCCCCTTTGTTCGTTTCCGGTTTCTTGTCCTGGTTCGCCGTGAATGGGTTTAGACGAACAACAAAAATCGCCCAATTCGCTTTCTTCCATTTTGCCGCGCACGAATAGATATAAATGATTGGCAACCAGACTGGCTAGTCTTAAGCGTTGTTTCGTATCCGGATGATCGGACGCCATGGTGATCAGATTGTAATGGTAAGCGAGTTCCCGGCATGTCTCGCGGCATGCGTTGAAGCTGGGAATATCCTTGGCGCCCTGGCGGTGCAGGGCAAGCAGGCGAAAACCTTCTTTCTCGGCCACGGTTGGCACATAGCCGCGCGCACTGACCCAATGCTCCAAAGTTTCTTCACCGAGCTTCAACAGGGAACCGGCAGCCAGAGAGGCATCTGGGCATTCCGCCAGTTCGGCAATGCGCGACTCGATGATATCCAGCGGTGTCATGCCAGGCCCTTTTGTTTAAAGAACCCGAGCGAGTCAGAAATGTTTTCGTGCAGGCCAACTTTCCGCGGGCTTAATCCCAGCGCTAATCCTAAGAGCTGCGTGAAGTAGACGATCTTCACGTCGGTCTTGATGTCGTGAACCTTTTCAGCGCGCACCTGATGCATTTCCAGGCCGGAATGACAGGTTGGACATTCCGTGGCGATCACGTCGGCACCCACGGCTTCGGCGGCGCGCAGCAGATTGACCACCAGCTTTGTCGAGGTGTCGGAGTCGGACAAGGTGTGCGCACCACCACAGCACGCTGTTTTTAAAGGATAGTCGACGATGTCCGCGCCGGCAGCGGCCAGCAGATCATCCATGAAGTGCGGCTGTGACGTCGACTCGCTGCCGGGCCCCTGATCTTTTTCGGGGAAGATATGGCGTGGCCGTGTGTACATGCAGCCGTAATAGTTGGCGATCTTCACGTCTTTCAGGGATTTCTTAATCCGTTTGCTCAAGCCGTCTTCGCCGATGGTGTTTTTGATCCAATCGAGGGCGTGGATGGTCTCGATGCCGCCGGCTTTGTACGTTGCGTGGCCGGCTTTTTCGGATAACCGTTCGGTCACTTCGACGGACTCTTCGTCATTGGCCAGATCATACTCGGCCTTTTTTAGATTATGATAGCAACCGTTACACGGCGCCATGACCTGATCGAAACCCATTTCTTCCTTGGCGATGGACATGACCCGAGACGACAAATAGGTCTGCAGTTTGGGGTCGATATTTTTGACCTCCATGGCGCCACAGCAGTTCCAATTTTCGACCTCGACCAGACCAAGCCCCAGCGCTTCGGCGACGGCGCGGGTCGAGCGGTCATAGGCATGGCCCGAACCCTCCAGCGCGCAGCCTGGATAATAAGCGACGCTTTGCTGTTTGATCTCATTCATGTCGTCGGTTCCTTATCCAATCCCAGCGCCTTGCGGTTCGAAGCTTCGCGTTCCGCGACGTATTCGTTGACGGCGGCTTCGGCGCCGCCCCAGCCGCGCGTCTTCGGTCGTGCCAAATTCGCCATGCCCATCATGAACAGCAGTTTGACCGGCAGATGGCGGACCAAGCGTTTAACCATTTCCACCAGCCAGTCCTGCATCAGAGCTTGGTTGGTACGTTTGAAAAATCCTCGAATGATCCGGCCTTCCTCGATCTTGCCGGTCTTGAAGACTTGAGCTGCAAACTCTTCATCGAAATGCATGGAGGGCGATTTTTCCGTATGGCCTTTTAATTCCAGCCAATGCGATGTTGCCTTCATAACGCCTTCCGGGTTGACGTCACGCGGGCACGCATAAGTGCATTTGTTGCAGCTCACGCATTGCCAGATGATGTCCTTGTCGCGCAGCAGCTCTTCTTCCATGCCGGTGCGGATCAGATAGATCCAAAAGCGTGGGTTGAAACGCTCATTCAGCGCGTTGACCGTGCATGCATTGGTGCACGACCCGCACTGCCAGCATCGGTGAATGTGCTCACCGCCCGGCAGCGCGGCAATTTCGGTTTCCATGTCTTCGTTGTAATCGGTGACGACCCGCGATTCGATAAACGTGCTCCAATGGCCCGATACATCAACGCCGTCGATCACCAACTCGTCGTGAGTGACGAGGTTTTCGGGCCGGATCAGCTGTTTCTCATGGATCGGCATCGGCGCTCCTTAGCAATCGACCAGTTCGGGCATGGTGTAGCGGCCACCATCGGGAAGTTTCATCCGCGTCCGCCCGCTCTCTACATCGACGCCGTCGAGCCCCAGCATGCGGCGCGTGTATTCCATGGGATCGATTTCCGATGAGAAATCGGTCTTCAGGTAGGTGCCGCCTTGTTCGCAAATGTAGTCGGCGTAGATCTGCGCGGTCAGCAGATCGACATAAAACAGCATGTCGCGGAAGACGCCGTTGTCGGCCAAGAACTGGCTCAATTCCTCGCGCAGCACCAAGAATGTTTCGTAAGTGTCCGGCACATCCAGCGACATATGGTCAATGTCCGGCGCGTGCCAGATTTCACGGATCACACCAGTATTGGCTTTCAAATCCCAAACCCAACGGGTCATCAACGGGTATTGTTCCGGGTTGGTCCAATGCAGCAGTTCCGCCGCTAGATCGCGGACCCAGCGGTATTTGCCGCCATCAGGGAACGTCGCGCAAAACGCCTGGATGCGTGCATCGGTATCGGCACCGTCAGTCGCATCGCCAAGCAACGCCTGAATGCGATTGCGGACGGCGGTGATGTCGCTGCCCTTCATCCATTTGCCGATCCGGCGGCGCACTGGCGCGATAAAGGCGCAAAGTCCGATGAAGGTTTTCTCATCCAGATCAGGCAAATTTTTCTCGCTCAACGCTTCTTGGAATACCGACGCCTTGAACCCAATCCCTTGGATATAGGCTTCGACGCCGCCGTGCTCTTCGGCGTTATTGAGCAACCGCTCGAAACTTTGGCGCAACCGCGGGCCGCTAAGCTCAAGGACGGGCCGCGCCGAAACCTCGCCCTCTGTCTCACCGCGGTTAAAAATGTTGAGCGCCGGCATGACGTTTACTCTGCTGCCTCGACGCCTTGCAGGACCGAAAGCGCAGAGATCGCGGCGCCCTGGCCCTGGGCGATGGAATCATCAATCGTTTCCGGACCCATCGCCGCGCCGGCGACGAACACGCCGGCCCGCGAGGTGCGGCCGATACCGCCGTAAGAATCCTGCTTGTCGATATGGCCGTGCTTTTGCAATTGTACGCCGAAGGTCGATGCAATCATCATATTGTCGACGTTGGGGTCCATGCCGATGGCGTGGACGACCATATCAAAGGGGATGGTGATTGGACGCTTCACCAAGGTGTCTTCGCCTTTGACGATGAGTTTTTCACCATCCGACGTAACCTCGGCGATCCGCGCCTTGATGTACTTGACCTTATATTCCTCTTGGGATTTCCAATAATAGAGATCCTCATTGAGGCCGTAGGTGCGGATATCCATGTAGTAGATATAGACATGGCAATCGGGCAATTCCTCGCGGATTTCCATGGCGATGTTCGATGATACGGTGCAGCAAATTTTTGAACACCACTCGCGGCCGATCTGGCGGTCGCGTGATCCGACACAGAGCAAGATCGCGACGCGTTTCGGTTGGCGCCCATCAGAAGGGCATTTCACGCCTTGACCCGAGGAAATCATCTGCTCGACCTGAGTCGTCGTGACCACGTCTTCGTAGGTGCCGAAGCCCCATTCGGGCTTATTGACCGAATCAAAATGCGTGAACCCCGTGCACAAGATTGCCGCCGTCGCATCCAGGGTCGCGCCATCGGAAAGCTTGGCACTGAAAGCGCCGGGTGTGCCGTCGAATTCTGTCACAGTGCGGCCGGTCAGCACGTTGATCCGTGCATCTTCCGTGACCGCGTCGGCCATCCCGCCGATGGCGTCGCTGGCCCATTCACCGGTGGGCACCAGCTTGGCGTAGCCCGATAGGATCGGCGCGCCGCCCAGACTTTCTTCTTTTTCGACAAGCGTGACGTCCTGGCCGACATTGGCCAGCGCCTTCGCCGCCGCCAGTCCCGCCGGTCCACCACCGACGATTAGAAAAGGTTTGTTCATACTCAAATCCTGTTCCCGAGAGCCGCGCTGCCTTAGTTGACGGGCGCTGCGATTTTCTTGAAGCCTGGCCCCGACGTTATCTTAAGGCGGGGGTCATAAAGGCTTTCGCCGTGACCCTGTTTGACCTCTTCCAAATAGTCCTCGAA
>JABJBP010000047.1 GCA_018665815.1 Rhodospirillaceae bacterium
CAATGGTTTTTGGCAGAAATTGCATGCATCGAGCCCGGCTCACTCTACCATCGTCGAAATAAGGCATTATTCGAGGTGCCCAATAGTAAAGCCAAAAACTAATCTCATATTACATACGCGGCAGATGATCGCGGCGCCAACGAGCGTTGCAAATAGAGGGAATATTCCTTGATACGGCACGGAAAATACCGCCGCATATGCAGCAAACAACACCACTCGAAGAAAATAATCTCACCGCTCGGTGCCCAGAACGACAATGTACGCCGCCAACGGCAAAAGCGCCCAACTCATGCCGTTGTCGAACGTGACCTGCAGGAGACGGAAATGGCTGATGGTAAATAGCGCCGCGAGTGAAATAGATACGAATCTATCGCAGTTCAACCCTCGACGGCAGAGTAAATAGGTGCCGCCAAGCCCCACTCCATACACGATCAGTTTGTGAACGAGAATTCCAATCCACAAAGGAAATATCTCAACGAAGAGTCGATTGAGAGATAAAATTTCACCGCCCACAACGAATGAGGCGTTTTTATCAACACCGCTTGCCAATTGGTGAGTGAATTGAGTTCCCGTATCGGGCCTATTTCCAAAGACTAGGTAGGATAAGGTCAATTCTGCTTCATCATCCAAATAGACAAACGATAAAGGCCCGAGATATAGGTATTCGAATAGCATCGCAGCTATCCAACATACAATAAACGTTATTATAAACTTATTTGTATAAAATATTTCTTTATTATCTTTATATTTGAATATGCAATAACACCATGACAATACAAATAAAAAATGAGTGTTAGCGAGGAAATTTGAATAACATATGAATCAGTTGTTAGTTAAATTTAATACTTGAAGGATTTCCCAATGGCGGCACTATGCCAAAATCCGTTTGATGGAATGTATCATAGATGAATAATTTTCCAGTCGCCTATAACGAGTTCATGGCAACAAATTCGGTGCTCGCCAATCTCCAGAATGAGGCGACGGGTATTCCCTCGATCGCGGCCATCATTCGATGAGAGCAAGTCGTCACTGGTGGCTCTATTTTTTCACCATTTCATCACCGTTCTTTCTAGTACTCATATACTTGTTCGCGATTACCGGCAAAGCCTATTGGGACACAACGTCGGACATCTCGCTGCAGCATTGGGTTGCCATGTCGTTAGGATGGGAACTCAGCGACTGGTCATTTCTTCTGTATAATGCAGATGATGGTTTTCGGGACCACCATCCGGCAATTCCGCAAATTCAGATCGCAGCTGTTTATGGCTGGTTGTTTGGATTGCCGGTATCGCATCTTGACGACTATGCAGTTCTGGGTGTCGGCCTGATCGTCATGGTTGTTGTGCTTTCCTCAGCTTGGGGTGCGCAAATCGCAAAAACCGTGAATGTGCCGCCTGTCGTCTTGTTCGCGGCGTCGTCCGTTGCCGCCGTACAGCCGGCAATCGCGCTGACTTGGATCGCGTACCAGTATTACATTCCGTTACTGATCCCGTGTGGATTGGCAATCACATCACTACACAAGGTTCGTGATGAGAACCGATTTATAATCATGGCCGTGTTTGCAGTGCTTGGATATGCAACGTCGATCACCTATTTAGCAGCCATCCCAATCGTGGCTTTAGCGATTGCGGCATTCAGCGGCCTCCGATATTCGAATTACGGCGACATATTCCAAGCCGTTTCACGGGAGCGATTTTCCGGATTGTACATGACCGCCGTGGTCTCGCTAACCGGCATATTTGTTTTCGGTTTCGCAAACGTCGGCTTCAGACTACCGGCAAAGCTCGCCGACTATCTTCGAGACGGCACATTTTCGAAGCTAGAATTTCTCGTAACACTGGGTGTATTGGCACTGAGCGGAATTGTGACGATTTACCTCGTGACGCGAAAATTTAACGCGTCTCCTTGGTTCAATGTTTATCTGGCGACGGTAGGACGTGGCGTCATCGGATGGGCCCTTGGAGCCAATCTGTTGGCTCTGGCTTCGTGGCATAGTGGTCTTCTGTTCAGTGGTCAAACTGGTACCGTTGGCTTAATCGGGATTGGCGGCATTCTGGAGTTTATATTTGCGACCCGTCCCTGGCTATGGATTCTACCCATCATGTGGTTGGGCAGCCTGGCGATGGTTTTT
Organism: Rhodospirillaceae bacterium; assembly: GCA_018665815.1. Classification (GTDB taxonomy): domain Bacteria; phylum Pseudomonadota; class Alphaproteobacteria; order Rhodospirillales; family Casp-alpha2; genus UBA3470. The sequence continues at coordinate 2,132 of JABJBP010000047.1, forward strand.
AAAATGTTGTCACGTCATGACGATAACGCGCAATCGGTGGAATTTCAGGGTGTTTTCGTGTTCGCCGTAATTACCATAAATTTGTTCGTTCTTCCGCTGATTGGTGCCGATCCGCAATCAATGGGCGGATACATCGAGGCACGCGTGTTGGCCAGCATCACCATTGGACTGCCAATCGTACTGATGTGGTCTTGGCAGCGGGCGCGGTTTTTTGGATCGTGCGCAGCGACGGGCGCACTAATCATCACGGGATTATCGATCCTGGATCAGCATCGAATTTTTGCACCGGTCACCAAAAGTGAAAGGTTGGTTTCCGCATTCTTGAACTCGGAAATCTCAGCCTATAGGCAAATAAATCCTCACTCCCGTGTTCTCTGTATCAATGCCGGCATGGCGGGCCAATGTGAAGTCGATCGAGTATACGACTATTACCGTCCGTTCCATGACGGAAATAAGAAAAATAAGCCACTACCCCGCCGATACGGTGACGATAAAAACGCCCATATTCGCGTGGCCGACAAAGCCTGCAAATCATGGGAGGCATGTGGATTACCTGCCCGTGCCTCAGGAGAGCGGATCATTGTATTGGGCCGCAAACAAAACTTCCCGCCAGCCATCCATGAATATGGAACGGCACTGAAAACCAAACAGCATCCGCCAAGTGACGTTGTTATTTTGGAGGTTCGCTAGCGGTCCGCAACAGCTGTCGTTATGAAATAATTGCTTCCCGCTTATCGTCTCGGCTGAACATGCCGAAGCGTCTCAATATCCGCCTCAACCATCTCACTGACCAATTGGTCGAAGCTGATTTTCGGCGCCCAGCCGAAGGCGTTCTTGGCCTTTGAATAATCGCCATGCAGTTCATTGATCTCAGTGGGCCGGAAAAATCTTGAATCAACCCGAACCACGACATCACCCGTAGCCTTGTCGATACCTTCTTCGTCAATGCCATCACCGCGCCACTCAATGCTCTTCCCAACGACCTTAAAAGCCCGCTCGACAAATTCGCGCACACTTCGGGTCTCGCCGGTGGCCAGGACATAATCGTCGGGTTCCGGTTGTTGCTGGATCATCCAGATGCCTTCGACAAAATCACGCGCGTGACCCCAGTCGCGTTTCGCCGACAAATTGCCTAGATACATGCACGGACTTTGGCCCAATTCGATGGCGGCAACGGCGCGGGTGATTTTGCGGGTCACGAATGTTTCGCCGCGCACCGGGCTTTCGTGATTAAACAAAATGCCGTTCGACGCATGTATGTCATAGGCCTCGCGGTAATTAACGCACAGCCAGTAGGCATAAAGTTTTGCAGCCGCGTAGGGACTTCGCGGCCGGAACGGTGTGGTTTCCGTCTGCGGCGCTTCTTCGGGTTCACCGTATAACTCCGAGGTCGATGCCTGATAGAACCGAGTTTTGTCAACCAAGCCAAGAATCCGGATGGCTTCCAAAAGCCTGAGGGTGCCCAAAGCATCGGCTTCCGCTGTATATTCAGGTGTGTCGAAACTGACGTGAACGTGAGATTGCGCGGCGAGGTTATAAATTTCATCGGGCTCGGTCTTTTGGATCACCCGGATGAGGCTCGTCGCATCGGTCATATCGGCGAAGTGTGCATGAAACATGCTGGGTTCATGCGGTTCAGGATAAATGTGATCGATGCGCTGCGTATTGAATGATGAAGACCGGCGCTTGATGCCGTGCACTTCGTAGCCTTTGTCCAGCAGCAGTTCGGCGAGGTACGAGCCGTCCTGCCCTGTCACACCGGTGATCAATGCCGTCTTTCCGGTCATGGAATTAATTCTCTCCAGTATTTATGCGTATCGCGCCCCCCATAGCCCTGGGCACGGTGCAACGAGGAGCACAGTTTATAAAGAGAAATAACGATTAGCCAACCCGGCTTGTCGACAATCAGCAGGTCAAGCAGGTGACTTGCACCCTGCTATAATCGCGTGTCTCATCAAAGGCTTATAGGGGTTGAAATTTTGGAGACCAAAACAATGAGCAAGATTACCCGGGTGCCCGGTCAGGCCAAGGGGAGATGCCGCTATGTCACCAGTGCGGGCCTTGTCTGGAGCGTCGCCACTTCAGAGGGCGCCGGCGACAATGTTGCCCAACAAACTCATACCACACTTGCCAATCTGGAGGCGAATTTGTTGGGGGCCGGTTCCGACAAGCATCATATTTTGGAGGCCGTCGTCTATTTGGGCGATATGGACCGGAAAGCTGAAATGGACGAAGTCTGGTGTGCTTGGATTCCCGACGACGGATGGCCGAACCGGGCCTGCGTCGGCGCCGACCTGGCCGCCGGTGATCTGGTTGAAATCAAAGTCACGGCAAAACTTCTAGAATAGCGCCAATTTATGACAAACAACATAAATCAATATATTTCCGGTATCGAAATGTAGTGCTATGATCTTATCTGGAACTTTGGCCAAGCGCGGCCATCGCGCCAGCTGCCGATTTAAATCACTCGTTTTTTTAAGTGATCGCGACGGCATGAGGGAAGACATAAGCGAAAGCGCAAAATTCAACGGTGCCTCGGTGCTGGTCGTCGATGACAATCCGCAGAATGTAGAATTATTGCTTGAAACGCTTGACGACGAAGGGTTTGAAGTTCGTGCCGCGTCGAGCGGCCCCATTGCACTCAACGAAGCCAAGAATGCCCCACCCGATCTCATTTTGCTCGACATCATGATGCCGGGTATGGACGGTTACGAGGTCTGTCAGGCACTCAAGGCTGATGAACGGCTGCAACAGATTCCGGTGATCTTTGTGACATCGCTCACAGATTCAACTGAGAAAGTTAAAGCCTTCGCCGCCGGCGGTGTTGATTACGTCACCAAACCAATTGATTTGGACGAGGTCGTTGCCCGGGTCCGTTGCCATTTGACGATCAGCAAGGACCGCGATCAACTTGAAAGTGCCAAACAGGCCTTGGAAGCCGCCATGTTGGCCCAGGCCACTCGCCTGCAACGCTACGAGCCGGTTTCCGCCGATATGCCCAGTGCCCACGCCGTCAATGACGTCGGCGAAGACATGCAACTGACCGAACGTGAACGCGAATGCCTGTACTTTCTGGCCCGTGGCCATCGCAATGACCGGATTGCTGAAAAAATGGATATTACCGTACCGACGGTTAATTTTCATGTCGCCAACGCGCGAAAAAAACTCAATTCGGCGACCCGCGAACAGGCCCTGGCAGTGGCGGTATCCCTTAATCTTGTGTCCCCCCACGCCAGCGAAGACGATTGATCTTTCTGGTTTTTGGCCCGACAAAGGCGGCTTAAAATGCGTCTGATTGGCAATTCGGTTGCTGGATTTATCACCTCACCCATGATCGCACCGCTCATCAGCGGACACGTCCTGACATAACGGAAAATGAACGCCAATTTGAATTGCTGTTTCCGACCGCAATCCAAATGACGATGATCGTTGATCATGGTGCGCTGAATGCGGCGTTGAATAAGGAAATTGAGGATATCCGCGGCTCCACGCCGACCGGCATGATGGTCGTGCGATGTCTACACCACCATTTCCAATAATTTTCTTTTGCATCAACGTCCCGGGTTCAAACGCTTGAATAAATTGTTCATGGACAACACCGTCACCTATGGCCAAGCCCTGGAGCACCCCATGGATACCCGTGGAGTACTTATGGACATGTGCTGGATCAATGCCTACCAGCGTAGGCGTGCCCGGTCTATTCGACATTGCACAGTGCCGATCAACTGCATCGTCTGGAAGGCTTTGCCGGCGTCAGCGCGCACTTTCAAACCGAGGCCCGGCAGCTGGCCGCCCATCAGGCCGTTGATTTGGCGCGCCAAGACATCGTCGTCGAGCGGTGTTGGTTGAACGTGCTCGGGCGCGGTCACTCCATGGGCCTCCATAAGCATCCGAATTCATTGTACACGGGCCTTTATTTCCTCAATGCGCCGAAGGATGGCGCGTTGCTGTTTCTATACAATCCGGCCAAGGAAATGGGATTCTCCATGCCTGTCAAAAAGGATAATCCGCTGAACGAAGATGCCCATGTTATCCGGCCGAAAACTGGAGAATTGCTCATATTCCCGAGCGCCCTCGCACAAAGCTTCCAGGTTCACGACGCCGAGACTGAACATCTTCATCTGGGCTTCACGGTATCGGCACGCCTGAAGTAAGGCGCCATTCAACCAAGTTTCGTTAATCGTCTCAGAATTGTGATCGAGCGTGACGTACCGGCCTGCGCCACCTTGGGTATGTTGAAACGATGGCGACAATCTTATTGATGGAAGATGATAATTTGTTGCGCGAGCACCTCGCGGAAGCACTTGACGATGCCGGCTTTAATGTGGCGATGGCCAGTAATGGCATCGAGGGGCTGGCTTTTGTTGCCACACACCAGCCGGACCTAATTATCACCGATATCATCATGGATGACGGGGAAGGCATCGGTTCGATCATTAACATCCGCCGCACCCACATCGATTTGCCGATCCTCGCGATTTCAGGAAACCCGCTGTATCTCAACAATAGCCTGAAGCTCAGTGCCAACCACGCCATGCTAAAACCATTTTCAAAGGCGCAGTTGCTGGTGACTATTAATATGCTGCTCACCGACGGCGCCCGCCGTTTGGCTTAGATCAATAGAGAATCGCCATTAATCTCAGTCGGTTCCGTCAGCCGACACACCCGTATCGGCTTCGATACGATGCATATCGACGTCACTAAACCCGAAATGGTGGCCGATTTCGTGGATCAACACATGACGCACGACAGCCGCCAAGGTCTCGCCGGTTTCAAACCAATACTCAAGGATGGGCCGGCGATAGAGAAATATCATGTCCACATCCGTCGGCGTGGCGGCAACGCTTTTACGATCAAGCGACACACCTTGATAAAGGCCCAACAAGTCAAACGGGCTTTCCAGCCCCATATCGGCAAGGATTTCCGCGTCGGCGAAATCGCTGACGCGAATGACGACACCCTCCAAATGGCGCCGAAGTTCATCGGGAATAATCGCCAACGCAGCGGCCGCCAGATCCTCAAAATCAGTCAACGGGGGTGGCGTGTCGGGGTGCGAGGACATGGTTTAACCTACAGACAATTCGCGGCCTCTTCCATGGTCAAAACTTGAACTTCACGGCCCAGCGCGCCACCTTAACAAGCAGGCGCAATCAATTGGAGACGCATCAGACATGGTCGATAAACTTGGCGGGCAGGCCCGTATCGATGCCTTGGGCGGGCTCAAAGATTGGGCTGAGGTCGATGGCCGCGATGCCATTTCGAAGACGTTTCAATTCAGAAATTTCAACGCGGCCTTCGGATTTATGAGTCGGTGTGCCTTGATGGCCGAAAAAATGGATCACCACCCGGAATGGTTCAACGTCTACAACCGCGTTGACGTCACGCTGGCCACCCACGACGCGGATGGGATCACCGAAAAAGACATCAAACTCGCGGCCTTCATGGATCAAGCGGCAGCCTAACGCGCGTTCAATGGCCAACGGCCCCTAGGCCGGGGCGCCCGGAAACACGTCGGCGAATTCCGCCATGGCGTCGCCACGGGCCACCATCACGCCCTTCTGGTTGACCACTTCGATATCGAACACCACCCAGCGGCTTCCGTCGGTTTCCAATTTTCGTTGCACCGTAGCTTTCGGTGTAATCGTGTCTCCCAAATAGACCGGCGTCAGCCATCGGGTTTCCAGCCGGCGATGATAACCGCCGCGTTCAAGCAACCAATCAGTCAGGGTGCGGGTAATGACCGCGAAGTTTTGCATGCCGTGCATGATGACGCCGTCAAACTGGGTCTTGCCAAAATCTCCGTCCATGTAGTTGTCATCGAAATGCAAGGGGTTGAAATCCAGCGAGCCGAGCGCAAAATCAGCGATGGTCTCGCGGCTCACGGTGAAGGCCCGTCCGGTAATTTCAAAGCCCGCCTCAATGGCGTTGAATGCTGCTTTCGGATTATACGTCATGGCGCGTTCCCTATACCGGCCGGATGGTCCAGCCGCGCCCGGTGCAAATGACCTGGTCCAGCTGGTTGGTGAAGGCATTTTCATGAATGGCGAACAGGCGGTCTTTCTTGATGAACTTATCCAAGGCCGTGCCACGCATCGTCAGAGTATCGCCAGGCCGGGCCGGGATATTGTAGGACCAGCTCTGGCCACAATTGATGGTGCCGGGCGAACGCATCCAATCCTCGATGCCGGTACACGCAAACATCAGCACGATATGAATGGAAGGCGGCGCGATGATGCCGCCGTAAGGCGTCGTCCTGGCAAATGCCTCATCATGATAAAGCGGATTGTCGTCACCGATCAGCCGGGCGAACTGGGCAATCACTTCGGCGGTCAAGGTCACCGGTTTGGTGTCGCGCAATTCACCGGGAATAATCTGATCCCAGGTTTTACGGTTATCGACATCCTTCCAGAAATCGTTCTCGTATTCCTCGAGTTTGAGGACCGTCATGGGCGCCGCCTCCGTGATTGATCAATGCGCAATCATAGACGGATCAGCTGGGCTGCCTCAAACCCGAAACGATGTTCATCTCTGGGCAAGCTTTCTGCCCTTGGCCTGTTTTGGTTTGGCCAAAGTCTGGACCGCCACGGCGACCGCCTTGATTTCTGATTCCAATCGTTCGACATCGACCCGAGCGCGCGTGTCGCGTTCCATGGCTTCCCATTGCAGGGTGTCGAGATCGGCGCGCAGGCGGTCGAGGCGTTTGTCCAAAACATCCGCCGCCGAGCGGCTGGCGATACGGATTTCTTCGAGTTCGCGGTCCAGGTCGGTACGGAGTTTTTTGACCATATCGGACGCCACCATCACCGCGAGCATGAGCACCGCGCTGGCGAACACGAACAGGACGGCGAAGGCACCGAAGCCGGTCATCCAGGTCACTCCATTGGCGTTGGCGGCCGGGGGCTTTCGAAGGATACGCCACGAGACATATCAAGAGGCTCATCACGGGGCGCAAAATCGGCCTAGCGTGAAAATAGCATCACATACATAAGTATGCAGTGATGCGGGTCACGGGTGGGCAGTATATTATTGAATTGCCACGCAACGGCCGCATAAAAAAACAGCCGATCCAGATGATAACTTCAGATTTGCCGCCAGACGCCGGCTTCCATCCGCCCCAATGAGCCGCAATATTTTTCAATTCTCCCTTGCGGTCATGAAGATTTTATATAAATCCGATAATAAGGAATTTATTGAAAGGCCTGTTTAATGAAAGAACCGCATAAAAATGAAACAAACAGCGCAACGGCGTGATCCGGGAGAACCGCCAAGAACGCAGCGAAGCTTAAAGATTGGTGGCGCTCATCTTCCGTCAACGGCCAGGGCGGAACTCTCGGTGGCGTGCAGCCTCGGGGAAAACCCGGAGAGGGCTTCGATTAAATTGGGCTTGTTCCGTCATTTTTTTATCAAACCGTTGAAATATTTAAGTTTTCGACCCCGGTTTTTTAGCAACCGGCATGCGGGGGATCATGATTCCCATCGAGCGCTCATGCCAGGCACCCGCATCTTCATGGCACGGCGAGGGGTGGCCTGGCGGTCTCCACCCGGGAAATGCCAACACGATTTCGTCGCCAGGTTAAACGGCCCCGTTCAAATTGGTCGGGATGCACGGGCCGTATCTCCAGGTGCGGGATGTTCAGCTCGGCGCCATCCTGATCGCCCCGTCGAGACGGATGGTTTCGCCGTTCAGATAGGCGTTTTCAACGATGTGGAGCGCCAGCTTGGCGTATTCCGACGCCTCGCCAAGCCGGGCGGGGAACGGCACAGTGGCGCCCAGGCTGTCTTGGACGTCTTGCGGCAAACCGAACAGCATCGGCGTGCCCATGATGCCCGGCGCGATGGCCATGACGCGGATCGCATGGCGCGCCAGTTCGCGCGCAATCGGAATGGTCATGGCGTGAACGCCACCCTTCGAAGCCCCATAGGCCGCCTGCCCGATCTGCGCCTCAAAAGCCGCCACGGACGCGGTGTTGATAATGACGCCGCGCTCGCCCGTATCCAATTCATCAAGCTCGGTCATCGCGGCGGCGGCGAGCCGGGTTATATTGAAGCTGCCGATCAAATTGACGTTGATGACTTGCGCGAATTTTTCCAAATCCATGGGGCCGTTTCTGCCGACAACGCGGCCGGCCGGCGCGATGCCCGCGCAATTGACGCAGATCCGCGCCGCGCCATGGGCGTCTTCGGCGGCGGCAATAGCCGCAACCGCGCTTTCGGCGTTCGACACATCACAGGCAAAGCCCGCGCCACCAATATCGGCGCCGACGGCCTTGGCGCCATCCTCATTCATGTCCAACACGCAGACGCGCGCGCCGTTTGCCGCCAACGCACGGGCCGTCGCTTCGCCCAATCCCGAGGCGCCACCCGTGACGATCGCCGCTTGTCCGTTGATGTCCATGAAATTGCTCCTCTCAATGATTGTTTGCCTTATTGGAGCCCCAATTCCGTGTACAGTAGCCCCTCAGACACGCGTATTATCATGGGTGATCGGAGGCGCAAGACCGATGGCCGCCAGCAGTTCACAGAGCGAAACGGACAGCCCGAAGCAGGCCCGAAAGATGGCGCGCGACGAACGGCGCGTGAACGAAGGCTTTGCGCCGAAAATGAAACGGACCTTGGGCCGCATTCCGTTCGCCCGCGAAGCCGTCGCCGCCTACTTTTGCGCCCGCGACCCCGGCACGCCGACGCACGTCAAGGCGACGATCCTGGGCGCGCTCGCCTATTTCATCATGCCCTTGGATATGATCCCGGACTTCATTGTGCTACTGGGCTATACCGACGATGCCGCCGTCTTCTGGGCAGCATGGCGGATGATTTTGAAGCACGTGTCCGATGCCCACCGTGCACATGCACGCGCCTACCTGGAAGATTTGTAAGGGCGGCTTGCGGGGACGGAACCACGGTTTCATACTGCGCAAAACGCCACCGAACACGGACCGCATCAGGGAGAATCGCGTGACCGAACCGCTTTGGACACCCAGCGCCGAACAGATTGAGGCGGCGAAAATCAACGAGCTTCGCCTAGCTGTGAATACACGCCATGGCACGGACTTGGCCGATTCCACAGCACTTTGGGAATTCTCCATCCATGAGCCGGAAAAGTTCTGGCCTGCGGCCATCGCGTTCGCCGGCCTCAAGGCCGAGACCTGGGGCAATACGGTCGTTGTCGATGCGGACAAGATGCCCGGTGCCAAATGGTTTCCCGACGCGCGGCTGAATTACGCCGAGAACCTTTTGCAGCGCCGCGATGACGCCATCGCGTTGATTTTCCAGGGGGAGGACAAGGTCAACCGGCGGATGACCTTCAATGAACTATATGATGCCGTGTCCTCAACCCAACAGGCGCTCTCAAACCTGGGCGTCGGCCCCGGTGATCGGGTCGCGGGGTATCTGCCCAATATGCCCGAAGCCATCATCGCCATGCTGGCGACCACCAGCCTCGGCGCCACGTGGTCATCGTGTTCACCGGACTTCGGCCTGCAGGGCGTGTTCGACCGCTTCGGCCAGATTCAGCCGAAAGTTCTGTTTGCCTGTGATGGCTATTACTACGGCGGCAAGACCCACGATATTCTGGGTAAGGTCTCGGCGCTCGCCGATCAGGTCGCCAGCCTGCAGCGCGTCGTGATTGTTCCCTACACATCGGAGGCGCCGGATATCACCGCGATCCGTGACGCCCAAGTGCTGGTCGACTTTATCGGCGCCTATCCTCCCGGCGACATCAGCTTCGCGCAGATGCCCTTCGATCATCCGCTGTATATTCTCTACTCATCAGGCACCACCGGGCAGCCGAAATGCATTGTGCACTGCGCCGGCGGTGTGTTGCTGAAGCATGTGGTCGAACAGATTTGCCAGTTCAATATTGGTGACGGCGACCGGGTGTTCTGGTTCACCACGCTGGGCTGGATGATGTGGAATTGGCTGGTCTCGAACCTCGCCTGGGGTGCGACGGTCGTGCTCTACGACGGCTCGCCCTTTTATCCCGACGGCAACGCCACTTTTGATTTGGCTGAGAAGGAAAAACTGACCTTCCTCGGCACTTCGGCAAAATTCATCGATGCCTGTAACAAAGGTGGCCTGAAACCTAAGGACACCCACGATCTATCAGCGCTGCGCACGCTCGGCTCCACCGGCTCAACGTTGGTGCCTGAAGGTTTCGACTATGTCTACGCCAACATCAAAAAAGACCTGCACCTGGGTTCCATGTCAGGCGGCACCGATATCGCCGGGTGCTTTTGCGGCGCCGATCCGACCTTGCCGGTCTGGCGCGGCGAAATTCAGGCGCCGACGCTGGGCATGGCAACCGACGTCTTCGACGACGATGGCAACCCGGTGATCGGTGAGAAGGGTGAATTGGTCTGCACCAAGGCATTTTCGACGGTGCCGGTATTCCTCAACGACACGGATGGGGCCCGCCTGCACGACGCCTATTTCGCCCGCTTCCCGAACATCTGGACCCACGGCGATTTCATCGAGCGCACGGCGCATGGTGGCTACGTCATTCACGGCCGCTCCGACGCGACACTGAATCCCGGCGGTGTGCGAATCGGCACGGCGGAAATTTACCGTCAGGTCGAAAAACTGGAAGACGTGGTCGAGAGCATCGTCATCGGCCAGGATTGGGACAACGATGTGCGCGTCGTCTTGTTTGTCGTTCTTCGCGACGGTATCACGCTGGACGACGATCTGATTGCTGTGATCAAGAAGCAAGTGCGGAACAACTGCACGCCGCGCCACGTACCGGCGCGTGTTGTTCAGGTCTCAGACATTCCGCGCACCAAGTCGGGTAAGATTACCGAGCTCGCGGTCCGCGACGTGGTTCATGGCCGGGCCATCAAAAACGCCGAGGCCCTGGCGAACGCTGAGGCGCTGGATGAGTTTAGGGATCGCCCGGAGCTGCAAACTTGATCGTTTTCTCAGCTATCACCAGTCCTTGCCGCAACCCGCGTTTCCTCGACAATCCAGTTCGTGAATGCCTGGACCTTGGGCGTCTCCTGTGCCCAGCTTGGTGCAACGACGTAGAAGCTGAACGCCGCCGTCACCGAGGCGGCAAACGGCCGGACAAGACGCCCTGAGGCGATCTCTGGGCCAATCAGGAAACTTCGCCCAAGCGCGACGCCTTCGCCGGCCATCACCGCCTGCATGACAAGATTTGAATGGGGGAATGATGACCCCCTGGGCACCTCGATAGCCGTTTCACCGACGGCTTCGAACCAATCCTCCCACCTATCCACCATGTCTTCATGGATTAGGGGGAATTTCAGCAAGTCTCGCGGATGTTTCAGTGGCGGCCCTTTTTCCAACAAAGATGGTGACAGGACTGGGAAAATCTCCTCGTCGGCAATCTTCGTCGCGCTCACGCCGGGCCAACCGCCGGGGCCGTAACGGATCGCCATGTCGGCTTTATCTCGATCAAAATCGACCGGATGATCAGCAATCTCCAGGCTCAGTTCAATCTCAGGGTGTTGGGCGCGAAAATTACGAAGCCTGGGCACCAGCCATGATGCCGCGATCGATTCCAGGGTTGATACCGTTAAGCGGCCTTCCCGTTGCTCATGGTTCAATCGCTCAATACCCGATGCCATCATATCAAGTGCGTCGGACATAAATGGCATCAAAATCTGTCCGGCGTCGGTTAACTGCAACTGGCGGTTCATGCGCCGGAACAGTTGCATACCCAACTGCTCTTCCAGGTGTTTAATTTGGTGGCTGACGGCAGCCTGCGTCACGAATAGCTCATCCGCCGCGCGGGTGAAGCTCAAACGCCGGGCCGCGGCCTCAAATGCGCGCAGTGCATTTAGGGATGGCAGTTGGCGAGGCATGATTTACTCAACATTTTTCATCAAAATTACTATCTTAATTCCCTAATAAGAATAAGCTTATTCGTACGATTATATAATTAAAACAATAAATTAATATAATTATTCTCTAATTATACATTACTTTTTCTAATCTTAATATGAATTAAGATCGTTTGTCGAAAATATCCACCGGGCGTATGTCTTGGGGCAACAGAGATTGCTAACCAACGCCGGATGTCCGGCCCCGCAACACCCAACGGAGGGAACTCACATGCGTACAAATTCCATCTCAATTCACGCGCCCGCCGTCACACCGACGGCGCTCACCAACACCATCGCAGGCACGTTCCTGAGTGATTTAAAGGCGCTTTTCGACATTCTCGTGGTTTGGCAAAAGCGGGATATGGAACGCCGGCACTTAGCCGCGTTGAGCGGCGCTCAACTGCGCGACGCCGGACTGGTCCGAAGCGACCTCGCGACGGAAATTAAAAAGCCCGTCTGGACCGCCTGAAGACGATTTTAAATCTAACGACCCTGGCTGGCCCGGTGTGGATTCGTCTGCACCGGGCCTTTTTTATTCGGCGCCGCAGCGCCTTGCGGGCTTAGTGCCGTGTCTCGGTCGTCAAGATAACCTTCCCGGTGGATTTTCGGCTTTTCAGCGTGTGCATGGCTTCGGCCGCATCGGCCAAATCGAAAGTATGGGAGATATGCGGTTTGAGATCACCCGCGGCGTACCATCCGAACAATTCCTCGAAGCTAGCGGTGATCAGGTCCGGATCCAGAATTCGGTGCGCGCCCCAATAGAAGCCGATGACCGAGATATTCTTGACCAGTAAAATGTTCGCCGGCACTTGCGGCACCGTGCCACTGGCGAACCCAACAACCAGAATGCGCCCACGCTGCACCGTAGCCCGCAGCGCCGCATCGAACGCCTTGCCGCCGACAGGATCATAAACCGCATCGGCGCCGCGCCCGTCGGTCAATTCCTTGACCCGGTTCTTGATGTCCTCGGAACGATAATCAATCAAGTGATCCGCGCCGTACTCCTTGGCGACAGCCAGCTTGTCAGCACCGCCGGCGGCGGCAATGACCGTCGCGCCCATTTTCTTGGCAATCTCAACTGCCGTCAGACCGACACCGCCGGCCGCGCCATTGACCAGCAAGACTTCGCCGGGCTGTAAATTCAGCTTGTCCTTAAGGCCGATGTGGGACGTGCCATAAACGACAGGAAAAGCCGCAGCGCTGATTTCGTCCATGGCGTCGGGCACCCTGAAGACATCAACCTCCGGCGCGATCACCTGCTCAGCATACCCACCAAACGGCACCATCGCCATGACTTTGTCGCGGGGTTTCACCTGGGTGACGCCCGGCGCGCATTCCAACACTTCACCGCCGACCTCCAGGCCGGGGCTGAAGGGGAACGGCGGGCGGACCTGATATTCGCCCTTGATCATTAAGGTGTCGGCAAAGTTGACGCCGGCCGCCTTGACCGCAATCCGCACCCCGCCTTCGGTCATTTCGGGTTCCGGCATGTCCTCGATGCTGAGGCTTTCGGGCTCTCCCCAATCATGGCAAACGGCGGCGCGCATGGGCTTCTCCTGTGATTTTAGGATGACTTGATCCGACCGGCGTTTTGCCCGAGGTTAGGCCCCATGGCAAGCCCTGGGATAAGTCCAGGAGCCAGCACCAAGGCAACTTGAACCAAGGCGAACACCATGCGCGGCTATTTCGGCATCGGCGTCGAAAACATCTCAAAGGCTATGAACGTCGGAAATCTGTTCCGCTCGGCGCATGCCTTCGGCGCGGGTTTTGTTTTCACCGTTTCCGCCAATTACGCCCGCCGGGAAGGCGGCAAGTCGGACACATCTGACTCACTTGCGCACCTGCCGTTCTACAGCTTTCCCGACACGCCGTCGCTAATGTTGCCACAAGGCTGCAAACTGGTCGGCATCGAATTGATGGATGACGCGGTCGACCTGCCGAGCTTTCGTCACCCACAACAAGCCGCCTACGTGCTGGGCCCCGAACGCGGTGAACTGTCGCCGGAAATGACTGAGCGTTGCGATTGGGTGATAAAAATCCCGACCAAGTTCTGCGTCAACGTCGGTATAGCGGGCGCCATCGTCATGTATGACCGAATATCCAGCCTGGGCAAGTTCCCGCGCCGCGCCGCGCGCGCCGGCGGGCCAACGGAAACACCCGCCGGTCATCAATTTGGCGGGCCGAGACAGCGTTCAGAAATGGAAATTTTTCGCACCGAGCCACCGGTCGCATATAATGATTAATTTATTTGGCCCCTCAGGCGCCGGGTGCACCCCTCCGGGATGCTTGGCTCACGCGCTGACCGCGCGGCACGCAGTCGCGCTTGCCTCCTCGCAAAGCTCGTCGGTTCCATAGCCAATTAAAGATGGTGCAGTTGCCGGGTCTCTGGCCGTTGGAGGTCTGTGTTGCCGACGGGCGTTCGCCCGGAGGCAAGCGCAACGCGCGCCGGGCCTAATGGCTGTTAGCCAAGCGAACGGAGTGAGCGCCCGGCACTTGAGGGGCTAAAATAAGAGGCTCATATAAAAATTCTCTAAAACTACTCCGCCCAACCGTCAGCGATGCGAATACTGCCAACGTTTCGTCCGGTGGCATTGGAGATCGGAACTTCCAAGAAATCGCGAAGTGCTGCCCGTCCCACGTCATCAATGACACCAAGACGGCCCAACAGGGCACCGACGGCAACGTCCGAAGCCCGCCCACCACCGTCCTCGATCTTCAAGGCAATACCGATATTGAGCTCCGGTACGATCGCCGCGTGAATTCCTTCAGCGCCGGTCTTGGTGGCAAACCGGCCGGAGCCAGCACGCATGGCCGCCGTATCGAAACCACCGGTGCCGCGCACGTATTCGGGATGCGTGGTCATGCAACGGAAGATCGTTTCCGCAGCCCGGGCCCGTGGGCCGCCCAAACCCTCCGGGTCCGCCATCCGGGCCAATGCTCGGGCCATCGCAACCAGCGGCATGCCGATAACCGGGATGCCACAGCCGTCGTGACCGCGCGCCGAGCCGGAAAGGTCAACACCGCCGAGATCGCTCAAGATCGCCGCCAAGCGCGCCTGCACCGGATGGTCGTCGTCGATATACCCTTGCGTTGCTTCGCCTAGGTGCACCGCCGTGGTCAAAAACCCGCTGTGCTTGCCCGAGCAATTGTTGAAAGCCGCATCCGGCGCGATGCCGGCGCGTATAACATCGGCTGCGGCGCCCTCGTGGCGCGGCAAATGCCCGCCGCATTCCAAATTCCCGGGGCCAAGCCCGATCCGGTCGAGCCAAGCGCGCACCGTATCGACGTGGTGCGGCTCACTCATATGGGATGCACAGGCGAGCGCGATTTCGGGATCGCTGACACCCAAGGCATCAGCTGCCCCGGTCTCGATCAACGGCAAGGCCTGAAGCGGTTTAATGGATGAGCGCGGATAAATGTATTGATCCACGTCGCCCCATGAATCGAGCACCTTTCCGGTGCTGTCGACGATCGCAGCATGGCATCGATGGCGGCTCTCGACCATGTCGCCGCGCGTGACTTCGATGATTATCGTATGGTTGCGTTCCATGCTGGCATATGTGCCTCGAACCTCACCCCTTGGCAAGCACCGGTCAGCCGGTTATGAACGTTGTCATGTCTGGATTTCATAATTTTTCAGCCCTTGCCGTTTGTGCAGCTGTCTTCGGCGCGGCTTTCACCAGCCATGCAGAAACTCTATTGGGCAAACACGGCGACTGGGAAGCCTTCACTGAGAAGGAAAACAACGCCCTGGCTTGCTATATGGGGTCGGTGCCGACCAAAGCGCGTGGCAAGTATAAGAAGCGCGGCAAGACCTTCCTGCTGATTACCCACCGGCCTGCCGAAAAGAGCAAAACCGTGATCAGCTTTCGTGGCGGCTACACCTTCAAGAAAGGTTCGGAAATCGATATCATCGTCGGTAAGACAACCTACAAACTGTTTACGGACGGCGGTTGGGCCTTCGCCCCGGATGCCGACGCCGACACGACCTTGGTCAAGGCAATGATCCGGGGTGCGTCAATGACCATCAAAGGTCTGTCCGGACGCGGTACGAAAACCACCGACACCTATTCCCTGAAAGGCTTCACAGCCGCCTATCGGGCGATCAGCAAGGCGTGTAAGATATAGTTTGAATACCCAGGGAATCCTTTCCCTAGCGCCGGAAAGTGCTATATCAGCCAGATCATGTCAGACCAACGCATCAATCTAGCCGGACTTAGCCGCGCCGAAATGGCCGCGGAAGTTGCTGCCATGGGCGAGAAGCCTTTCCGCGCGAAACAGCTCTGGCATTGGATCTATTTCCAAGGCGAGACGGATTTCAGCCGTATGACAACCCTGTCAAAGGCATTCCGCGAACGCGTCGGCGATACCCACGAGGTGCGGCGCCCGGATGTCTCAGAAGTTCAAACGTCCGA
The DNA here is from genome assembly GCA_018665815.1 of Rhodospirillaceae bacterium. Taxonomy (GTDB): domain Bacteria; phylum Pseudomonadota; class Alphaproteobacteria; order Rhodospirillales; family Casp-alpha2; genus UBA3470. Next base: position 18,384 of record JABJBP010000047.1, read on the forward strand.
AGACCGGACCCGCAAATGGCTGGTTCGTTTTAGCGACAACCAAGAAGCGGAGACCGTCTTCATCCCCGAAGAAGACAGGGGCGCCGTCTGCATTTCATCGCAAGTCGGCTGCACGTTGACTTGTACATTTTGCCGGACCGGCACACAGAAGTTGGTTCGCAACCTGAGTGCCGCGGAGATCGTCGGGCAATTTATGCTGACCCGCGATTCATATAACGAGTGGCCGACGCCTCAGAACGGCGGGAGGATGATTTCCAACATCGTCATGATGGGTATGGGTGAGCCACTGCTGAACTATCAGAACGTCGCCACAGCGCTCAAAATCATTATGGACAGGGAAGGCATTGCGCTGTCAAAACGTCGGATTACCTTGTCGACATCCGGGATCGTGCCGGCTATGCAACGCTGCGGCGAGGAGCTGGGCGTTAATCTGGCAGTTAGTCTGCATGCGGTCCGCGATGAATTACGCGATGTTTTAGTGCCGATTAACCAGAAGTATCCCATAAAGGACCTGATCGAAGCCTGCCGCGCATATCCGGGCGCCAACAATGCGCGGCGCATCACGTTTGAATACGTGATGCTGAAAGGTATCAACGACAGCCCGGCCGACGCACATGAATTGATCCGCTTGATGGAAGGCATTTCCGCCAAGTTCAATTTGATTCCGTTCAATGCCTGGCCCGGCGCGCTTTACGAATGCTCGTCCAACACCGCCATGAACCGCTTCGCAGAGATTCTTAATGACGGAGGATTCTCCGCGCCCATCCGCACGCCCCGCGGCCGTGATATCCTGGCCGCCTGCGGGCAACTGAAATCTGCCAGCATGCGCGCGCCTCGCAATGCGGCGGCGGTGGAAGTGCCGGTGCAAGCATGAGTGCACCCATGAGCGCTGGCCCCGCCCCCGGATTTGCGTCGCACGATGGCTATCAACTGGATACCGTGCACGCTCAGAGGCGCATTCGCGTGCAGTTCAACGACGTTGACCTGGCCGACAGCGCCCGCGTCTTGATTGTCATTGAGCGCCGGCACGCCCCGGTCTTTTATTTCCCGAAGGACGACGTCCATATGGATCTATTGAGCGCCACTGATCACACCAGCTATTGCCCGTTCAAAGGGACCGCATCGTATTGGAGCATCACAGTCGGCGACGATGCTCAGGACAATACCGGGAACAATGCCGTGTGGGCCTATGAAGACCCCTTTGATGAGGCGCTGGCATTCAAAGGTCATCTTGCATTTTATTGGGACCGGATGAGCGCGTGGCATGACACAGACGTCGAGGCGAACAGGTCCGGGAACCTGTCATGGCACGAGCTGACGTCGCCCGGCGATATTCTCATTGCACGTTAAGAGTGCGGTGAGAAGCTGACCTTTATCCGTTAAGTTTGTGACGGGTTAGTCCGTAATCAGCAGTGCATTTGCGTTAATTTATATGCGAACACCTAGGCTTCACTGACAATAAACGCAAGTTTTGGCCGCAAAAAATAATAGATTAAGTTGTTCTGGCCTCTGCATGGTGAACGTGTCAGAGTTTCGGGACTCTTCGCGTATTGGACGTGATCAAGACGCAACAGGTCGACATGGCAAGAGACAAAGCGGACCTTCCGGAAAGGTATTCACGAGCGGAAACCGGCAGGTTGCCACCTGGGGTGCCTAACCCCGTTGACGTCCACGTCGGTGGCCGGGTTCGGCTTCGCCGCACCCTTTTGGGCCTAAGCCAGGAAAAACTTGGCGATGCCGTGGGACTGACCTTTCAGCAAATTCAGAAATATGAAAAGGGCGCCAATCGGATCGGCGCCAGCCGACTTTATCAATTTAGCGAAATTCTTGACGTCGCCGTATCCTATTTCTTTGAAGATATGCCGACCGAAATCAAATCTCGGCGCGGCGCTTACCAAATGGGACTCCGCGATCAGGACCAGGAAGTCCTGAAAGCGGACCCGATGGTCCGTCGCGAAACGCTCGAACTGGTTCGCTACTACTACCGGATTTCGAACCCGGAAGTCCGCAAAAACGTGTTTGAGTTGACCAAGACGTTGGCCCGCGGGGCTAAACTGTAGGCCGTAAGTTAATCTGTCGGCCAAATTATCGGCCCGGGCAAACTACCAGCCGTTGCAGCGATCCCATGTATCGACGATATCCATCCCACCATCGACAACGTGATAGGTGTCATAAGCTGCCGCCGTCATACAGGCATGGTTGGGGAATATTCGGACTTTCCCGCCGATCGGCAGTTTTTCGAAAAGTGCCGGGTCATCAACTTTAACTTCACCATGCTCTTGATGAACACCGGCAATGTGGAGACCCGCCAAAGGCCCGCCGGTAGCGTCGCAAATCAAGCCAAACCCTTTGTCGCCGTCACTGTCCAGTGCCGCCGTGGACCGATCCTTGGAAAGTGCCAGGCCGCCGGTATCCAGCATCAACGTACCGCGTGCAGGATGACGAGCGATGACTGACCCCAGCACACTCAGCGCCATGTCCTCCCATCCGCATGAACCGATTCCGGCTTGAAACAGATCTTGGAATACATAAACGCCTGGGCGCGCTTCGGTAACACCGTCCAGGTGCCTCGCATGCATAGCGGTTGGCGTTGAGCCGACGCTGATGATCGGTGTCGCGTGGCCGGCTTCCCGTAACCGGCTGGCGGCTTGGACGGCGGCGGCCCGTTCAGCTTCAGCGATATCTGCGGCTTCGCGGCCATTTCGGCTGCCGTATGAATGACCGGCATGAGTAAGCACCCCGGCCATTTTTGACCTTCCACTCTTAGCCACGGCATCAGCAATTTTCAACAACTCCGGCCCGTCGGCCGTAACGCCTGTACGATGTTCCCCGCAATCGATTTCGACTAACACTTCATGTGATCCCGGATGCGCGCCGATTGCCTGCGACGCATCAACATTGTCCGTGATGATTTTTAATGCCGCACCGCGGTCGCGGAGCGCACTGACACTGTCCAGTTTGGCAGGTGCAACACAGACTGCGTAAACGAGATCGCTAAAACCGTGATCGAGAAAATAGGCGGCTTCCGCCAAGGTGGAGATCGTCAATCCACCTTGCGGGTTCTCATTGCCATGGGCGAGGCGGGCGACTGCCGCCGATTTTGCTGTTTTGGCATGGGGACGGAGTGTGACGCCCAATTCGTTCATTCGTTGACGCATAGCAAGCGTGTTAGCAATGACGCGGCCACGGTCAACGATCAGGGATGGTGTCGGTAGGTCCAAAATATTCATTCCCGGAACTTAAAGCCCGACACCCTGCCCGGCAATGCTCAGCTTGCCCGGCGGCGACATTCGCCTATACTGCGCGCCGCTTCGCCGCTCATATTCGAGCTGGCGGAAACCGGCTTGAATTTACGGGGCGATGAAGATGGGACAAGACGTCAATAAAGTGGTGCTGGCCTATTCGGGTGGATTGGATACATCCGTCATTTTGAAATGGCTGCAAGAAAATTATGGCTGTGAGGTCGTCACCTTTACCGCCGATCTTGGCCAGGGCGAAGAAATTGAGCCGGCGCGGGCGAAAGCCGAAATGTTGGGCATCAAGGAAATCTATATCGAAGACCTCCGCGAAGAATTCGTCCGCGACTATGTTTTTCCAGTTTTTCGCGCAGGCGCCATTTATGAAGGCACCTACCTGTTGGGCACATCTTGCGCTCGGCCGCTGATCGCCAAACGCCAGATCGAAATTGCTGCCGAGACCGGAGCTGACGCGGTTGCCCACGGGGCCACCGGCAAGGGCAATGATCAGGTCCGATTTGAGCTGGGTTATTATGCGCTTAATCCGGATATCAATATCATCGCACCTTGGCGGGAATGGGAGTTGACGTCGCGGACGACGCTGATCGATTACGCCGAGAAACATCAAATCCCGATCCCCAAGGACAAGCGCGGTGAGCCGCCTTATTCCCAAGATGCCAATCTGTTGCACATCTCATCCGAAGGCAAAGCCCTGGAAGATCCGTGGGTCGAGCCCGACGAGACAGTTTACACGAGGGTGGTGCCGCCATGGCGGGCGCCCGATGAGGTAACTGAAATCACTATCGATTTTAAAGGTGGCAATCCGGTCGCCATCAATGGCCAGAAACTGTCGCCAGCGGAACTGCTGGCGCAGCTAAATGAGCTAGGTGGCGCCAACGGCATCGGCATCGACGACATCGTCGAGAACCGGTTCATCGGGATGAAATCGCGCGGCGTCTATGAAACCCCTGGCGGCACCATATTGTTCACTGCGCATCGGGCCATGGAAAGTATCACGCTCGACGGCGGTGCCATGCACCAGAAAGACGAATTGATGCCGCGCTATGCGGAGCTTCTCTACAACGGTTTCTGGTTCGCGCCGGAACGCGAAATGCTGCAGGCACTGGTCGACGAAGCCAGCCGCCGGGTTAACGGCACGGTTCGCCTGAAGCTGTACAAAGGCAATGTGATGGTCACTGGGCGCAAATCACCGAACTCGCTTTATGACGCGGACATGGTGACGTTTGAGGAAGACTCGGTCTACAACCAGCGCGATGCGGAAGGATTTATCCGCCTCAACGCATTGCGGTTGCGGCTATTGAACCGCCTCGGCGGTTGAGCATTTAGTGCCTCGGCGAATGAGCGTTTAGTGACGGTACGAAAGATAAAGGTCAGCCGCAGGCCATCATCGCGTCGTAGGCGAATTCCCGGCGTTCCCAGGACGGCTCAACCCACAGACCAAATTTCCGTGTCGCACTTTTCGCAGCTTTGACCCTGAAGGTGGACAATTGCTCGGAGGCGAAACGCATGCGCCGGTCCGTCAGTTTTATTGGCTGACCATCGCCGACACCGAAGATTGCAATACGCCCTGACTTCGGCCAGTTTTTGCCAAGATTTGTAATTTTGAAAGTGACGCCGCCAGCGGCGCACTGGCTTTGGACCCGCAACTTCAATGAGCCGGCGTTAACTGTTGTCATCCGGACTTTCGGCAATTTGGCTGAGGCGGTCTGGATGGCGGCGGGTTTCAGCGCAGGGGCCGCTTGAGACGAGGTATCACCGCCCGCCGCCGTGGCGAAATTCTGGAGGCTTTCGGCGTCGGCGGCTTCGGCGAGACACTGGGCCACTTCAAGCCGGCGTTTGGCGGCACGGAGATAGGCACCGAGTTTCCGCCCTTTCACTAAGAGCCGCTTGCCTTTGTATTTCAACGCCAACGGTTTTCCGCTATCGCGCAAATTACGAATTTTACCGAGCCTGTTTTCCAATCGGCCAACATAGTCGGTCCAATTGCCGTCAAGGCGTGTGTCGACATAACGCGTCACGCTGGCGTGGGTGTAATTGCCCCAAATCTTGATCTGCGGAAACGGCGCACAGGCAGCTTCGGCGGCAGCTATGGGAAGGACAATAGCGGCGGCCAGAACACTGATGAACACGATATGCAGCGGCGCAGTTTTCACGGTCATCCTCAAGTATGGGTTCGCAATACATGGCGCCGAACACGAATCGACGCTGGATTCTGCGACATTTATACGTTTTCAAGCTGAAGGGAGGCTTACAGACCGTGAATTTCCGGTGCCGGCCATTTAGGTTTCGACTAGGTGTCGGCGTGAAAATTCCTGAGCGTCGGATCACGTTCGATCCAGTAGGTGTAAAGCGCAAGCGGCGCCAAGGTGATATCAATGCCGCGCATGGCGGCCGGCCTGGCCACCGTTCGGGTCAGGATATAGGGCTGCGCCTTACGGTTGGTGCCTTCAATGAACTGGACCATTTGCTGTGGCCCCTTGCCGGCGGTGGCATATCCGTTGTTCCAATCCATCTCATAGACATGATCGGGCAAGTTGGTGGACGGGTTCATCGTTAACAGGTCGATCCGGCCGTTCCGCCAACTGGCATAGGCAAGATTAGCAGCGGCCGGCGAGCCCAGCCATTGCGCCACCAGCGCGGTTTCCGCTAGGCGCTGGAAAAACTGATCGTTTGGCGGCACCGGCGCAAACAGAGCGGCGTACAGGCACGGCGTGGTCAGATAGACCTTGAAGGCAACCTGGCGCTGGAACCGCTTGCCATCGCGATCGACCCGCGGGACCCGGCGGATGAGGAAGGCTGATTCAAGATAATCAAGATACTTGCGCAGTGTGTTTTTCGCCACGCCCGCCGATTTCGCCAGATCGTCGATAGTCACTTCGCGGGCCGTGTTGAAGGCCAAAATGCCGAACAGCCGGTTCAGTTCCTGCGCATCGTTGACGCCGTGCAGGCTGGCCAAATCCTTATGCAGGACCCGGTCGGCGACGCCGTCACGAATGAACGCCGGCGCCGGCGTCCCTTCCTTCGACAGCATGATACCTTCCAAGAACCCGCCAAAATTTACATACCGGTGGAATTCGGTGTTCAGCGCCGGCAAGGCATTAGCCTTTAAGGTCATGCCGGCGGCGTCCTTGCCAGTTTCGAACAATTTGTCCTCAGTTTCCCGAAACCGCAAAAACTCAAGGAAGGTCAACGGCGGCAATACGAATGTCGACATCCGCCCATCGTGGCTTTCATCGCCCGTGTTGATCGATGGCGCGCCGGATGAGACAGCGGCAATTATGCGCGTATTGGGCCGCATCTTGGCCAAATCGAAAACCGTTTTTTCCCAATCCTTCACATACTGGATTTCATCGTAAAATACGTACAGCTCGGCATTTGGTTTGTGGCGGTAGCGCCGGCAGAACATTTCAAACAACGTCGGAATATCGGTAGCGGTAAAACTCGGTACCGTCATGTTGCAATAAAACACATTGGTCGGCGATACGCCGTTCTCGATCAACCGCGCCACCATCTGGCGCATCAACACCGTTTTGCCGGCCCTAAGCGGTCCGGCCAACGCCAATACATTGCCCGCACCGGCCTTCATGACATGCGAAAAAAACGCTGGGAAAAACGCCCGGCGTTGCGGGTTGCGGAACTGAACGCGGGTGTCTTTAGTGAATTCCCACCAGGGATTGTCGAAGGCCAACCGGTGGAATAGATCGTTGTCGGTAATGACGTGCATTGCCGCCGTCTCCCCTTCGAAAACCCAAATTCGGCCTTCGAATCGCCCACGAAACAAGTTCAACTTATTGATTTTAAAATAAAATCAACGAATTGAGCTTGAATGAATACCGAGAATGGCTTTCGCCCTCAAATAAGTCAAGAAGTTATTGAAAAACAAGGAAAACCTTACAGCAACCTGACAACTATCCGCCGCAATTCAGGCAGTATTTCATCTTCAAACCATGGATTTTTCTTCAACCAAAACGTCGTTCGCCAACTGGGATGCGGTGTCGGCAGAAATTCCGGCATATAATCTGCGCCACGGCGCACCGTTTCGGTCATGGTCTTTTGGCGACGTTTTCCCAAGTAATAGGCCTGCGCATAAGTCCCCACCAACAATGTCAGTTCAATATTCGGCAAATGCTTGCGCAACCACTCATGCCACGCCGGTGCACATTCCGGACGCGGCGGCTTGTCGCCACCGCGTTCTTCGCGCCCCGGATAACAAAACCCCATGGGAACGATGGCAATCCTTCCCTCTTCATAAAACGTGTCTTTGTCGACTTTCAGCCATTCACGCAGCCGGTCGCCTGATTTGTCATCCCAAGGCACGCCGCTCTCGTGGACCTTGGTGCCGGGCGCCTGACCAATGATCATCAATTTCGCGGCCTTAGCTGCTCGCACAATCGGGCGCGGCCCCAGTGGCAAATCTGCCTTGCACAATTCACAAGCGCGAATCTCATCCAATAGCGACGTCAGAGGGTTGCTCAATTCGATAGTCCTTCGGTGAAGAGTTGATCAACGAAGGCCGGAACCAATTCGGTGGCGGGCCCATAGCGGGTCTCTGCAAACAGTGTCGCCCCTTCCGACGGTTCCAGATTGAGCTCCAACGTGTGCGCACGTTCAAGTTCGCGAACCATTTGGACAAATCCGGCTGCGGGATAGACATTCCCCGACGTGCCGATGGATATGAACAATCGACATCCCGCCAGGGCCATCTCGATCCTCTCCATACCGAATGGCATTTCCCCGAACCACACGACATGCGGTCGCATCCGGCCCGTGGTGCCGCAAGATGCGCATTGATCATCGCGGCCCAGATCGGCGAGCCATTCGACCACGTCACCGCAATCACCACATCGGACCTTCAGCATCTCGCCATGCATATGCAAAAGGTTCCGGCTACCCGCGCGTTCGTGCAGGTCGTCGATATTCTGGGTGACGATCAACACCTCGCCGGGCCAATCGGCTTCGAGGCGGGCCAGCGCCAGATGCGCCACATTCGGCGCAACGTCGCGTTCCGCCAAGGGCCGGCGCCGCGCGTTGTAAAATCTATGCACCCGGTCCGGATCGCGGGCATACGCTTCCGGCGTGGCGACGTCTTCGATCCGCACCTTGGCCCAGATGCCGTCGGCGTCGCGAAACGTCGCTAGTCCCGATTCCTGTGAAATTCCCGCGCCGGTGAGAATGACGATATTGCCGTGGTCGATCATAGGGACGTCCTAGTTGCGCGCACCGATATCGCCAATCATGATAGCGCTAATCTGAAAACCTCCAAGGGAGAAGGTGCTTGGTCAAAGTTCTGTTCGTCTGTTTGGGAAACATCTGCCGGTCCCCAAGCGCCGAAGGTGTGTTTCGGGCACTGGTCGAAGACCAAGGGCTGTCCGAGACCATCGGCGTCGATTCCGCCGGCACAAGTTCATGGCATATCGGCCAACAGCCGGACAGCCGCGCCCAAGCGGCGGCACGGCGGCGCGGCATCGATTTATCCACCCAACGCTGCCGGCAAGTGAAGCCGGCTGATTTCGAAACCTTTGATTACGTCATCGGCATGGACCGCTCCAATTTCGCCGATCTGTCGTCACTGGCGGCAGGCGCGCGCGACCGCGTCCATATGTTCTTGGATTTTGCGCCGGAAACCGGGGTCAAGGAAGTCCCCGATCCCTACTACGGCGGGGATGGCGGATTTGATGAGGTCCTCGACCTGATCGAGGCGGCTTCAAAGGGGTTGCTTGAGGACATTCGCCAAAACCATCTGTAATCACGCGGCTGGCCGTTCATGGACCAAGAGACCACAACGCGCATACATGAGATCACCGGCGCCCGACCCGCCCGAAATCACCCGCTTGGCGGCGGCTGTATCGGCGATGTCCGCCGCGTCGATCTTGACGACGGCCGCGTTGTTGTCGCCAAGCTTGGTGGACTAGGCAGCGGATTGGCGTGCGAAGGGGAAATGCTTCGGTATCTGGCCACGCATTCAGACTTGCCGGTTCCCGGTGTTCTGTTCGCCGATGATGGGCTTTTATTGATGGACTTGCTGCCCACCGGCGGCGGGCTTGATACCAGTGCCCAGGAACACGCCGCCGATCTGGTCGCGGCTCTCCACGATGTCAGGGGCCCGGCTTTCGGTTTTCAGACGGATACGGTGATCGGCAGCCTGGATCAACCGAACACCCAAAATGCGTCATGGCTTGAGTTCTTCCGCGATCAGCGGCTGCGTTACATGGCGCTCGAGGCTGCCAATGCCGGGCGGTTGCCGGGACCCGTGATGCACCGCATCGACCAACTGGCGGCCAAGCTTTCCACTTGGATTGACGAGCCGACCCATCCGTCACTGATCCACGGCGACATGTGGACCGGTAATGTGCTTTGCGATGGCGGACGGATTAGCGGCTTCATTGATCCCGCCATTTATTACGCCGATCCGGAGATCGAACTCGCGTTCACGACCTTGTTCGGCACCTTCGGCGATTCATTTTTCAACCGATACCGCGAACATCGCCCCTTGGCGCCGGGGTTCTTTGAGGAGCGTCGCGATCTCTACAATCTCTATCCGCTGCTGGTTCACGTCCGGTTGTTCGGTGGATCCTATGTCAGCGCGGTCGAGAAAACCCTCAAACAATTCGGGTGCTGAGCGCAGTCCGAAAAGGCCCGCACGCCTGCGGGCAAGCCTATCCCGCCTCACAGAAAGTTAAAGTTTCAGCCCCAGTTCCACGCCCTCTCGAATAGCACGTTCAGCGTCCAATTCACCGGCCTTTAGGGCGCCGCCAATCGTGTGAACTGGCATTTCAGCGGCGGCCAGTGCCGCCATCAATTCGTTCCGCGGTTCCTGACCAGCGCAAACGATGACCGTGTCCGCCGCGATGGTCATCGGCGCACCGTCGACCTCAATATGAAGACCGTCGACGGCGAGCCGCCGGTAAGTGACGCCGCTCAGTTGGCGGACTTGGTTGCGCTTCAGTATGGCGCGGTGGATCCAACCCGTCGACTTCCCAAGCCCCCGGCCCATGGGTCCCGGCGTGCGTTGCACCATCGTGATCTCATGGCGAGGCTGCGCTTCTTCGCGGGCCACGCCGATTCCCCAAGACTGTCGGAAGGCGTCGGTATCGGTAAAACTATCGTCATCGCCTTCCAACAGATACAGCGCCACATCAAAGGCGATGCCGCCACCGCCGATGATCGCGACCCGACGGCCGATCTCGGCATTGCCTTCCAGGACTTCCATATAACCGAGCACTTGCGCGCCATTGATGCCGTCAATGCCATCAATGTCGGCCGGGCGCGGCGCAACACCGCTGGCCAATACGACGGCGTCGAAGTTTCCGTCATCAAGATTACTCGTCGTTGCCGACTGTCCAAGGCGCACGTCGACACCGGTCTTTTCAAGTTGCACCCGGAAATAGCGCAAGGTCTCGTCAAATTCATATTTTCCCGGCACCCGGCGTGCCAAGTTGAATTGGCCGCCGATCCGATCCGCCGCCTCAAACAAGGTTACGTCATGGCCACGCCCGGCTGCCGTCACCGCGCATGCCAAGCCGGCGACGCCGGCACCAACAATGGCAATACGACTCGGCAAAGCAGGCGGCGCAAAATCAAACTCCGTCTCATGGCAGGCGGAAGGATTGACCAGACACGACGACACACGGCCGACAAAATAGCGATCCAGGCAGGCCTGGTTGCAGGCAATGCACGTGTTGATTTCCTCAGCATGGCCGTCCCGTGCCTTGGCGACAAACCCCGGATCCGCCAAAAATGGCCGCGCCATAGAAACCATATCCGCGTCGCCGGATGCCAAAACTTTCTCTGCAACATCCGGTGTATTGATCCGGTTCGACGCAATCAACGGAATGCCGACCATGCCTTTGATCGCTTTCGTATACGACGTGAATGCGGCGCGCGGCACCGCCTGGGCGATAGTCGGCACCGGCGCTTCATGCCAGCCAATCCCGCTGTTCAGAACGTCGCATCCGGCAGCTTCCAACTGTTGGGCCAGCATGACGATCTCATCGGGAGATGAGCCATTCTCGACCAAATCCAGCACCGACAAGCGAAACATGATCACGAACGCCGAGTCCACGAATGCTCGAGTTCGTCGCACAATCTCAAGCGCCAAGCGGATGCGGTTCTCAAAGTTGCCACCCCAACCGTCATCACGCGCATTCGTTCGAGCCGCGATAAACTGGGTCAGCAGATACCCTTCCGAGCCCATGATTTCGACACCATCGTAGCCCGCGTCCTGGGCCAATGCGGCACAACGTACGAAATCTTCGATGGTTTCTTCGATATCCGCTTCGGTCATCTCGCGCGGCATCTGCTTGTTGATGGGTGCGGCTAGGGCCGACGGCGCAACGATGTCGGCGTGATAGCCGTATCGCCCGGCATGAATGATCTGCAGCAAGATCCGTCCGCCAGCGTGATGCACGGCATCGGTGACCCTGCGGTGGCCTGGCACCTGGAATTCATGATCGAAGCTGGCGGCGCCATCTGAAAGGCGCCCCGTGGCATTCGGTGAAAAGCCACCCGTGACCATCAACGCGCAGCCCTCGGCGGCCCGCGCGGCAAAATACGTGGCGAGGCGTTCGAGCCCCGCGATATCCTCCAGGCCCGTATGCATGGAGCCCATCAATAATCGGTTCGGCAATTCCATCTTGCCGACAGTAATTGGGGTAAACAGATTGGGATAGGTGCTCACGTCAAACCTCACTCAACGGATAGTCCTTGAGAGCCACGTAGTGAGATCCGCCGTGCCCCATGTGGCTCTCGAATAACGTAAAGGCAGTGATCGGAAAAGTCGGTGCGGCAAAGGTATTGTTGGCCTCAAGATAGGCACCTATACTCTTCGGGCCACGGCCCTTGAAACGGGCCAGGGTAACATGCGGTCGAAATTTGCGGTGCTCGGGCTCAATGCCGGCGCGCACGATGGCACCTTCAATGTTTTCGTGAAGTCGGGTCAAATTAGGCGCCGGCGCGACATCCACCCAAACGGCGCGCACTTTGGCGCCCTTGCCGAAATGACCCAGGCCGCGAAGTTCAAGCCCAAATTCTGATGCGGAAATCGCGCCAAGCGCGGCGTCGAGGTCTTGGGCTTCACCGCCGTCGACCTCACCGATAAACCGCAAAGTCATGTGCATGTTGTCTGTCTGCACCCAGCGCGCGCCTTCCAGGCCATTGCACATCCCGCGTAGGCAGGCGCGAATTTCAGCGGGTAAGCTCAGGCCAACGAACAAGCGCATGTGCAACGGCGCTCCTCAATTCAAATTATATTCTCAGGGCGCTGGGTTGGGGATGTCGTTGTGGATGTCACGAATAGCGCTAAGAACTTCGTCGCTCAGCTCCAAATCCTCGGATGCCAGATTGGTCGCCAGTTGTTCAAGGTTTGTCGCGCCGATGATGGTGCTGGTCAGAAAATCACGGGAGTTCACAAAGGCAATGGCCATTTGCGCCGGGTCCAGCCCATGTTCGCGGGCCAGGGCGACGTAACGCGCCGTCGCCTCGACGCCACGTGGTCTAAAATTCCGCTGGAACTCGGGATACAACGCGCCACGCGACCCTTCCGGCAAGGCACCGTCCAGATATTTGCCGGTCAATGCGCCGAACCCTAAGGGCGAATAGGCCAACAAGCCGCAAACGCTACGGATCGCTGCTTCCGCCAAGCCGACCTCAAAAGTGCGATTGATCAGGCTGTAGGGATTTTGGATGCTGGCCATGCGCGGCAATCCCTTGGATTCCGAAAGCTTCATCAATTCCATCAAACCCCAGGGCGTCTCATTGGATATTCCGAATGCCCGAACTTTACCGGCCTTCTCAATTTCGGCCATGACATCGAGCATCTCTTCAAAGGGCGTCCATTCGGCGTTGGCATCATGGTTGTAACCCAGCTTGCCAAAGTAATTCGCCGGGCGCTCCGGCCAATGGGTCTGGTAAAGATCAATATAATCAGTGCGCAGCCGCGCAAGGCTGTCATCGACGGCCTGGATCAGATGGGTACGGTCGAATTTCAGACTCCCACCACGGATATGTTCGAACCGCGCGCCAGGCCCGGCAATTTTTGTCGCCACGACAATCTTGTCGCGCTGGCCGCGCGCCGCCAACCAGGTGCCGACAATTTCGTCGGTGCGCCCGTAGGTTTTAGGGTTGGCTGGAAATGGATACATCTCGGCCGAGTCGAAAAAATTAACGCCATGTTCGGCGGCCATGTCCATTTGCTGATGGCCTTCGGCCTCGGTGTTTTGATGCCCGAAGGTCATGGTGCCGAGACAGATACGGCTGACCGAAATGCCGGTCCGCCCAAGTGTGTGCATTTTCATTGGATTGCCCCTGGAGAATTGCCTTCGAGAACGTGCTTGGTGTTACGGGTGTGTTAACGCGTTAGAGAAAAAGCGCAAGTACGCCGGTATAGCCGTAAAGCCGGTTGTTGGAAATCTCACCTTGGCCAAAAAAACCGACAATCGGTACATCGTCCAGGGCTTCTTGGACGATCTCCATTTCGCGGCCCTCGGCGCCGAACAAGCTGGGCCCGCGCGCCACACAGCTGAAATACAAACCGCCCTTCGCCGGGCCAGGCAATCGCCCGACCAGATTATTGACCATCCGCTTCAAATCTTCTTCGGCACTAGCCGGGTCGCGGCGCACGAACAACACCCAGTCCCCCGTCTGCACATCGCCGCCGACGCCCAGCCAACCGCGCTCAGGATCAACCCCGACCAGGTTGCGGACGACGTAATCGCCGGTATCCGAACCTTCAACGGGGAACGCCGCATGGATATAACCGGCAACACGGTTCATATCGCGCGCCAGCAATTCACCAATGTCGTCCTTGAATACATTGAGTGCGGATTCGCCGTTCAAGGTCATGATCACGTTGTCCATGCAATCGGTGTCCCGATGCGCCGGGCCCACGGGTGCGCAGCCCTGTGTCAAGCCGGTCGCCACTTCAACGTCGGGCGCAAACAACACGCCGGACAACCCGCCGCCGAGAACATCCTCAGCCAATTGATAATGCGCGCCACGCGAGGACGTCAGGCCGCCGACTAGAAATCCCGGCACCTCCAACGTCGCGTTCTCCATCGCGAGTGATAGTTGTTCGATCAAACCGGTCACGGCGGCATTCATGGGGTCGCCGTGAACGATGCCGAATGGCGGGGTCGCATTGGCCATCCAACCAAGCAAATCATCCGGCACCTCATTGACCGATTCACCTAGTAGCGGCAAAACGGAAAAACTGTCGGTCGGCATGTCGGCGATCAAGACCGCCGCTGCCGGGCGACCGAAGGCTTCGCCGCCGGCACCTTGATGACCCCAGCAAATGCCCATGCCGATGCTGCCGACCCAATGTTCAATGCCGGTGGTTTGACGCAGAAAGGTGACCAAGGTAGCAAAATCATCGGCCACATTGTCCGTGGCGTAAAGAAAGCCAAGACGGGTCACACCTTCGGGCAACGGTGGCAAGGCCAAGTCCATCGCGAGCGCCTTGGCGATGGCCGACCAACCGTCGGCTTCCGAGCGGGCAAAGGCGAATGAGGTCATAGCCGCAGTATAAACCGAATACAGAGCAGTGCGAACGCACATTTGTTGCTCACGGCTAGGCTGACGCGCCTATTCACTTGCGCCCCACCTGAGTGATCAATTTCTCAACAATTGGCGCCAGACGCCGAACGATCTCGGCGACACCTTGGCCATTGGGATGGATGCCGTCGGCTTGATTCAACGTCGGCAAGGCGGCAACGCCCTCCAAAAAGAACGGATAAAAAAGAACCTCGTGTTTTCTGGCAAGCCGCGCAAAAAGGCTGTTGAACTCTTCGCCATACTCGACACCGAGATTGGGCGGTGCACGCATGCCCGTGAGCAAGACCGGCAGACCTTGTGCCTTCGCCATGGCGATGATCGCATCCAAATTGGCTTCGGTCCGCTTCGGGTTCAGGCCACGCAACCCATCGTTGGCACCAAGTTCGATCATCACTGCATCAGGTTTTTCCGCCAAGGCCCAGGCTAACCGGGCACGGCCACCGGCCGAGGTATCGCCGGAAACACCGGCGTTTTTGATCTTCGCCACCGTCCCGGCTTTTGCCAATGCCGCTTCCAACTGAACCGTGAAAGAGTCTGGTTGCGCCAACCCGTATCCGGCAGTCAGACTGTCGCCTAGGGCTAAGATAACGGGTGGGTCCGCCGCCCAAATCGGCTGACCTATCGCCAACCATACGTTGACAAGCACTACATATAAGCCATATCCGCGGGATGCCCGCATTATGGGAAAACGTTTTAAGAAAGTCATATGCATGGATAGCAACCCTGCCACCAATGACGCAATCCAACTTAGCGATCTTCGTCTGACCCTGCACAGCGATGCGGGCGCTGTCGATATCCTGAACGGTATCGATCTCAACGTCGCTTCCGGCGAAACCCTTGGTGTCGTCGGCCCGTCCGGGTCGGGGAAAACCTCGCTGTTGATGGTGATGGCCGGGCTTGAACCCGCAACGTCGGGCGATGTCCGCATTGCCGGCCAACCCTTCCAAGGACTGGATGAAGATGCCCTGGCGCGTTTTCGCCGTGATCAAATCGGCATCGTCTTTCAAAGTTTCCATTTGGTGCCGACCATGACTGCGCTGGAAAACGTTGCCTTGCCGATGGAATTTGCCGGACGCGATGGCGCCTTTGAGAAGGCCGAAGCCGAGCTTCGCGCCGTCGGCCTCGCCGATCGCTTGGCCCATTATCCGGGGCAATTGTCAGGGGGCGAGCAGCAGCGCGTCGCCCTGGCCCGGGCCTTCGTCACCGAACCGGCAATCCTTTTGGCAGATGAGCCGACCGGCAGTCTTGACGGCGACACCGGCGAGGCGGTGATTGAATTGCTGTTTGATCTGCAAAAACGCCGGAACACGACGCTGGTCTTGGTTACCCACGCACCGGCCCTGGCCGAGCGCTGCGGGCGCATCCTCAGCCTCGCCGATGGTCGAATTTTCAGCGATCAACAAGGCGGCCGCACTAATGCGTGACAGCCCGTTGATCATCCGGATTTTAACCCGCGAAATGCGCGGCGGCCTGAAGGGGTTCCGGGTATTTCTGGCCTCGTTGGCGTTAGGCGTTGCTGCCATCGCAGGCGTCGGCAGCATCGGCGCGTCGGTCACAGCGGGCCTGAAGGCCGATGCGCGAAATTTGCTCGGCGGCGATATTGATCTCAGATTGTTGCACCGTGAGTTTTCCGCCGATCAATTGGCGTGGATTAAATCCCACAGCGACAATACATCAGAAATCATCAAAATGCGGGCCATGGCACGGCCAACGAACGAACGCGATAAGCGGACCTTGGTTGAATTGAAAGCCGTTGACGGCGTCTATCCGATCACCGGGCAGTTTCAAACGGCGCCGCAATCGCCATTGTCGAACCATTTGGCGAAACATGACGGTGTTTGGGGCGCCGTTGTTGATGCAAATTTGCTGACCCGCCTCGGCGTTGCATTAGGCGGCCACATCAAGGTCGGCGCGGCTAAGTTCCAGTTACGCGCGACGGTCGTCCGCGAGCCCGATCGGAGCGCCAGCCTGTTCAGCTTCGGACCACGCCTCTTGATCGGGCGCGACGCCTTGGCGGCTACCGGCTTGATCCAGCCGGGCAGCCAAATCCGTTATCATCGACGGATCGTGTTGCCGTCGGGCGGTGATTTCAAAGTCTGGCAGACGCAATTAGAAAAAACCTTCCCGAGCGCCGGGTGGCGAATACGTAATATCGAGAACGCCGCGCCGGGCGTCCAGCGTTTCATAGACCGGATGGCGTTGTTTTTATCGTTCGTCGGGCTCACTGTTTTGCTGGTCGGTGGACTGGGCGTCGCCAACACGGTCGCGGGCTACCTAGCAGGAAAAACCGGCACGATCGCGACACTGAAATGTCTGGGCGCGCCGGGGCGCTTGGTGTTCCAACTTTATATGGCACAGGTTCTGGCGCTGGCCGCCGCCGGCACGGCAATCGGCGTCGCTATTGGCGGTGGCGCGGCCTATGGGTTCGCGCTTGGCGCTGCCGGGCGGATGCCGATCACGCCGGTGGCAGCATTTTACCCCGCACCACTACTGACCGCGGCAGCTTTCGGCATGTTGGTTGCCGCAACCTTCGCGCTTTGGCCAGTGGCCCGAGCCCGCGAGGTGCCAGCGGCACAACTGTTCCGCGATGCCGTTGCACCGGTTACAGGGCGGCCGCGCCGGGCTTATGTCATTGCCGCCGTCGCCGGCATTATTGGACTTGCCGCCTTCACAATACTAACTGCCGATGATCGCTATTTCGCCGCATGGTTCGTCGCCGGCACGCTGGTCACCATGGGCCTGCTCAGGCTCGGGGCCGGCGTGGTGATCGCCACTGCCAAGCGTCTGCGGCTGCCCGCTGGCACGGCGCTACGCCTCGCCGTTGCCAATTTGCACCGGCCGGGTGCAGCAACCATCAGTATTATGTTGTCACTGGGTTGCGGTTTGGCGGTGCTGGTCGCGGTCAGCTTGATTGAAGGGAATTTGGCCCGACAAGTCGCCGAGAGACTGCCAGAAAAGGCGCCGGCATTTTTCTTTATGGATATCCAGTCCAATCAGGTCGCGCAGTTCGACAAGGCAGTCACCGGGGTGGCCGGGACCGGCAATTACCGCCGCGTGCCGACACTTCGGGGCCGGATCGTAAAGATCGCCGGCACGCCGGTTGATGAGGTCAAGATTGCGCCCGAGTCCCAATGGGCGATCCGTGGGGACCGGGCGTTAACTTATGCCACCAAACGTCCAACCGCTGCTGAGATTACCGCCGGCGCCTGGTGGCCCGCCGATTATGCCGGGCCTCCGGTGATTTCACTGGATGCTGGGTTGGCGCGGGGCTTCGGCGTCGAAGTGGGCGACACGTTGACGTTCAATGTTCTTGGCCGCGAGATTACCGCAAAGATCCAAAGCCTCCGAGAGATCGATTGGCGCAGTTTGCGGTTTGATTTCGCCGTGATCTTTGCGCCAAGCACCTTGGAAGGCGCACCGCATACCCATATCGCTGCCATTGAAGCGCCGCCCGGCGCCGAAGACGCCGTTGAGAAAGCCGCCACCGACACGTTCCCGAATATTTCCGCAATTCGAGTCCGTGATGCACTGGCCGCCGCCGCCAATCTTCTAGCCGGGATTAGCGCAGCGGTGACAGGCACGGCGGCGCTCACCGTTCTGGCCGGTACATTGGTCCTGGGCGGCGCCATTGCCGCGCATCGCCAGCGCCGAGTCTATGATTCCGTGGTTTTCAAGGTTCTAGGTGCGACCCGCCGGCGCTTGCTGGGGCTTTTCATGATGGAATATGCGGTGTTGGGGCTGGTCACTGCACTGGTGGCAGCGGCCGTCGGCACGCTCGCGGCATGGGCTGTTGTGCGGTTTTTGATGCATACGACCTGGATTTTCCTGCCCGCCAGCGTAGCAGCAACCGTTGTCGGCGCCTTGGTTGTCACGCTGTGTGTCGGATTTTTTGGCACCTGGCGCTCATTGGGCGATAAGGCCACAGTGCATTTACGCAATCAATAAGCTCCGATATATGTCCGCAAGGCCTTGATAACGTCATTGGACGCACCTATTTTATCGGGACAGTGAATTCACCGCCGTGCCTTTAGTGATGTGCGCGGCGTCAACCAAAGGAGTTGAAAATGGCTCTCGGACCACAAAACAAAGTTCACCTGCGCACCGCCCAAATGAGCGGTGATCAAGCGTATGCCGCCGACATCGACGTCGGGCTGCGTGCCTATATGCTGAAGGTTTACAACTACATGTGCATCGGCCTCGGCTTGACCGGCGCGGTGGCCTTTGCCACCTCGACCTCACCGGCCATGATGCAAGCGATTTATGGCACCCCGCTTCAGTGGGTGGTGATGCTGGCGCCCATTGGCCTGGTGTTCTTCCTGGCCGCGAAGGTCAATTCCATGCAGGCGTCGACGGCACAAACCGTTTTCTGGGTCTTTGCCGGCCTCATGGGTTTGTCGATGGCCTATATTTTCGTTGCCTACACAGGTGAAAGCGTCACCCGTGTCTTCTTCATTACGGCTGGCGCCTTCGCTGGCCTAAGCCTCTATGGCTATACGACGAAGAAAAACCTCTCGGGCATGGGCTCATTTTTAATCATGGGCGTGATCGGCCTTATAATCGCCAGTGTCGTAAACATTTTCCTGGCCAGCACTGCGTTGCAGTTCGCCATTTCCGTCCTCGGCGTGCTGATCTTCGCCGGCCTGACCGCCTACGACACCCAAAAGATCAAAGCGATCTATCTGGAAAGCGACGGCACCGCCGTCGCTGAAAAGAAGGCCATCATGGGCGCTCTGACGCTTTATCTGGACTTCATCAACATGTTCATCTTCATGCTGCATCTATTCGGCAACCGCGAATAAGCGCCCGAAGATTTTTGATGGAGAACCGCCCGGGGAATTCCCGGGCGGTTTCTTTTTGGCAGGGCGGCAAGGGCATTGCATACTGCCGACCGCTCAAAATAACGCCTTCGAGGAGATATCATGCGTCTCAAGGATAAAATCGCCATCATCACCGGTGCCGGGTCGGGTTTTGGCGAAGGCATTGCCAAGCGCTTCGCCGAAGAAGGCGCCAAAGTCGTGGTAGCGGATATCGACGCGGCGGCGGGCCGGCGGGTCGCCGAAGAGATCGACGGCGCGCTCTTTGTCGAAGCCGACGTTACCGACAGTGCCTCGGTAAAGGCCATGGCCGACGCCACGCTAGATGGCTTTGGCGGCCTCGACATCTTGGTCAACAACGCCGGTGTCACGCATCTCAACCAATCCATGCTCGACGTCGACGAGGCGACCTTCGACAAGGTCTATGCGGTCAATGTAAAAAGCATTTACCTGACGGCGATCCACTGCGTCCCGGCCCTGATTGAGCGCCGTGGCACCATCGTTAATATCGCGTCTGCCGCCGCCGTCAGTCCCCGCCCGGGACTGACCTGGTACAACGGCACCAAGGGCGCAGCGGTGACGTTGACCAAGTCCATGGCGGTAGAGTTGGCCGGACAGGGCGTGCGCGTTAACGCGATCAATCCAGTGATCGGCGAGACTGGCCTGACGGTGGAGTTCATGGGCGGCGTGGACAGCCCGGAAATCCGCGAGAAATTCATCTCATCCATTCCCCTGGGCCGTATGTCGACGCCTTTGGATATTGCCAACGCAGCGCTATTTCTAGCATCCGATGAGGCGGCGCTGGTCACCGGCGTATGTATGGAAGTCGACGGCGGACGCTGCGTCTAAGAAAGAGAAAACATTTCGAAAGATATCAAGCTTCTGGTGACCCGCTAGTTCCCGCCAGACGTACTGGCCCGCGCCGATCACGATTACAATTTGAGAACGCCGGAGCAATAATCCACCACTGAAGCGGCCAGATTGACAAATACGTCGGTGAATTCAAGGATGGCAAAAGGAACGGACAAGGCACCCATACCTTTGCCAAAAGTGGGAACAATTACGTCGGTGAATGGAAGGATGGCAAAAAGCACGGACAAGGCACCTATACCCATGCCGATGGAACAGTGAAAGAAGGCATATTTGAGAACGGTGATTTCAAATATGCCCAGAAAATCACTCCAACCGTAACTGCCAAGAAATCCCCTCCACCAAAACGTGTTGAAAGATCAAATTCAGGTAAAGTGATCTCTGCTGCTTCTGGAACTGGGTTTGCCGTTTCCTCACGTGGTCATGTGATCACGAACAATCACGTCATCAATGGATGCCAGAACGTCAAAATCCACCACAAGGGACGGGCAATACCTGCTACCGTGATCACCTATGATCCCAACAATGATCTTGCGTTACTCAAGGGAGACTTTCGTCCATCAACGGTATTTTCTTTGAGTAATCAGAAACCGGAATTGCTTCAGGATGTTTATGTTGCTGGATATCCTTTTGGACGAAAAATAAGCACCTCTGTCAAAGTGACTAAAGGGATCATCAGTTCTCTCACAGGTATCGGAAACAACTTCTCCAACATTCAGATTGATGCTGCACTTCAACCTGGCAACAGTGGAGGTCCGATACTGAATGAGAAGGGTAATGTGATTGGTGTTGCAGTCGCAAAACTAGACCTTAAAAAGATCTTGAAGAATTTTGGTGTCATTCCTGAGAATACAAACTTCGGTATCAAAACGAATGTCGTTAGAAGTCTTCTGGACAGCAACGACGTTGATATCCCTGTCCCCAACAGACGTAAAATTTCCAAGTCAAAATTAGGAAAAATGATTTCCGATGGCACCTATTATCTATCGTGTTGGATGACGATGGCATAGATCGAGAAGATGCGGTCTAGGAAAGTTATCTTTCAGAATCTAGATTGAGACTTGCCCGTGAATGTGTCCGTAAAAAGTACAAAGGGTGTTGAGTGAATGAAAACCCTAATCACAATATCCACACTCACATTTTTCGTGATGTTCTCATCCACCAGTTTTGCTGAGTGGAAGAGAGTGACTGAAAATGCGAAGGGAATGACCTTCTATGTGGATTTTGAGAGAATCAGAAAACACGGTGGGTATGTTTATTATTGGGTTTTGAGTGATTACTTGAAACCAACCTCACAGGGTTATTTATCTAATCAATCATATAACCAAGGTGACTGTACGTTATTTCGGTTGAAGAGTTTGAGTGTGTCATTTCACGAAAAACCGTCTGTAGTCGGTGAGTTAGAGAGAACACCTCTAAAATAGACGAACCTTAATCTGTTTTAAGGTTCCATTTTTTTCGTAATCTATAACTAGCCTCATTACCTTCCACATATATTTTGTGGAGAAAGTAGGTGGCTAAAAACTGAACGACTTTCAGTTCCTTAACAGGTACTTGTAATTTTAAAGATATTTTTTTGGTAAATAGGTGGTGCCCTCTAGGTGACTCGAACACCTGACCCCAGCATTACGAATGCTGTGCTCTACCAACTGAGCTAAGAGGGCGTAACCATCTGTCTCTCTATAATCTAAAGATTCCCGAATGTCCAAATCATACACATAAATGATAGTTTTTATATTCACATATCATTCACACAGATAATGTAATGGATGTAACGTATTGAAAACAATAGACGATTCGGTGGATAACTGTCTTACGAATGCGATGCTCTACCAGCTGAGCTAAGGCGGCGCCGATTGGTCTTGTTAATTACCCGGCACCCTATCCCTCAGGCGGCGCGGTCTGTCAAGTCAGATCGCCCAATGGTGACCTAAATGGACCGGGTCATTCGTCGCGCAAAACAGAAAAGCCGACGATGCTTCTGGGATCTGATTGCCGGTCATTGTGGGCGATAAGGGGTTCGGGAACGCGTTCATAATCGTGCCAAATTTTTAGTGGGCCATACCAGCTTTTGTGCCACTTAGGGCGGAAATTCCAATTGTACGGCAAGACAAACAAGGGAAATCCAATGTCATCGACGGCCTTTGCAAAGCCTGCCTGATCATTGAGGGGCATACGTGCCATTTCATTACCATTTTGAAAGACGATGCTGGAATCAAGCACCGCCACCGCTGATTTCCAGGCATCGAACACCGGGCGCGCCTGTTCGCTGAAAAACAACACGCCGGTATTGTATTCGACCATGTCGCCCGCCAGCCCCCCATAACGCCGGGCCCACGGGCATTCACAGATGCTGCACGCGAGGCCATGGCGCAGGGCTTTTTCGAAACCGAAATTCAGGTTACCCAGGACCACTGTATCGGCGTCCAAATAAAGCGTTTCGTCGAACGGGCTCAACGCAAGCATTCCCGCTTTGTCCAGCAAAGTACTGTCATCAGGCAGCCGCGCCACCTCGATAGGTAATTCCGGGTGATGTATCTCTACAGAACTGAGCGAACGCTCCAGAAGCGCCTCATCAAAATTTCCCCACACCGTATAGAGGACGCCGCGCTGAGCCATCTCATTACCTCGCTATTTTGACCTCATGCCATTGAACGCATAATCTCGCGCCCATGACATCCACACAAGAAGACGATGCAAGTGGTGATGAAGATGTGCTGGCGCTCAGTGGCATCCGTGTCATTGAATTTTGCCATATGGTCATGGGCCCGACGGCGGGCATGATCCTGGCCGATCTCGGCGCCGACGTGATCAAGATTGAACCGATCAATGGCGACACAACGCGCCGCCTAGTTCATCAAGGTGCCGGATTCTTCGCCACCTATAATCGCAACAAGCGTTCGTTAGCGCTGGATCTGAAAACGCCGGGCGGATTGGCGGCGGCAAAACGCTTGGCCGAAGGTGCCGATGTGATTGTCGAGAATTTACGCCCCGGCGCCCTGGACGACCTGGGATTGGGTTATACGGATATGAGCGCCGACAACCCGGGGCTCATCTACTGTGCGCTGAAAGGGTTTCTGGATGGGCCTTACGCGCATCGCAAGGCGCTTGATGAGGTCGTCCAAATGATGGGCGGATTAGCCTACATGACGGGGCCAACAGGCCGCCCGCTTCGTGCCGGCGCATCGGTTACCGATATCATGGGCGGCATGTTCGGCGTCATCGGTATTATGGCCGCGTTGCGCGACCGGGAACGCACGGGCCGAGGCCAGCCGGTCTCGGCGGCGCTTTATGAGACCACCGTGCACATGGTCGCCCAACACATGATGCAATACGCCGTTACCGGTGAGCCCAGCGGACCCATGCCGGACCGACCGAGGGCTTGGGCTGTTTATGACACCTTCCAGACAAGCGACGGCAAAAGCGTTTTTATCGGTATCGTCAGCGATACACAGTGGAGAATATTTTGTGAAGCCTTCGCGCGCCAGGACCTGATGGACGATCCGGATCTAGCGAGCAACGCCCAGCGATTCACGGCCCGCGATCGGATCATGCCATTGCTGCGTGAACTTTTCGGCGCCCTGCCGAAGGCTGAACTCATGGAAATCTGTGATCGTATCGGATTGCCCTTCGCGCCGATCGCACGGCCGCATGATTTGTTCGAAGATCCGCATCTTCAGGAATCGCGCGGCCTTTTGGATGTCACCTTGCCGGATGGACGACCAACCAAAGTGCCGGCGCTGCCGCTGATGATGGATGGCAATCGCACCAAGATTCGTCGCGACCTGCCAAGAATTGGCGAACACTCCAACGAGATTTTAATTGAAGCCGGTTACAGTCCGGAAGAAATCCAGGCACTGCTGAGCGATGGCGCTGTCGTCATTGAAGAGCAAGACTGAGAAGACCGCGACAAGTGTCATTCGGCGCCTTCGGTATCCCTCAGCATCGGCAAATTGCCATTGCTGGTCAGGCGAGCCACATGGGGCGGCGTTTTCCAATCAAACGAATCGAACGACCCGCAATTCCCGCAAACGGCAGACCAAGCGCCAACGGCATTGCCGCAATCACCGCAAACCCAAGCCGGGTCCCATTCCGCCAGTGACGCACGGTTTAGCCATCGCCGGGCAGCGTCAGTGTCCTCGTGTTCGGCTTCTTCCAGTTCCGCCCAAAGCCTACATACCCGTGCTTCATCATGGCCATCGACATTATCTTCACCACCCGAAATCGCCATCAGGTTCTTGCGCGCCTCGCCCCAAAGCCGGGCCTCAAGCGCCGCGCGGGCCAACGCCAAGTGGCTTTCCTGATGATTGGGATTCGCCGCGGCCAGCCGTTCGGTCGCTTTCATGCCGGCCATGCCATCCACGGCACCAACGGCGCGCCAGAAAAGCTGCACCAAATCGGGGTGGGGTTGGGCGCGCCAGGTCTTTTCAATAATTTCCGCGGCGCGCCGACTCTTGCCTTGATCAATCAGCGCACCGACATGGCTCGCCGCGGCGGGCACGAATGCCGAGTCTTGATCGAAGGCCGTTTTGATATGTTTTGCCGCACCCGCTTGATCACCAACAAGCCGGGCATCGGTTGCCTGCTGCAATGCTAAAACGGATTTCCGCCGCCGCCCGTCGGTCTTATCGATAACGCCGCCGCGGACAAGTTCGTCACTGGTGATCTGTGCATCCAACCATTGTCCGTTGCGAATCTGAAGGTCGAATAAGCTGGCGCCGACCCAATCGCTTTTCGGCCGCAACCTGTAGGCTCGGCGCGCCAATCCCAATGCTTCCGCATGATCTTCGCGCTTCAAGGCTTGATTGAGCAACCCACGAAGGCCAAGAAATTCCGTTTCCGGTGTTTCCGCCATAGCTTCAAAAAACTGCCGAGCCGCCTGTTCATCGCCATTGAGTTGTGCCGCCTGCGCGGAAAGCAGCATCGTCAGTGGCGGTTCATTGAGCAGCACGTCAGCGCGTTTACCTTGGCGCTTCGCCTCATCGCCGTCGCCGGCGGCAACGGCGACCATGCCGCGGGTCAACGCCTGGTATCCTTTCTGCCTGCGCCGGCCCCGCCAAGCCTCACCGACACGCGTCGGCGCACGTCTGATCGCCAGCACCATCCGATAAACCAGGGCAGCAAGGATCGCCAAACCGGTCATCGCTCCGGAAAGCACGGCAAAAGATGTTTCAATCCGGTAGCCCTGCCAATTCACGGCCACGCTTCCCGGCCGGTCAATCAGCCAAATCACCACAAGAACGCTCAACGCCACCAGGATTAGAAACCACACCGCCCGCAGCATCGCCCGCTACTCCTTGGTGGGCGCCAAAAGTGATGCCGCATGCACGTGAAGACTCGCCAGCGCCCTCTCGGCATTTAGGCGGCCCTTCGCCCGAGACAGCCACGGTTTGGCAATCTCATGAGCCTGCCCGGAGACTTTCTTCAGATCGTCTGCAGATTTTACCGCTGCGATCAAATCACCTTTGCCGAGCCGAGTTTCGATATGGGCAACAATGGTTTCAACGGAATTCGGATCCCCGCCGCCATCAATTCGCCGCAAGGAAACCAATGATGAAATTCGGCTGACTGCGCGATCAAGCCAGCCGCTATCCGTCGATGTTCCGCCGACGGCAACAATTTTACCGGCAAGTCGTGAAAATCCATCACTCAACGCCGCCAGGGTGGGGGTGCCCGATTTCGCCTGCTTTTCAAGAATCAAAAGCGGCGCCTTGAGAGCTAAATCAGTTTCCGCAATCGCCCTCAGGCTTACCATGCTATCCGCGTAAGCTTCGCCGCTTTGCACGGCATCCCGCAATTGGGCGACGCTCAAGACGGTCACCGACGCCGCCGCGCCATTGACTGGTTTCGCGGCTGCGGCAGCTGGCCGATCTTCCAATTTTTTCAGGCGCGTTTCCATTGTCGCTAGCACAGAAGCCCGTGCACTCGCTTTCTTCAAAGCGGAAATATGCGCTGCCAAGGATTCTGCTGCGGCTTTATTTTGCTCCAATTTTTGTACCCGCTCGGCCAATACCGTGTCGATTGGTGCCGTGCCTGCCGGTACGGCTTCAAGCCGAGACAATCTTTCATTCAATTGCTTCAGGGATTTGGTCGCTTCAGCGGCTTCCGCAGCCGTTGCCGCGGCCTTCACCATTTCTTTAACGGCGGAAATTGAATGCTCGATTGATTCAATTCGCTGCAACGCCGAGCCAAGTGATTTACTCAACTTGGCGCGTTCCGCCTCAAGCCGAGCTATCGTTTCGTCACGCACCGGTGTGGCTTTTGGCGTTGCCTCCAATCGATCGATACGCGACGAGAGATCGCCGACCCTTGGGTCCTCAATCTGGATCGCCAAGTCTTTCGGTAAATACGGTTCAACAAATGGATACCATTTGGGCCACGACAGATAGGCGCCGCCAATAGCCGCACCGATCAACAACAACAAAATAAGTATCCAGGTTCCGCTACGGCTCGGCGACGGCGCCGGTGGCGTAATCAGTACCTGCTCACCATTGTCATTATTCTCGTCGGCGGATTTTTCCTCGGACACATTTGAGGTCGTTTTCGAGCGAGATGAAGCAGATATCGCCTTCGGCTTAGGCCGGACTGTTGAGCCTTTTTTCTTGTTTTTTGCCGTAACGGCCATCTACACACCCCTGGAAAAATGCAGGTCCCGCCGAACCTCGTTCGCTTAGCATGACCTATAACAGAATTTTCTGCCCGAACCCAGCATCCCTTGCGGCAAATTTCGGCCTTACTCTATGAGGTCAATCAATGCTGCCTGCGTCGGCGCGGGCGCCGTTTTAACAGCCGCCCAGGACAAGTCCGAGACCGCATCAGCGACCGCTGGGCTCAAGCAATAAACAGTCATCGAGGAAACCACTTTCGCCAAACCGGCCGCTTCCAAAAGCTGTACAAAAGTAGCGCCCGTCCTTGGCGAGTATATTAGCGCCGCGTTGATTTGCCCGGCACCAATCTGTTGCTCAACCTTGTCGTCCAACCGAGCCGCTATTCGTGCCTCATACAGAATTTCGCGCCGATACTTCAGACTGCCGGCTTCGATTATTCCTGCCAAATCTCCAGCCAGGGCCGTTCCTGCGGCGTGAAGAACCGTTCCGGCGCCGGCTTTCAACGAACCGGCAAGCAATGCCCCGAGGCCCGCGACGTCACCGTCCGCGGTCCGGACATCCTCAAACCCCGCTGCCCGGGCGGCGCGGGCGGTCGCATCGCCTACCGAAAACACCGGTAATTGCCGCTCGTCAGAACGCAATGCAAAGGCCCTGACGCCGTTCGCACTGGTCATGGCCAGCGCCTGCACGTGATCAAGATTTAGCGGTAGTCCAGACAGGCATTTGATATCAAGCAGCGGCGCGATCACCGGCTCATGTCCAAGGTCACTCAATATCTCTGCGACGTCTTCGGCATCTTCCCGGGGCCGGGTTATCAGTATCCGCATTGAAGAGACCGTCTCGCCATTCACTCGAACAAATCGTCGGCGGCGCGACCGCGCAATTCTTCGCCGAGATCGCGTCCCAGAAGAATAGCGTCGGACAGGGCTCCGATCCGCTCGGCGGCATGCAATTCCGAACCATCAGCACGCGCCACCAGACCGCGAAGCCGCAGTTCCCCCGAAGACAACACTTCCGCCAATCCACCGATGGGCGTTCGACACGACCCGTCCAGCACGGCCAGCATGGCGCGCTCGGCGGAAACACGGGCCATGGTCTCGGTGTGATTGACGGCGCGCAGCCAACCAAGGGCACGCTGATCATCGGCACGGCAGGTTAATCCGATGGCGCCTTGGCCGCAAGCCGGCAAAAGCTCGTCGGGCGAAAGGACTGCTGCGGCTTTATCTGCCATGCCTAATCGATTGAGCCCAGCCAGCGCCAAAAAAGTCGCATCTGCTTCGCCGGCTGCAATCTTGGCCAATCGGGTTTGCACGTTGCCACGCAAGAGAACAACCTTGAGATCAGGCCGCCGGTGAAGCAACTGCGCTTGGCGCCGCAGGGATGCGGTCCCGACAGCAGCGCCGCGCGGCAGGCCGTCGATACTGTCTGCGGCCGCACATATCAAAGCATCGCGCGGATCTTCGCGCGCCAGGCACGCACCAAGCACCGTGCCTTCCGGCAAAGCCGTTTCCAAATCCTTTAAGGAATGCACACCGACGTCAATGCGGCCATCCAAGAGCGCGGCGTCGAGTTCCTTCGCAAACAGACCTTTGCCGCCAAGTTCCGCCAAGGCACGGTCCTGGACCTGATCACCGGTGGTACTGATCTCGGTCAGCGCGACAGCGTCAGGCGCCGATACCTCATCAATGGCGCCAGCAAAGGTATCACGGGCTTCATGCGCTTGGGCCACGGCCAAGGGGCTTCCGCGCGTTCCAATTTTTAACAATGTTGTTGGCGCCATGGCATTCAAACCGACGTGTTCAAATCGACCTATTCTGGCCGACCTATTTCTGGCATGTCATCAATCCTCGGCGTATGGTCCGCACGCGATGAGTATCGACAACCGATTGCAGAGCGCTTTTACATGATCGTTCTCGGGATTGAAACCAGTTGCGACGAAACGGCCGCCGCCGTCGTTAATGATGATCGCCGAATTTTGTCCAATATCGTGCGTTCGCAGCATGACGCGCATCAGCCCTACGGTGGCGTCGTGCCGGAAATCGCGGCCAGAGCCCACGTCGAGGTCGTCGATGAAATTGTTCATCAGGCGATGGCGCAGGCGGGCGCCGAGTTCGGCGATTTGGCCGGCATCGCCGCAACCGGCGGGCCGGGGTTAATCGGCGGTGTCATGGTCGGCGTGATGACCGCCAAGGCCATTGCTTATCGGTGGCACCGCCCGTTCATCGCCGTCAATCATTTGGAAGCCCATGCGTTGACGGTTCGCCTGACCGGCGGCGGTGATGGCCGCAACGTCGCGTTCCCTTATTTGCTTCTTTTGATTTCCGGCGGCCATTGTCAGTTGCTGGCGGTCGAGGGGCTGGGCCAATTTCGGCGGCTCGGCACCACAGTTGATGATGCCCTTGGCGAAGCCTTCGACAAGATGGCAAAGATGTTGGGGTTGGGATATCCCGGCGGGCCGGCCATCGAAGCCCGCGCCGCTTTAGGCGACGATCAGCGGTTTGACCTGCCGCGACCCATGCGCGGCCGCGAAGGATGCCATTTTTCGTTTTCAGGCCTGAAAACCAAAGTCCGCCAAACCATCGAAGGCTTGCCCGATGGTGCTTTGCGCGATCAAGACATCAATGACCTTTGTGCGTCTTTCCAGCGCGCCGCGGCGGATGTCCTCATCGACCGTTGCGGGCACGCGCTGAGCGAATTCGAATGCATCTGTCCGGACGGTGGTCCCTTGGTCGTTGCTGGCGGCGTGGCCGCGAATATCTATTTGAACGGCCGGCTAAAGGAATTGACCGACAGTCACGGCATTGATCTGATTGCCCCGCCACCGGCACTTTGCACCGACAACGGTGCAATGATCGCCTGGGCCGGCATTGAACACCTGAAGGCTGGAAAGAGTGATGGCTTGGAATTCGCGCCCCGGCCACGTTGGCCACTCGATCCAACAGCACCGCCCGTCGCCTACGCCGGTGCGAAAGCTTGAACATTTTGTTTTGACGGCCCTTCATAAATATCTGTGCAATGAACGCCACATGATTGAAAATAAACAGCATGAATAAGATTGGTATCATCGGTGCGGGGGCTTGGGGAACGGCGCTTGCCACTGCGGCGTGCCGGGCCGGGCGCGAAGTCACTATTTGGGCTCGTGAGACGGAAGCCGTCAGCGCCATCAATGAAACCCATGAGAACACCACGTTCCTGCCAGGCATCGCACTGGACCCAGCAATTTCTGCGACATCGGACCTTGCCCACGCGGCGAATGCCGATGCGTTGGTTCTGGTTACCCCGGCCCAGTATTTGCGGGCAACCGCAGAAGCTCTGAAATCTCATCTCCGCCCAGGCCTGCCATTGATTGTTTGCGCCAAGGGGGTGGAAATCGAAACCGGCGCCTTGATGAATGAGATTGTTGAGACCGTTCTGCCCGGCCATCCCCTGGCCGTTTTGTCAGGGCCGACCTTTGCCGCCGAGGTCGCCCGCGAACTGCCGACCGCCATCACTTTGGCTTGCGAAAATATCGAAGCCGGAAAGTTATTGGTTACGGCGCTCAGCACTCCGCGATTTCGCATTTATCGCAGCGAAGATGTGATCGGCGCCGAAGTTGGTGGCGCGGTGAAAAATGTCCTGGCCATCGCCTGCGGCATCGTTGAAGGGCGGGGATACGGCGACAACGCCCGGGCGGCGATCATTACCCGTGGATTGGCCGAAATGGCACGTCTGTCGACGGCCAAGGGCGGGCGACCTGAAACCCTAATGGGATTGTCGGGTATCGGTGACCTGACGCTGACTTGCAACGCGATGCAGTCGCGGAATTATTCGCTCGGCGTGGCATTGGGCGGAGGCCGGGCGCTCGACGAAATCCTGGGCGAGCGCCAATCGGTCGCCGAAGGCGTGGATACCGCCGTGGCGATTACCGATCTTGCCGGACAGCTGAACATCGACATGCCGATCTGCCATGGCGTTGACAGCATCGTCAATCATGGCGGCGAAATCGATGCCACCGTGAATGCATTGTTGGCGCGGCCCGTAGGCACCGATTCACCGCTCGATAAACAAAGCTAGATACCGCCGCGTGGCACGTTTTTTTTACATTTTGATCGCCGCGATTGTTTTGCCGCTGACCGCCTTGGCGGACAGCAATCAATTGGCCGGAGAGGCCAGCCCTTATCTGCGTCAGCATGCCACGGACCCTGTTCATTGGCGGGCCTGGACCGATAAAAACCTCGCCGCCGCCAAAAAGCTTGGTCGACCGATTCTCTTGTCCATCGGGTATTCGGCATGTCACTGGTGTCATGTGATGCAGCGCGAATCCTTCACCGATCCGGCAACGGCGAAGCAAATTAACGCCCAGTTCTTTCCGATCTTGATTGACCGTGAACAGCGCCCCGATCTCGATGCCATGTTTCAATCAACGGCGGTGCTTCTGGAGCTACCGACAGGTTGGCCCTTGACCGTTTTCCTGACGCCCGAAGGCCGAACGTTTTTCACCGGTACCTATTATCCGAACGGACCCCGCCAAGGCATGCCAGGGTTTACGAACGTGCTTGAACGCGTCGCCGCCGCCTACGCCAAAGACCCAGACGGTGCGCGTGACAATGCCAAGTTCATTCAAACGACGATGGCTCAGGTCCATAGGCCCCGGCCCGGTGAGATTTTGTCCGCACACCGCGCCCTGGCCGCCGCCGCCTTCATGGACGAGGCCGATACGTTGGCCGGCGGGTTCGGCAATGGCGCCAAATCCCCGCAATGGGTCGCGCTGTCATTTCTGTGGCGGCATTATCTCAGAACCGGCAGCGCGGTGGCCGGCTCCCATGTTCGCGCCAGCATTGATGAGATGATCGATGGCGGCCTGTTTGACCACGTTGGTGGCGGGTTTTTCCGCCACACCGTCGATCCCTTGTGGCGGGTGCCGCATTTCGAGAAGATGCTTGATGTCAACGCCGGGCTCCTGCGTTTGATAACCGAAGTTTGGCGTGAAACCAAGTCACCGAAGCTGGCCGAGGCCGCCCGGCGGACCATCGCATTTTTGGAGCGCGACATGCGCCTTGCCGGCGGCGGCTTCGCCGCTAGCCTGGATGCCGACAGCATCGATACCAATGGCGAAGAACGCGAAGGGGCCTATTACCGCTGGCATGCGGATGAACTAACGACCGCGCTCGGCACCAATACCAAAACATTCACCTCGGTCTATTCTATCGCCCCCATCGAGGCCGTGCCCGGCGCCGATGAAGGCGATCCTGAACGCGGCAATCTCTATCGTACCGGCGCCACAACGCTCCTCGTTGATCTTGAGACCCTGCGGCGCGCTCGGGCCAAGCAGCACGCGCCCCAGCGTGATAATAAACTCGTCGCCGATTGGGCCGGTCAGGCTATCGCGGCGCTCGCCGAGGCGGGCCAGGTCTTCAACAAGCCGGCGTGGACCCGACAGTCCCGCGACGCTTTTGCCGCTGCCCAGCGAGCCCTGGTCGACTCGAATGGCCGGCTCAGGCAAAGCGCCTTTGAAAAGCAATGGGGGCCCCTGGCAACCTTGGCCGGCCTGGCAGCCATGGCCGACGGCGCCATTAGTCTGTTCGAAGCGACCGGCGAACAAGCCTATTTGGTCCGCGCAGTAGCCTGGGCGATCGATATTGAAACCCATCACGGCGACACAACCGCACCGGGGTTCTTCGATAGCGCCGCTGACGCCGAAGCCGTCCCGGTGCGCTTGAAGTCGATCATCGATGACCCCAATCCTTCGGGCAATGCACGCGCCGTCGAGATCGCGGCCCGGCTTTACTATCACACCGGCGAAGACCGCTGGCGGCAAATGGCGGAGACGACATTGCGCGCTCACGGCCGGGTCGCTGGTCATCCGCAACTGGGCATCGCTGGGTTATTGAACGCCGCCGACACGCTGCAATTGGCACTACAAGTGGTGATCATCGGCAAACGCGGAAAACCCGATACGGACGCCTTGGTGGCCGGCGTCATGGCCCGCAGCTTGCCGGCCCAGGTTTTGCAAGTTGTGTCGCCTGGAACAGTACTTCCCGAAAGCCATCCGGCGCGCTACAAAGAGCAAATCGACACCAAGGCCACGGTTTATGTGTGCCGCGGCACCATCTGTTCATTGCCGGCCACGGAAGTGGCGGAGTTGGACGCCACACTGCTTGAAATGCGCCGCCAGTAAAACAGTAGTTCAAGTCCCAAACAGAGGAATTCCCATTCATGCACTTCGTCATTTCATGCCAAGACAAAGCCGATGGCGGTTTGGAACTGCGCAAAGCCAACCGCGATGCGCACATTGCCTATCTGCAAAATCACAAAAGCCAATTGGTGGCCGCCGGGCCGACGCTTTCCGACGACGGCGAAACCATGAACGGCAGCGTCATCATCATGGCCTTCGCGGGCCGCGCCGCGGCCCAAACGTTCTGCGACAACGATCCTTATGCCAAAGCCGGAGTTTTCGAAAATGTCTCCATCACGGCCTGGAAAAAAGTCCATCCCGCGGACGACTGATCACGCCCAGCCATGACCACACTCGACACACAGCTTTGTACATTGAATGACGTGCCGGACGGCGGCTCCAACGGGTTTGTCCTCGACACGGACGACGGGCGCTGCGGCCTGATGGTGATCCGCCGGGGCAACGGCATCGTGTGCTACACTAATTCCTGCCCGCATATCGGCACGCCGCTGGATATCCAACCCGGTAAGTTTCTGGACCGCGCCAGGGCGCACATTTTGTGCACCACCCACGGCGCTTTGTTCAACATCGACGACGGGCTGTGCATCGCCGGACCTTGCGTTGATGACCATCTGACCCCCATCGCCACCGAAGTCCGTGATGGTGCGGTGTTCGTCGACAAACAAACCCTGCCGACCATCTGGCCGCCCCTGGCGCCGGTTCCCACTGTCGAGGACTTGTAAACCAGCACCGCAAGCCCCTGGGTGAGCGAATGGGCGAGGACTTGTGATTCCGGCGGTTTTTTGGATAATTCACCGATAAGCGGCGCGGGTTGATTTCAATCAAAGTGCCGCCATGAATTCGAGAGGATTATAACCTCAACCCAACCGTCCGAGGGGACCTTAACCTCAGGGAGACACAGCGCCATGAGTGAAGACCGGATTTATCCCGTGCCGGAAGCCTTTGCCGCCTCCAGCCATTGCACCAATGACCAGTACCTGGAGATGTACCAACGCTCCATCGATGACAACGAAGGCTTCTGGCGCGAACAGGGCCAGCGCATCGATTGGATCAAGCCCTACACCAAGATCTCCGACGTCAATTGGAACATGCCCGGCGTCTCGGCCAAATGGTACGAGGACGGCACGCTCAACGCGTCCTACAACTGCATCGACCGGCACTTAGCGACCAAAGGCGACAAGCCGGCGCTGATCTGGGAGCCCGATGATCCGAACGCCGAGGGCATGACGATCACCTTCAAGGAACTCCACGGCCACGTCTGCCGGCTCGCCAACGCCATGAATTCCCTCGGTGTCAAAAAAGGCGACGTCGTCACCATCTACATGCCCATGGTCCCTGAAGCCATTTACGCCATGCAAGCCTGCTCGCGCATCGGCGCGATCCACTCGGTGGTCTTCGGCGGGTTTTCGCCGGATGCGCTATCGGTGCGCATTAATGATTGCGATTCGAAATGCCTGATCACCGCCGATGAAGGCATGCGCGGCAAAAAACCGATCCCGTTGAAGGCCAATTCCGACGCCGCCTGCGATTTGGCGCCAGGTGTCGAAAACGTCATCGTTATCAAGGCGACGGGCGGCGACATCAATTGGGTCGAGGGCCGCGACGTCTGGTATCACGACATCGTCGCCGATGCTTCGGACGATTGCGAACCCGAAGAGATGGCATCGGAAGACCCACTGTTTATCCTTTATACGTCCGGGTCCACGGGCACGCCGAAGGGCGCCATGCACGGTACCGGCGGCTACTGCGTTTTCACCTCGCTGACGTTTGAATACATTTTTGATCACAAGGACGACGACATCTTTTGGTGCACCGCCGATATCGGCTGGATCACCGGGCACTCCTACGTCAACTACGGGCCGATGCTGAATGGTGCCACGCAAGTGATCTTCGAAGGCGTGCCCAACTATCCGGATGCGTCCCGTTTCTGGCAGGTCTGCGACAAGCACAAGGTGTCGGTCTTCTATACGGCACCGACAGCCTTGCGGGCGTTGATGGGCGCCGGCAACGAGTTCGTCACCAAGACCGACCGCTCGTCGATCCGCCTGCTCGGCACAGTCGGCGAACCGATCAATCCGGAAGCTTGGAACTGGTATCACGAGGTCGTCGGCGACAGCCGGTGTCCGATCGTCGATACCTGGTGGCAGACCGAAACCGGGGGCATCATGATCACGCCCCTGCCGGGCGCGACGGCCTTAAAGCCCGGCTCGGCCACCCGCCCATTTTTTGGCGTGAAGCCCGAACTGCTGGATACCGAAGGCAACGTCATCGAGGGCGAAGGCGAGGGCGCCTTGGTGCTGTCCATGTCCTGGCCAAGCCAGATCCGAACGGTTTACAAGAACCACGACCGGTTCGAAGACACGTATTTTTCGGCCTTCCCCGGCAAGTACTTTACGTCGGACGGCTGCAAACGCGACGCTGACGGGTATTACTGGATCACCGGACGTGTCGATGATGTCTTGAACGTTTCCGGGCACCGCATGGGCACGGCGGAAGTGGAAAGCGCCTTGGTCGCCCACCCCAGCGTCGCCGAGGCCGCCGTCGTTGGCTACCCGCACGACATCAAGGGCCAGGGCATTTATTGCTACATTACGCTCAACGCCGGCACCGAAGGCACCGATGATCTGAAGAAAGACATGGTCACCCAAGTCCGCAAGGAAATCGGCCCCGTCGCCAGCCCGGACCTCATCCAATGGGCACCGGGTCTACCGAAGACCCGGTCCGGCAAAATCATGCGGCGCATCCTCCGCAAGATCGCCGAGAACGATTACAGCAATCTCGGAGATACCTCGACACTGGCAGAACCCGCGGTGGTCGATGATTTGATTGAGAACCGGCAAAACCGGTAAGCAAACCCCGAGCGGACGGTCTTCATCCGCGACGACGATTTGCGGCGGAAAAAGACGGTTTCAATATTTAGAGGACGGCGGCGCCAACTGGCGCTGCCGTTTTCGTTTCGACTTCGATGAAACCGGGGTCAAAACGGATTGTTTTTCAATCACTTCATAAAAAATTGGCGGAACAATGTTCGGTGACCGTCGTGACATAACGTCACGACGCAAGCGCCAAAAATCCTCCAGAGGGACGGAAGAACATCACCGCGAGGATGTACCCGTTATTACGAAAAGGCATGCTTGGTTTTGGCCGCAGTCAGCTTTGTTTCACCGATCACAACCCGAAAATCGATCCCGGCGGCGCCGCCCGGCCTCAAAAAGCCTAGCCGAACGGCCTGATTCTCAATGTCCAATAGCGTGCTTCCCCGCCTCGATGCAGGCAGCATGAATGAGAGATAGGGAGTCAAATATAGAATTTCAACCTAATAATAGGATATTTTTCATTGTCTTGCTTTCGAATACCCCATCGGTTTTCTGGCCGGAAGCGGACATCAATTGACCGTCACCGGGACTTCCGCTTATAGCCATGAACAGACATTCGAAAGCGTTTTGCGACGCCCATAGATTGCGGGATCGAGCCCACACGGGCATTATCAATTGCCTTGAAATATTTCAAATTTATATTGATCTGATCGATGTATCATAAATGGCTACAAGCCTTTCATGCGGTTGCCAAGGAAGGCGGTTTCACCGCCGCCGCCCGGTCGCTCAATCTGGGGCAACCGACGATCTCGATCCACGTCAAGGCGCTGGAAGAGCAGTTCGGGGTCGAATTGTTTCACCGCCACGGTCGGACCGTGAAACTGACATCGGTCGGGCACTCCCTTCTGACCATCACCCAAGGCCTTTACGGCCATGAAGAAGAGGCGATCCAGCATCTGCGCGCGGCGCAACAACTTGAGGCCGGCGAACTCAGAGTCGGGGCCATCGGCCCCTTCGACGTCATGGAACTGTTGCAACACTATCGCCACCAACACCCCAAGGTAAACCTAAGCGTCAATCTGGGTGCAAAGGCGGACGTTCTCTCAGATCTTATGGCTTTTGAAACGGATGTTGGGATACTGGCCGAACCGGAGAGCGACCCACGCCTTCATCAATTGTTCTATAATCGTTACGAGGTTGTGGTCATCGTCAATGACAATCACCCGTGGGCAAAGCGCAAGCGCCTTCGAATTCGAGATTTGGTAGGTCAACCAATGGTTCTCAGAACCGAGGGATCGACGACCCGAACCGCCTTCGAGCGTGCCCTTGAAGCGGCCGGCGTTGATATCCATCCGGTCATGGAGATCAACAATCGCGATGCGGTTCGTGAGGCCGTCATCCGGGGTCTTGGCATCGGCGTCGTCTCGCAATCCGAATTCATCCCTGGTGAGCGCCTGCGGGCACTCCGCGTCATCGACGCCAAAATGCATGTGGATGCCTATGTCGCGTGCCTTGCCGAGCGACTCAACAGGCCCTTGATCGGCGCCTTCTTTGCCGTCGCCGAGGATCTCATCAAGCGCCGCGCCCGATAGGATTGATCCGACTGACGGCGACAATCCATCTATTAACCCAATCAATGGATAGTACGATTTTTATAATTATTGCAATATGAGCATGAGTGCTAGGCTCGCCCCATCGCGCTCGAAAATTCAATGTGCCCGGTAACGAAAGGCTCAAGATTCAAAATGACTGAAGCATCCGCACGCCTGCAAGAAATGGTCAACGACTTCAAGGCGCTGACCTTAACCATGAGCGCCGCCGCCGCCGCCGGTCATGTCGGCGGCGCGTTGTCCGGCGCCGAATCCCTGGTCGCCGTGTGGTTCGACAAATTCAACCTTGATATCGATGACGATGACCGGGATCGGTTCTTCCTTGGCCCCATGCATTTCACTCCGGGAATCTATTCGCTGTTGGTCAAGAAGGGCTATCACGATTGGAAGGAAACAGTCGGCTACCGGCGCGCCGGTAGCCCCTTCGAAGGGCATCCAAACATCTCGAAGATCAAGGGATGGGAATTGTCGGGTGGCTCGCTCGGCCAGGCATTGGGCGTCGCCGTCGGCTCAGCCATGGCGGCCAAGATCCGGGGCAAGAAACATTGGATCGTGACGCATAACAGCGATGGCGAGTTGCAGGAAGGCAGCATGTGGGAATCCATCATGTACGCCGGCACTCATGGCCTCGACAACTTGATCACGTTTTTCGATATCAACCGCATCCAGAGCTATAACCGCGTCGAGGAATGCAGCGAGGTCGAACCGGTCGCAGACAAGCTGAAAAGCTTTCATTGGAATGTCATCGAGGTCAACGGAAACGACCTGGAAGAGGTCACCGCAGCTTACGACCAGGCGATGGCGCTGAAGAACGGCAACCCGACCGCCATTGTCGGACACACCGTGATCGGCAACGGCGTTTCGTTTCTCGAAGACAAAGTTTCCTCGCACAACAAGTCACCGGCCCGCGACCAAATTCCCGAAGCCTTGGCTGAAATCGGTGTCAGTTTTCCATA
Organism: Rhodospirillaceae bacterium; assembly: GCA_018665815.1. Lineage (GTDB taxonomy): Bacteria > Pseudomonadota > Alphaproteobacteria > Rhodospirillales > Casp-alpha2 > UBA3470. Next base: position 57,040 of record JABJBP010000047.1, read on the forward strand.
TGAAGAATTTTTTAAGTTGGCCGACGAGCACCAAGCCCGGATGACACGGGAGCTCGACGCCGCTGTCCCTGATTTCGGCCAAGACTACGGCTGGAACGCCGGCAATGATATGCAGGTGGAGGACGTCTGGACGGGGTTGGGAATTTCGGAAGGGTTTCGCCAATGCATGGACAGCGACCCTAATGTGGTCACCGTTACCCAAGACTCCTTCAAGCTCATTGGCATCACCGAGGAAGATCGTGAGAAATACCGGGCGACCAATCAGTTCTTCGACGTCGGCGTCGCCGAACAGAACATGTCGATGGTCGCCGCTGGCCTAGCCAAGGAGGGCTTCACGCCGATTACCAACGGTTATGCGACGTTCGCTTTGGGTCGCGCCTATGATCAGATCCGGGTCAGCGTCGCCCACCCCCGCCTCAATGTGAAATACTTTCCGACCGAAGGGCTGCTTGGCGGCGACGGCCCGTTCCATGAATGCCTGGAAAGCGCGGCGCTAGGCTATTACCTGCCGCACATGCAGGTGCAATGGCCGTGCGACACCGTCGAGGCGAACAAAGCGACATTGGCGGCGATCCGCGATATCGACGGCCCCGTTATCACGCTTCAAGAACGGGCGCCGAAACCAGTGGTGACCAAACTGGACACCCCCTACCAATACGGCGTCGCCAATATTATTCGCTATACTGGCCGCCAGCCCGAGTTCGTCGATGCGTTCGAAACCAGCCTGTCAACCGA
>JABJBP010000048.1 GCA_018665815.1 Rhodospirillaceae bacterium
GGCCGGCAACGACACGCTCGACGGCGGTGCCGGAACGGACAGCTTGTACGGCAGCGCCGGTACGGACAACATTTTCGGTTATGCCGGCGATGATCTGTTGATCGGCGGCGAAGGCAACGGTTCCCTGACCTCAGGCGCCGGCGCCGACAAATCGAGATCGGCCGGGGAGACGGCGGGGACATCGACATGCATGTCGAAGCGGTCAATCAATGGGCCTGAAATTTTGCTGAGATAGTTTTCCGCGCAGCCGCGCGCGCGCGAGCACGCCAGGGCCGGATCGCCCAGGTACCCGCAGCGGCACGGGTTCATGGCGCCGATCAATTGAATACGGGCCGGATAGGTGATGTGCGCGTTGGCCCGCGCCACCACACACCGCCCGGTCTCAAGCGGCTGGCGCAGCGCGTCCAGGGCGCCACGCTGAAATTCCGGCAACTCATCTAAGAATAACACCCCCAAATGCGCCAGCGATGCTTCGCCCAGCCGGGCCCGATGCCCGCCGCCGACCAGCGCCGGGGTCGACGCCGAATGGTGGGGGTCGCGGAAAGGCCGGCGGTCGGTCAACCGCCCGTGATCCAACTCACCGGCGAGGCTCTGGATCATGCTGACCTCTAAAATCTCATCCGGTTCCAGCGGCGGCAGGAGCCCTGTGAGCCGCGCCGCCAGCATCGATTTCCCAGCGCCCGGCGGCCCGGCCATCAGCAAATTATGGTTGCCGGCGGCGGCGATTTCCAAGGCCCGCCAGGCGCATGAATGGCGGCCGGCAGCACGCCATTGACCGACGCCACGCTGCCATCCAGCGCCAATTCGCCCAGCGCCACATAGCCGGCTAAAACATCGACCGGTACCACGTCCATGGCCCCCAGTAACCCGAGCGCCACCGGCAGAATATAATGGCTGCCTTCTTTGAGAAGATCGGCGGGCGATAAATTCACCGTGATCCGCTTCGACGGCAACGCCAGGCCCATGGCGTGCAAGGCGGCGCGCACCCGCTCGCGGCTTTCGCCCACCGCCTTGTCGGGTAAGCCAACAATTGAGAACGTCGGCATGCCAGGCGCCGCCTGAACTTGAACATCCACATCAACGACCCGGATGCCTTCAAAAGACACTGTACCTATGCGTGCAACTATAAGTTTCTACTCCTCTATGACTACAGGCATCATAAAGCGTAGAAAATTTAGAACTACCGATTAAAAGTTGTAATTTAACGGCTCGCCATCATTTTTGATGTGGCACCCGAGGGTTTTGAATTATGCCCAGACCCAGATTTACAGCTTCGCCTCAATTGCATCCCAGATATCAGCTTCCAGACACACATCATCAAATTCGTTGATTTCCTGTAGGCCGGTGGGTGAGGTGACGTTGATTTCGGTCATGTAGCCGCCGATGACGTCGATGCCGACAAAAATAAGCCCGCGGGCCTTGAGCTCAGGCCTAAGCGCGGCGCAGATGTCGCGTTCGCGGTCCGTCAGTTCGGACTTCACCGCGGTGCCGCCGACATGCATGTTGGAGCGCGCCTCGCCCTCCTTTGGCACACGATTGGTGGCGCCGGCGATTTCGCCGTCGATCAAGATAATCCTTTTGTCGCCGTCGCGGACGTCGGCGAGATACGCCTGGGCGATGATCGGCTCGCGGTAGTTTTCGGAAAACATTTCCAACAACGCGTTGAAGTTTTCGTCGTCCGGTTTGACATGGAAGACCCCAGCGCCGCCGTTGCCGAACAAAGGCTTCAAGATGATGTCTTTGTGTTCTTCACGGAAGGCCAAAATGCGGTCGCGGTCGGTGGCGATCAGGGTCGGCGGCATGAATTCCGGAAACCGGGTGACGAACAATTTCTCCGGTGCGTTGCGAACCTCCGCCGGGTCGTTAACCACAAGCGTTTTTGGGTGGACGTGTTCCAACAAATGCGTCGCGGTAATGTAGGACATATCAAAGGGCGGGTCCTGGCGCATCAAGACGACATCAACGTCCGCCAGATCGATGGTTTCCGGCGCGCCCAAGGTGAAATGATTGCCGACCTCGCGGCGCACCTCCATGGGTTCGGCGGTGGCCAAGATACGGCCTGCGTCCATGACCAAGGCGCCGGGCCCGTAATGATAGAGCGCGTGGCCGCGCTTTTGCGCTTCCATCGCCATGACAAAAGTTGAATCGCCCGCGATGTCGATGCTGGCGACGTGATCCATCTGGATCGCGACTTTCAAGGCCATGAGGCAACCTTTCGAATTTGTCTTTGTTCGATCATCAAGATAGTCAGCCCAGCCGGCCACGCAACTCCTGCAGCAGGGATGACGTGCTATAGCGCGCCTGTTCCGATACCGAAAGCCGGAGAAATTCCTCCAGCGCCGCGACGGCCTTGGCAATGTGCTCGAGACGCGCATGCAAAAGCCCGCATTCACGCCAGAGTGCCGGCTCAAGCGGTGCGATCATCACCATACTTTCAACAATAGCCAGGGCGGCTTCCGGTTGATTGGCCTCGAGGCGGCGAATTTTGATGTTGTTTTGTAAGCGTAGCAGCACACCGCGCGATCCAGCGGAGCGGTAATGTTCTTGCGTCAATTCGGCGCCTGGCCCGGTAATGGCCTTAAGTAACAGCCTGAGGTCGGGCGGCGTCAACTCACGCCCGCCATCAAAAGGATCAAAAATCAGCCGCCCGGCGTCAGTATCCAAGCGCAATAAAAACCGGCCAGGGAAATCAACGCCACAGGCCGCCCAGCCGAGCTTGGCGGCGGCGTGCAGATAAAGAATACCGATGGCGACGGGCAAGCCCGAGCGGCGGTCGATGACCTGCATCAGGTTCGCGGCATCGATATCATCGAAACTGTCCTCAGTACCGGCATAACCCATGCGTTTGTGAATAACCTGAACCAAGGCTTCGTGCCTGAGCGCCAAGGGGACATCCCGGGGCCCGCGTTGGGCATAGGCGCCGACCTCATCGGTTATTTTTTCCAAGTGGCGCCGGTAGGGCGCGAACCACGCACCGGGTCGGTCAGCCGCCGCCAGGGTCAGCGCCGTCTCGCCAATATCGATATCGGTATCGTCCTGATTGCCGGCCAAGGTCAGGGCGGCTTTGATTTCCGGGCTGATCTGCACCCCCCGTTTCTCCTTTGCCGTTAGCTTTTCTTTGCGGTCCCTGTTTTGACCCGCACGTGGGAGATGATTTTACGCACGTAACTGATATTGCGTGCGTAGGCCGCGACACGGTCCAACTCTGCCTGGCTTTGTGCAATGCCGATCAGATAGACAATGCCGTTCACGGTCTCAACTGAATAATTGATCGCCAGAACATCCTGGTCGAAGGTGATTTTCGATGTCAGCTGGGTGGTGATCCAGGCATCCTTGGCGGTATTCAGAAATCCGGCATCGCTGATTTGAATTTCATTCAGCACATCAGTCACGCCGGCGACCTTCCAGGTCAGTCCAAGCGCATCGGCGCGCATCTTTTCATTGGCCACATTGCCGGTCAGCAAAACCCGGCTTTCAAATGCTTCGACGCCGATACCGGTGGCGAACTTCTCGCCGGCATTGATCAGGTTGACCCGGACTTGGGCGGCGATCTTGGTGTCGGCCAAAATGGTTTTTGCCGGACGCTCTTCAAAGGCGGCGACACCAACGGCGGCCCCGGCACCGACGACTGCGCTGGCGCAGCCGGCAAGGATAGGGGCGAGCCCCAGGAAAAAACATAAAGACAAAAACCGAAGGCCGGAGTGTCGGCGCGCGAGAGGCAGTGTAACGGGAGGCGTAAGATGAGGGGATTGGGACATCAGCATGTTAAACGGGCTCACTGTCTAGTGTACGATGGTTCGGCTCTCATTCTACGGCGCGGGGCCGCAGGCTCAAAGTCGAAGTTTCAGATCAATTGTCCGGCCGCCACGTGTCAATAATATGGCGGGGCCATTTGCGGCGGCTAAAAACCAGAAGATCGAAGCGCCGGTCGAAGCTTGCTAGGCCCGGGCGCGATGGCATAAAAACCTCGGCAGTGCGGGTGACACGCTGCCATTGCCGATTGGTGACGGCGGCGGCGGCGATATCCGGGTCGGCGCGGTATTTGACCTCGACGAAAACCACCAGGCGGCCGCGCTTGGCGACGATGTCGATTTCGCCCACATGACAGGCGAAACGCCGCGCCAAGATACGAAAACCCTTTAGGCGCAGGAATAGGCCGGCGAGCAACTCGGTCCGGTGCCCCGTCCGCCATGCGTCACGGCCGCGTTCTTGTCGTGTCGTGTTCATTCGTCATCCGGCCCGGGCGCGCTGGATTTGGGCCCGGATTTGGCCTCGGATTGAGTGGTGGCTTTCGACAGCGCCAGGGCGCGGGCGTAGATTTGGCGCTTTGGCAGCCCGGTGTCGGAAGCGACCATCACGGCGGCGTCGCGCACCGACAAAGTTTCCAGCGCCTCACCCAGGCGCGCATCAACCTCGGCCTCATCGGGCGCTTCGGTGGCAGTTGGCGGGCCGATCACCACCGTCACTTCGCCCTTTGGCGGCCCGTTGGTTCGGTAATGCTCGGCCAAATCATCCAGCGTGCCGCGCCGAACTTCTTCGAATTTTTTGGTCAGCTCGCGGGTGACCGCGCAAGGCCGGGGGCCCATGATTTCAGTGGCGGCACCAAGCATGGCAGCGAGGCGTTTAGCCGATTCCATAATCACCAGCGTTCCCGGCACCAAAGCGATCTCGGCCAACACGCGGCGCCGCGCCGCAGCCTTCGGCGGCACGAACCCCTGAAAGAAAAAGCGGTCCGTTGGCAGGCCCGAAAGAACCAAGGCCGTTAGCACGGATGAGGGGCCGGGGGCTGCGGTGAGCGCGATATCGTCATCCAAGCATGCGGTGATTAACTTATAACCGGGGTCGGAAATCAACGGTGTGCCCGCATCTGAAATCAACGCCACGGTTTCGCCATTTTTTAGGCGTTCCATAAGGCGTGGGCGCTGTTGTTGCGCATTGTGTTCGTGATAGGAAAGGGTTGGCGTCTTGATTCCATGGATGGCCAATAACTTGGCGCTGACGCGGGTATCTTCGCAAGCGATGACATGGGCGGCGCGTAAAATTTCAAGCGCGCGCAGGCCGATATCGGACGCGTTGCCGATGGGTGTCGCGACGACGATAAGTCCTGGTGGCAATCCCGGCGGTGCGGTGAATTCCGATGGTTTACTCATGGCGTCGCTATCGCTAGGCTCGGGCCCGCTTCAGACAACCCGTTCGGAAAACCGGATGAAGAGCAACTTGCCAAATTTCCGTCTTTCACGATCCGCCGCCTTCGCTGCCCTCGGCGCCTGTGCGCTGACGCTCGGTGCCTGTCAGTCTCTGCAAGGCGGCGGCCCGTTGCAAGCCGAAAGCCCGCCGGCGGGCGTGGCGACGACGACTGGCGTGCCGCGTTCACATCAACGCCCGCCCATTCTCAGTGGTCCGCAAATTCAGGTGCTCTCGGTGCCGGCGGGTAC
>JABJBP010000049.1 GCA_018665815.1 Rhodospirillaceae bacterium
CCTAGTTTTCCAGCAATCATGGATCGTACTCCCGGTTTTAATGTTCTGGATAGCACGCCTGCCCAATCAGCGTAAGTCACCTCAAAATTGACGGGCCTTTCATTATTCTTCATATTGTATACAATCGCACACAATATATTCCCATAGGAGATCCCATGAACGAGATTGTTGCTGACGTTGTTATCGTCGGGGCAGGTAATGCGGCCTTTTGCGCAGCTCTGGCCGCACAGGAACGCGGTGCCAAGGTGGTCATGTTTGAGCGCGCGCCGGAAGATGAGCGCGGCGGCAACAGCCGGTTTACAGCCGGCGCCATCCGGTTCGCCCATGAGGGATTGGAGGATTTGAAAGAGATCATGCCCGATCTCACCAATGAGGAAATCGCCACTACCGATTTCGGCACCTACACGCAGGACGAATTTTACGATGACATGTTCCGGGTGACGCAATTCCGCACCGATCCTGATCTTTGTGAAAAATTGGTCTGTGACAGCTTGGACACCATGAAATGGATGTGCAGCCGTGGGATCAGGTTCGTTCCCAGTTATGGCCGCCAGGCGTTCAAAGTCGATGGCCAGTTCCGGTTCTGGGGTGGTCTTTGTGTCGAATATTGGGGCGGCGGTCCTGGGCTGGTTGACAGCGAAACGGACATCGCACGCGCCAATGGGGTGCGAATTGAATATGGCGCACGCGTTTTAGAATTGATTTATGACGGCCTAAGCGTCAGCGGCGTCAAAGTGAAGCAGAACGGCCGCATCTTCGACGTTAAGGCCAAATCTGTGGTTATCGCCGCCGGCGGTTTTGAGGCCAACCATGAATGGCGAACCCGCTACATCGGGCCGGATTGGGATTTGGCAAAAGTCCGCGGCAGCCGTTTCAATACCGGTGACGGCATTCGCATGGCGCTGGATATTGGCGCAGCGCCCTACGGCAACTGGTCGGGCTGTCATGCCGTTGGCTGGGACCGCAACGCGCCGGAGTTCGGTGATTTGGACGTTGGTGACAATTTTCAGAAGCATTCCTACCCCTTCGGCATCATGATCAATGCCGAAGGCAAACGATTCATCGATGAAGGCGCGGATTTCAGGAACTACACCTACGCCAAGTACGGTCGGGTGATCTTAGGTCAACCGCAGCAATTCGCTTGGCAGGTCTTTGATTCCAAAGTCCTGAACCTGCTCCGCGACGAATACCGGATCAGGCAGGTTACAAAGGTCAGCTCAGATACATTGGAGGGCCTGGCCGACAAACTGGAAGGCGTCGACAAGGAAGCCTTTTTGGCCGAGGTCGCGGCCTATAACGATGCGGTCCAAACGGATGTGCACTTTGACCCGACCGTCTTGGATGGACGTGGCACGCCGAGCTTGGAGATTCCCAAGACCAATTGGGCGAACACCATTGATGAGCCGCCCTTTGAGGCCTACCAAACCACCTGTGGCATCACCTTTACCTTCGGCGGCCTACGCATCAATGCCGCCAGCGGCCAAGTTATGGATATTGATCACGTCCCGATCCCCGGCCTCTACGCGGCCGGCGAACTGGTCGGCGGGATATTCTATTTCAATTACCCGGGCGGTACCGGATTGATGTCCGGTTCCGTTTTTGGGCGGATGGCCGGTGCATCGGCGGCGGATGCGCTAAACGCGTGAGGCCTGAATGAGCATTCAGGCGGTCAACTCGAAAGTCATTCCCGACGGCCTGTCGCGGGGCGAGTGGGTGCACATCAACCTCAGAGACGCCATCCGTGACGGACGCCTGAAACCGGGCGAACGGGTACGTGAATCCGATGTGACGACATGGCTGAACGTCAGCCGGACCCCCGTCAGAGAAGCTTTCCGACGCCTTCAGGCAGACGGCTTGCTGGTTTTCGAAGCCTGGCGTGGCGTCGTTGTCGCGGCACTCGACCAGCAGCAATTGATTGAGCTCTACGCCATGCGTAAAGTTTTGGAGGGCACCGCAGCGGGCTTAGCCGCGCAACATGCCGCCGAGTCGCAGATTGCCACGTTGCGCGACTTGATCGACCAGGCGGATGGCGCCGATGGTTCGGTTGAACGGGCAGAATTGAACCGGCAGTTCCATCAAAACATCTATGCCGCCGCGCATAACCGTTATTTGTTGCAAGCACTGAACGCCTTGCGCGATTCCATGGCCCTCTTACCTTCCACGACCTATGCTCTGGCGGGCCGGCACAAGATTGCTCAGCGCGAACATCGTGATATCGTCGACGCTATCGGCGGGCGCGATGCCGCCAATGCCGAGCAAGCCGCCCGATACCACATTGCCGAAGCCGAAAAGGCGCGTTTGAAAGTCATTCTTGAACTGCAAAAAGAAACCGAAGGAAACCGACCATGACCTATTTTCCGGACCAAGGAGACGACTGGCAGCGCACGGAACCCAACGCCGTCGGCTTGGATGCCCATAAACTGGCGGATGCCGTAAGCTTTGCCGAAGCCAGTGAGACTCCTTGGCCGCGTGACATCGAAAAGGACGGCCGAATTCCCAGTTTGACTGATCTGGAAGCACCGCACTGGAACGAAATTCTGGGCCCGATCAGACCACGCGGCGGCCCCAGTGGATTGATTATCAAAGGTGGCAAGATTGCTGCCGAATGGGGCGAGCCGGACCGCCCGGATATGACGTTCTCCATCGCCAAGAGCTATCTTTCGATCCTAACGGGCGTCGCCGTGACCGATGGGTTGATTGGCGATTTGGATGAACCTATCGGCGATGCCGTTCCGGGCGATCTGTTTGCTGGTGCGCACAACGGTGCCATTACTTGGCGCCACCTTCTAACGCAGACCAGCGAATGGGAAGGCACACTCTGGGATAAGCCCGATCTCATAGACCGGAACCGTCAAGTCGGGCCGGGATCAGACAACAGCCGCAAAGGCCAACACCGCGACCTACAGGCCCCCGGCAGCTATTGGGAATACAATGACGTCCGCGTCAACTTGCTCTCGCTTTGCCTGCTCCACACATTCAAAAGCCCGCTTCCCGAAGTGCTCAAAGAACGGATCATGGGCCCCATCGGCGCCTCGGACACTTGGGAATGGATGGGTTATAAAAACTCCTTCGTTGAAGTCGACGGTCGGCAAATGCAATCAGTTCCCGGCGGCACCCATTGGGGCGGCGGCATCCACATCAATACATATGACCACGCGCGATTCGGGCTTTTGATCCACCGGGATGGAATGTGGAACGAACAATCAATCCTTCCGGAAGGCTGGGTCCGGCAATTGCGTGCCCCGTCCGACATTCGACCTGGTTACGGATTTCTGTGGTGGCTGAATACAGGCGGCGAAGAGTGGCCGGGGACACCGGAAAATTCCTACGCAGCCGTTGGTGCTGGCTCGAACATCATTTGGATCGATCCCGACAATGATCTCATCGTTGTCGCGCGCTGGATGGATCAGGCGGCGGTTGCCGAATTTTTAGCGAAGGTGACCCAGGCAGTATAAGGCACCGCGGCTATTCATCATAGATCAGGCGCGCCTCGGGCAGCGTAACGCGAACAACTGTGCCTTCATTGGGCACACTATCGATTTCAAGATGCCCGCCGTGGCGTTCCGCCAACACCTTACTCAAGTATACGCCCAATCCGGTGCCTTCACTTGTAAGAACGTGACTATCGCGAACCTGCTCAAATGGCGCGAGGACACGTGGCATGTCGACGGCTGAAATGCCGATGCCTGTATCGACGACTTCAAACACCAAGTTCTTGTGCTCATTGATTGACGCGTTAATCGAAATGCGGCCCCCGGGCGGCGTATATTTGACCGAATTCGACAGCAAATTGAGAAGTATCTGCTTTATTCTAAGACCATCAGCCCGCAGCACAGGCAAGTTAGGCGCGAACTCAGTAGATAGCATCAGCTGCGCCCGCTCGGCACGCTCACGCATCATTTTTGTGCATGTAATCAGCGTTTCGCCGCTATTGACTTGCTCGTCGGTGATTTCAAGCTCACCCGCCTCGATTTTCGAAATATCCAAAATGTCACTAATGACATTCAGCAGATGCAATCCCGACGTATGCACATCACCGACATACTCCAAATAATTCGCATGCCCCAGAGGCCCGAACATCTCACCCATCAATATTTGAGAAAACCCGATGATACAATTGAGCGGCGTCCGCAATTCGTGACTCATATGCGCTAAAAATTCGCTTTTCGCTCGGTTCGCAAGCTCGGCTTGCTCTTTGGCCTGCACCAAATTGTGTTCGATATCGCGCCGGGCGGAAATATCGATGACCGCAGCCTCGAAAAACATGGGCATGCCCTGGCCTTCTTGCACGGCGCGGGCATTCATTAGAATCCAAATTTTCGATCCATCTTTGCGCCGCCACTGCACTTCAAACCCATCGACCCGTTTTCCAGCCATCAGCATGTTACGCAAAGTTTCGCGCTGCGGCGCATCGACATACACGTCTTCACCAATATGATGAACGTTATCCATGAGTTCCTGCGGGTTGGAATAACCCAAAATTTCAGCGAACGCGGGATTGGCGGCGACGACCCGGCCCTCAGGAATGGCCCGAAAAATCCCTTCACTGGCGTTTTCGAAAATGCGGCGGAACTCTTCTTCGCTAACTTTCAAGGCATCCTGAGCGAGCATGCGCTCGGTGACATCAATGAGAGTCGTGCACACGGCCGGTTCACCCAACCAATCAATCCGCACAGGCCGGTTGTTGACCCAGATAAATGCACCGTCCAGGCGCCGTGCTTGCAATATATATTCACTCGGCGGGCTCTCGCCCCGCAATCGAGCACGATGCCGCTCGCGGAAAATTTCGCGGGAATCCGTCGTGTACAACCCATCGACACCATCAAATGCTAAGACGTCTTCAGGGCCGTCAAATCCAAACAATTCAGCGAGCGCATGGTTCGCATACAGCGGTTTGAATTCGCGGTGGACGAGGATGCCGATATTCAGGTTGTCGGCGAGCATCTTGAAAGGGCCGGCGTCGACACCTTCAAGGGCATCTCCAGACAATCTCACGGCTTCCGCTGCGTCGGCTTTATCGGCCATCGCCAAACGCTCTCCCCGAAAAAATCAGAGTACTTCCGCATCCCAATGCACCTGAACACATCAAGGGTCGCGCAATCGGACGTAGAAATCAACCGGGTCCATCACTATTCAGAAGATAGGATTTAAAGATACACCCATGGTCGGGTTTCCCTGTCGGTTGCCTGGAATGCACCAATTTCATCGCGGCGCGTCAACGTCATGCCCAAATCATCCAATCCGTTGAGCAGTGCGTCGCGCCGAAACGGCTCAACCTCGAACGAGGTGCGGTCACCGTTGGGGGCTGTGACCTCATTTGCCGCCAGATCGATTGTAAACTTTGGATTGTCGCCATCACTGATCGCCTGGCGCATGAAGTTTTCAATGATTTCAGCAGGTAGGACGATCGGCAAAATTCCGCACTGAAAACAATTGTTAAAAAATATTCCACCGAAACTCGGTGCCATGAGCGCGCGGATACCAAATTCCTGAATGGCCCACACCGCACCTTCCCGAGAACTGCCACAGGCAAAGTTCGGACCGGCGATCAAAATTTCAGCATTTCGGTAGGGCATTTTATTGAGGATGAAGTCCGGGTTCTCAACACCTTCCGTCAAGTAACGCCAAGGCTCAAATGCAAATTCCCCAAACGTGCCGCGGTCGGTCCCAACCAGCCGCTTGATGGGGATAATAATATCCGTGTTGACGTTCTTCTCATCAATCGGCGCAGCGACACTGCTTAGTACGGTAAACTTTCCCATCAAACTAGCTCATCAACTTTCGGACATCGGTGATTTGGCCGGTCACCGCCGCCGCCGCCGCCATGGCCGGACTGGCCAGATGGGTGCGGCTATCGGTCCCTTGACGGCCGACGAAATTGCGGTTGGAAGTAGAGACGCACCGCTTGCCGGCCGGAACGTTCTCGCCGTTGGCGCCAACGCAAAGCGAGCACCCCGGTAGCCGCCACTCGAAACCGGCGTCGGTGAATACGCGATCGAGGCCCTCGGCCTCAGCATCGCGTTTTACATCTTCCGATCCCGGTACGGCCCATGCGCACACCCCTTCGGCAATTTTGCGCCCTTTGAGGACATCCGCTGCGGCACGCAGATCGGTTATGCGGCTGTTCGTGCACGAGCCGATAAACACCCAGTCGACATCCGTGCCTTCAAGCCGCGCCCCCGGGTTCAGTCCAATGTATTCCTGGGCAGCCCGCAAAGCCTGGCGCCGGTCCGGATCGGCTTCCTTATCGGGATCCGGTATCAATCCATCGACAGCGACGACATGCTCCGGGCTGGTGCCCCAGGTGATTTGAGGTTTCAGGTCCGAAACATCGATGTCGATATCCTTGTCGAATTCGGCTTCATCGTCGGTCGGCATAGTCCGCCAATGGGCAAGCGCCAGATCCCAAGCTTCATCCTTGGGCGCGTATTCACGCCCATTCAAGTATTCGAAAACCTGGTCATCGGGGCCGACCATGCCGACTTTGGCGGCCATTTCGATGGACAAATTACAGATTGTCATCCGGCCTTCTACGGACATGGCACGCACAGCGGACCCGGCATATTCAAGGGCGTAGCCGTTCCCGGCCCCAGCCCCCTGGGCACCAATCACGTGAAGGATCATATCTTTTGCCGAAAGCCATGCAGGCAGCTCACCGTTGAAGGAAATCCGCATGCGCTGCGGTTTTCGGTGCATGACGGTTTGAGTCGCCATGGCGTGAACCAGTTCGGTGGTGCCGACGCCCCAGGCGAGGGCCCCGATGCCGCCGTGCGTACACGTGTGGCTGTCGCCACAGATGACACTGGCGCCCGGCAAGGTGATGCCCAGTTCCGGGCCGATGACGTGAAGGATGCCGAAACCCTGTTCACCCATTGCATAGTGGCGAATTTTATCGGCGGCTGTCAATTCGGCCAGGGGAACGACGCAAGTCTCATGAAATTTCCCCTTCCCTCCCAATGCCGGATCGCTTGATACAGTGTGATCCGGCGCGGCAAAACACAGGCTGGGATCGCGAACCGCGTGCCCCAATTCCTTGAGCATGCGCAATGCCCTGAGGCCGCTCAGGTCATGCAGCAAAATCCGATCTGCGTGCAACAACGCCATGTCGCCACCAAGCTCGGAGACCACATGTGCATCCCAGGCTTTATCAAAAAGCGTTCTCGTGCCAGCCATCCCGCCCTCACCTAGCCGTCTTCATCACATGAATTCGCGCCAATCGGCGCCACCCCGTCTGCCTCGCCCCAGCGTGGCGCAGCTTCGACGTCGATGCCTAACTGATCAAGCATCCGCATGCATGATTGATCAACGATTTCATCAATGGTTTCGGGATTATGATAAAATCCGGGAAGCGGCGGAAAGATAACAGCGCCAAGTTTGGCCAACCGGGTCAAAGTTTCCAAGTGCCCCCAATGCAATGGGGTTTCACGTACCGCAAGCACCAGATTTCGGCGTTCCTTCAGCATCACATCGGCGGCCCTGCTGATGAGATCAGCCGTGTTGCCATAGGCAATATTTGATGCAGTCTTGATCGAACAAGGCACAATGATCATGCCGTCTAATCGAAATGACCCGGACGCTGGCGCCGCGCCTACATTAGCAGCCGAATGCACGACATCGGCCATGGCTTCCAGTTCTGACGCCTCGCGGCGGCACTCGGCACCAAGCGTCAGCCGGCCGGCCTTGGAAAGCGTCAAGTGGACTTCGATATTCGACGAACCGCGAAGCATCTCCAAAAGCCGAACACCATAGATCGCGCCGCTCGCCCCCGTGATTGCCACCAAAATGCGGCGCTTTTTCGTTTGCTTGGTCATTGACGCCCACTTGCCCAGGTCATGCAGCTGATTTCCTATGTTAGCCCGCCTGCCCGAGGAAGAAAGGGTGATTTGTATACCCTGACGCGGGGATGCTATAGGATGTTGATGTTGGCGGAGGCGTCAGAGGGGACGGCAAGGGATGAACGCGTTGCAAACGATCAACATGCGGACCAATTTTTTCAAAACTTTCCAACTGCCTGCGGTCGTTGCCGGCATAGCAGTTTTCATGCTTGTGGGCGGCTGTAGTCAGACAGCGGGCATTCTGCCAAACAACGGCGACCCCGCTCAGAAAAATCCCACAACACCCGCTTCTGCATTCAGCCAGTTTCCAGACATTCCGGTCCCGGCGGGCTCCAAAATTATCGTCGATAAGACCTTGGTCTTCGGATCAAAACCCTGGTTCGGCCAGCTCACCCTAAGCTCTTCGGGCAGCGCCAACGCCGCCTTTGATTTCTTCCGCGGCAATCTGACCGGATTTGGCTGGGAAGAAGTGACGTCTGTCCGCGCACCGACCAGCATTCTGACCTATGCCCGTGAAGACCGGGTCCTGGCAATCGCCATTCGCGGCGGCACTTTAACCGGATCGGAACTCACCATCACGGTTTCGCCACGCGGCAAGCCGCAACCTCAAGGTGGCGCGCAAGGCATTCTGCCGCCCCCCGTTCAACGCACCACTCAGTAATCATCGAGGATATCATGCGAGAAGTTGTCATCATTGATGGCGTGCGCAGTGCCATCGGTAAATTCGGCGGCGGCCTATCGAAAGTCCGTCCCGACGATCTTTTGGCTGACGTCTACAAAGGCCTGATTGATCGAACCGGCATTGACCCGGCGATTTTGGATGATGTCTATGCGGGTTGCGGCAACCAAGGTGGTGAAGACAACCGCGACGTCGCACGCATGTCGGTGCTGCTGGCCGGATTCCCTATCGAAGTTCCCGGCGTCACCGTCAACCGCAATTGCTCTTCGGCGCTGGAGGCTGTTAATCAGGCGGCAAAAGCGATTATCGCCGATGAAGGCGACGTCTATATTGGGTCCGGTGTCGAATCCATGAGCCGCGCACCGTGGGCGATGGCAAAACCGGAACGGACCCCCGCCATGGGCAATCCGAAAATGTGGGACACCACAGTAGGTTGGCGGTTCAACAATCCGAAAATGGATGAGATGTACCCCATCGTCAGCCTAGGCGAGACGGCGGAAAACATCGCTGAGGAAATGCAGATCACCCGCGAAGAACAAGACGCCTTCGCGGTTGAAAGCCATCGCCGCGCTGTCGCCGCCATCAACGACGGCAAGTTTGCCGATGAAATTGTGCCCATCGCGGTGCCGCAGCGGCGTGGTGATCCGAAGATTATCGATACGGATGAACATCCGCGTTACAGCCGCGACGACGCAGGCTTTCAACTGGCAACCGATGCCGAAGACATGGCTAGCTTACGCCCCGCCTTCAAAAAAGACGGCACCGTGACCGCTGGGAATTCCAGCGGCGTTAATGACGGTGCCGCGGCGGTGTTGATGATGAGCCGCGAGAAGGCCGAAGAAATGGGTCTCAAACCGAAACTCCGATGGATCGCTTCGGCGGTTGCCGGCGTCGATCCAGGTGTGATGGGCTATGGGCCCGTGCCGGCGACGGAGAAACTTTTGGCCCGCCAAGGATTAAAAATCGAAGACATTGATCTTGTCGAATTGAATGAGGCCTTTGCCGCACAAACCATCGGGTGCATGAAGCGCCTGGGCCTGGATCACGAGAAGACAAACGTTAACGGCGGTGCCATCGCGCTCGGCCATCCGACGGGATGCTCAGGCGCGCGGATCATGGTCACGCTGATGCACGAAATGGAACGCCGGGCGGCGACGGCGAAACGGCCATTTTATGGTCTGGCAACATTGTGCGTCGGCGTTGGCATGGGTGTGTCGACGTTGGTTGAGTGGATTGGGGACTGAGTAGGTGACCAAGCAGGGCGAACAACCGCTCTCGGGGATCCGTGTCATCGGCCTCGAACAATACATGGCTGGCCCCTACTGCACGATGCTGCTGGCCGACGCTGGCGCCGAGGTCATCAAAATAGAACGACCGGGGTCAGGCGACCCCAGGCGGGCCATGGCGCCTTTCGCGGAAGGCAATGGCAAGCGCAAAGCTGCCGGCTTCATGGGCTATAACCGAAACAAGAAAAGCCTCGCCTTGAACCTGCGGGATCCAGAAGGCCAAGAAGTATTCAGGCGGCTGGCGAAAACGGCAGACGTCGTCGTTGAAAACCTGCGCCCTGGCTCAATGACCAAGCAAGGTCTTGGTTTTGAGAACATGGGCGAACTCAATCCGCGGCTGATTTGGGCCGTGATCTCGGGTTTTGGCCAGCTTGAAGGTTACCAGGGCGCTTATAGTGATCGGCCGGCCTTCGACATCGTCGCCGAAGCCATGGGCGGCATCATGCACATGGTCGGATTTGCCGACAAACGTCCTAGTTGGACGATCTATGGCATGGCCGATATCTATTCCGGCCAAATTGCCGCCTATGGCGTCATGCAGGCATTGTTCATGCGCGAACGCACTGGCATAGGTCAATTGGTCGATTCGTCCATGTTTGACAATATGATCGCCATGAACGAAGCGCAGATGGCCTTGTATTCCGTCGCCGGCCAAGTGAATTCACGCGGCGAGCCGAAGAATGTCTGGCCCCGAGATGCATATGAATGCGAAGACGGTTGGGTGGCCATCAATGTCCCGGACAACATCATCTGGGGACGCATGGCGGAAACCATCGGACGCCCCGACCTCAAGGATGATGAACGCTCACGCGACGGAACTGCGCGGTGCCAAAACATCGACTATCTAAAACCAATCCTCGAAGGTTGGTTTAAGGCCCAGGGTCGAGATGCCGCCGTGGATGCGTTAAATGGCGTCGGTGTCCCTTGCGGTCCCGTCTATGACGCCGAGGATATATTCAATGACCCACACGTTCGTGAACGCGGCACACTAATAGATATCGATGATCCTGATGTCGGCACGCTCAAATTTGCTCGCACGCCCCCGCATCTCTCGGCGGCACCAGATATCGCCAACAAGCCGGCACCGGACTTGGGCGGACACACGACCGAAGTGCTCAAAGAAATGCTTGGCTACACTGAGGCGGAGATTATGAACCTTGCGGCAAAGGGTGTCGTCGAGATTGCCGGCGACACGTAAACGCACACACCTTCCCTTAACCGGCACCCATCATGCTGGGCTCACAGAACTGACGACGGCGTTTCAAACTTCGGCACGCACCTTTCGCCGCGCCCGCATTCTTGAACGGGCCAGCTTTTAATCTGTAATACGTGCCCTTCTTACCCAGCCGCACTTTACTCACTTCGTGCTTCAGGGAACCGAGAACGCTTTTATGCGCACGTTTAATCTGTGCCCAGCCGCGCTGTGCTTGTTTCATGGATTTGTAGGACGCCAAATGCACGGCCGGCTGCGGCCCTGACGATTTGGCCATTTCTTTTTTCAGCATCGCCGGTTTGGAAACTGGCTTTGCGGCCATCGCTTTGGGTTGTGATGCCGGACGCATGGCAAGCTCTATGGCTTGGCGTTCACGAGCATACTCATCTGAACTGATGAAACCTTCGTTTCTAAGTTTTTCGAGCCGGCGAACCGAATCGGCCGCTTCCATCAGCCCCTTCGGTCGTAATGCCGGATTGGCGACCACGACCGGCGCGGACGG
Source organism: Rhodospirillaceae bacterium (assembly GCA_018665815.1). Classification (GTDB taxonomy): domain Bacteria; phylum Pseudomonadota; class Alphaproteobacteria; order Rhodospirillales; family Casp-alpha2; genus UBA3470. The sequence goes on from JABJBP010000049.1 coordinate 11,516, forward strand.
CATCATGGCATCCAAAATCATGCTGCGTTCGGCCGAATGCTGGGCCACGGAAATCGCCCGCATTTCCAACGCCCGGCCAATGGCTCGCAATCGCCCTGCGATCTGTTCAGTGGTTGGAACCGAGCGATCAAGCCCGGCCGCTGGTGGCGGCGAGGTCAGCGGCAACAACGCGCCGACATTCGTTTGGCGGCGGTGATTAAATTCATCAGGCGTGATCAATCCTTGGTCACGCAGCGCCTTTATTGTTGAAAACCGTGACATGACATTGCTGTCTTTGCCAGAATAGGCACCGACGGAACGCCCTTTTGCCATCGTTTCCATAGCTGGTGACGATGGTGCAGTTGGCTGAGCTGTTCGACCAAGCATAGCGGAGCCTGCCGGCGCACCCATTACCCGCGTTGGCGCCGGCGCAGCGGCGCGTGCCGCCGGGCTTTGAACGGTTGGTGTCACACCGCCGCTGTCGAGAAGCGCCAAGTTAACACTGGCGATCTGCGAGGCCGGGCGCGTGCTGATGTCGCTCCAGACCACGAATTGCTTTGATTCATCTGGTCTAAGTGCCAGTACGGATTCGTACATTTGGCGCGACTTCGTTAATTGACCCGTGTTTTGATAAAGAATACCCGCACCGATCAACGCATCAATATCACGTGGGTTACCACGGAGCGCTTTTTTGAAGCGGGCTTCGGCGGTGATGTAATTGCCTTTTGCCAGTTCGGCAATCCCCAGCTCGGCCTCATTATTTTGGCGGAACGGCGCGCCGGCCCAGAATGAATCAGAGAACAAGTCACCCTGCATAAGACCACAGCCACCAAGCGAGATCACGGCTAGGCCGATGGTCAGAAACTGTCTCAATCGTCGAGCCACTTAGCCCCCTCCTCGGTGCTTTACTGCACACATACACGATTTCGCACGCCGTAAGATACGGCGGGGATGGCACTAAGTATAGTATTTTTTTGAGATTAGAACACTAATTATTGTGAAATTAGAAGGTGCTGACTACTTTTTCTTCTTCTTTGACTTCTCTTCCAACTCATCACATCCGTTAACGCTTGAGAACGGCAATCTGGAGATCGAGCCGCCGCCCATGCTGATAGCACCCTTGACGACAATAATTCCCGCCACCTGATCTTTCATTTTGATCGCTTTGTTGACGATCCGGATATACTTGGAATCAAGCTTGCGCTGCTGAGGCGTGCGCCGATAATCGACCTTTGTCTTGCCGCTGCGCCGCCTGCGCTCATAGAGATAATCGCGGGGGATTGCGCTTTTGTACCAACTTCTGAGCAACGCATCGGCGATGCGCGGCCCTTTTTTGCAGACTTTCCCGACCAGGCCGTTGTCACGAATGGTCAAAATTACAGTTACAGAAGTGTTGATGGAGCGCTTTGATTTTGTGCTTTTTCGGACCGGCGCGATCATCGGTTGCAGTTGGACATGACCGCGGCCTTTCTTACGAAGACCGAAACTGCGCTTTTTTTTCGACCGTGTTGCTGGCCGCTGCCAGATCTTCAGCCATCAACGCGCTGGTGATCAACACCGCAAACAGAGCAATGACAATTCTTTTCATCAAACGAAATTCCTAACCATACGCTTCCCCGGTCCCCCAAGGTCCGTGAATACCCATAAATAACACCTTTGATCGAATGGTTCAGCCCTCAGTTTCAAATTTTTACACGAAAATAATCAAAATTAACTGAGATCAATCGCCATATAGGTGACACCGTCCAATGGATTATCGTAATAGGCGGGAATTTCGCGAAACCCCATCACGCCGTATAGCGCGCGCGCCGCATCCAACTGCGCCAATGTATCAAGGCACATTTCGCGGTATCCGGCGCGCCTAGCCTCATCCATGCATAGTTCGGTCAGTTTCCGCCCAAGGCCGCGACGGCGCCAGGGTTCGCGTACATATAGCCGTTTCATTTCACACCGTCCGCTATCGCGGGGCCGAACGCCGACACAGGCCACTAGTTGTCCGTTCTTCGCGCCGTCGCCGGCATCGAACACCAAAAAAAGCCGGCCTTCCGGCAAGGCGTAGATTCCCGGCAGGTCAGCAAGTTCCTTTTCGAAATCTTGGAAACACAGGGCAACCTCAAGCCAGGCCTGGTATTCACGGAACATCTCACGGATCAGTTCCACGTCTGCGGTCGTCCCGGCAAGCCGAACATCAAAACCCTCAATCATGGCAATTCGATCTCGCCTTGCAAAAACAACACCGCCCTGCCGCCGATCTCCACGCGTTCACCGTTGACCCGGCAATAAAGATCGCCCGAACGCGCTGACACCTGGCGCGCGTGAATGTCGGTCTTGCCTAGCCGCTCCGCCCAATAGGGCACGATGGTGCAATGCGCCGAACCAGTCACCGGGTCCTCGTTGATGCCCACATGCGGTGCAAAAAACCGCGACGCGCAATCGCTCTCATCACCAGGTGCTGTGATGATCAAGCCCATCCCCTCCATCCCTGCGATATAGCCAAGATCGGGATCAATAGCCCGCACCGTTGTCTCATCCGCAAAAATCGCCATGTTCTTGGCGGCACGAACGAAAGCTTCCGGCTCGTGACCAATGGCCTCAACTAGGCCCTCTGGCATGTCGGCTGGTGTCGGCGGCAAAGCCGGAAAATCCATCACCAAATTGCCGTTCTCGCGAACCACGCTGAGGGTGCCACTGCGGGTCTCAAACTTAAGGGCATCTCTAAAAATACCCACCCCATTCATTGATCTGATAGAATCACGATATCACGGCGTTGAGATTATGGGGGCAAAATATGAGCCAGCTTGGATTTTTTGATGTTGCTAATCGCTATGCTGGCTTGGACGTGA
>JABJBP010000050.1 GCA_018665815.1 Rhodospirillaceae bacterium
CCACGCGGAATGGGGCGATTTGCCGGACCGTCGCCAATTGGCCCAGTTGGTTGCCGGCACCGTCGCCCAATCGTCCGCCGACCCCTGTCGAATTTTTGAAATTGGTTGCTTGGCCGGCTTCAATTTACACATGGTAAAAGACGCCATCGGCACCACCGGCAGGCGCGAAATATTGTATGGCGGTCTGGAACCAAACGCCGCCGCTGTTGCCGAGGGAGAGCGGCTTTATCCGTGGATTGAATTCGTTAACGGTTCCGTTCAAGACATGATCGCGGGGACCGTCGAAATTCCTCAATCCATTGAAATCTGCCTGGTCAGTCGGGTTTTCATGATTTTGCATCCCGACATCGTGGACGGGATATTGGCCCACATTGGTGATCGTGTTACCCACCTTGTGATCTGTGATGACATTATGAATACGGATCGTTCATTCCCGGTTCTTCGGTTGCCGCTTGTATTGGCTTTGCATCCGTATCCGAAAATTCTAGGTGAGGCGGGTTTTGAAATCACTGATATGGTTTTAGCCGATGTACCTGACAGAGAATGCACGGGGTTCATCATCGCGCGACGTATGAAATAGAGATTGTTAGCCGTTTTCGGTGGTCGGCCCTAAACCCTGATGGCATAATCCTTCCTTAAGTATTTAGCGCGAAAATCCCGGTTCTTGATGAGGTTGATTTAGGAATTGAAAAACGAGGGTGGAATGGCTGAAGATGATTTGACCGACGAAGAACAAATGGCGGTTGCCATCGACTGGTATATTGCCATGTGGGACGAAGCCATTGCGCGTGGCGTAGCCGAAGAATCAATGGGCATGATCGCCTTGTCGGCGACGACCAATAAATTAATTAAAGTGTTCGGAGACGAAGGGGCGGCAGCGCTTCTTCAACGAACGGTCGATAATGTGAAAAATGGCCAGTTTGATGTTGAAGACGAAGAATCCGAAATCAGCAACTAGCGGAAAACAGCGGCCAGCATTAAATTGAACGGTGCCATGACGCTAGGCGCAAGGGGACGACAGTGAATTACGACGCACCGGGTATTCTTGATGGAAAATCCATACTAATTACTGGCGGCACAGGCTCGTTTGGCCAGCGCTTCGTTCAGACCGCGCTTGAGAACCACAAGCCCAAACGCTTGGCAATCTATTCCCGTGATGAACTCAAGCAATACGAAATGCAGCAGAAATTTGATCCCAAGGAACATCGTTGCTTGCGGTATTTTCTTGGTGATGTTCGCGATCTCGACCGGCTGAAAATGGCATTACGTGGGATCGATACGGTCATACATGCCGCCGCCCTAAAGCAGGTGCCCGCCGCCGAATACAATCCGACTGAGTGTATTCATACCAACGTATTGGGTGCTGAAAATCTTGTCATGGCGTGCATTACCGAAGGTGTGGAGCGTTTGGTCGCGTTGTCGACGGACAAGGCGGTCAATCCGATCAATCTTTATGGCGCCAGCAAGCTGGCCTCGGACAAAATATTTACCGCAGCCAATCAGCTTAGCGGCGAAGGTGGCACGGTGTTTTGTTGCGTGCGCTATGGCAATGTTGTCGGCTCACGCGGCAGCGTTGTGCCGTTGTATCAGCGTATGATCGCTGAAGGGATCACTGAATTACCGGTCACGGACACCCGCATGACCCGGTTTTGGATTACCTTGGATAAAGGGGTCGAATTCGTGCTCTCGTGCCTGCAGATGATGCGTGGCGGCGAGGTCTTCATTCCGAAGATTCCCAGCATGAAAATTACCGATCTCGCGGAAGCCCTGTCGCCCGGCGCGAAATACAAAATTATCGGTATTCGGCCCGGTGAAAAATTGCACGAAGTCATGATTACCGAAGACGACGCGCGAAATACTGTTGAATTTCCTGATCGCTACGTCATTGAGCCGAACCCGGTCGCTTGGACAGGCCACGTATTGCGCGATGGTGCGACGCCCGTGGAAGATGGGTTTCGGTATGCTAGTGACAACAATACCGAATGGCTTGACGCGGAAGGCTTGCACGACTTCGTCGCCGGGACCCAGAAAAACTAAGCCATGCCGGGTGAAAGACCCTTCCTTCCCTATGGCCGCCACTTTATCGAGGACGATGATATTGAGGCGGTTACCGACGTCCTGCGTGGAGAATTTTTGACGACCGGGCCAGTTGTCGATGCGTTCGAGAACAAACTGGCCGAGGTGACGGGCGCTCGGCACGTGGTTTCGTGTAGCAGCGGGACCGCGGCGTTGCATTTGACCGCTTCGGCGCTTGATCTTGGTCCTGGGGATTGGGCCATCGTGCCGGCCATGACATTTCTTGCGACCGCTAACGCTGCGCGATATGTGGGCGCTGATGTGATTTTCGCTGATGTCGATGCGGAAACCGGCCTGATGACCTCAGAAACATTCGAAGCCGCCCGCGCGACGGCTATGGGTTCGGTGAAAGCGGTCTACCCCGTCCACATTAACGGGCAAACGGCGAATATGGCGGCCATCCGTCAAGTTGCCGGTGATATGCCAATTGTTGAAGATGCGTGTCACGCGCTTGGTGGCGTGCATAAAGCGGCCAACGGGGAATGGGTTCCGGTTGGCAGTTGTGCTTATTCGGAAATGTCGATTTTCTCATTTCATCCGGTTAAAACCGTGGCCATGGGTGAGGGCGGCGCGGTGACGACGAATGATGATCATCTGGCGGAACGTTTGCGACGCCATCGCAACATAGGCATGAACCGCAATCCCGAAACCATCGAAAACGCCGGCCAGGCGTTCGACACATCCGGTGAGATCAACCCGTGGTATTATGAAATGCCGGAATTGGGCCTGAATTACCGCGCCAGCGCAGTGCATTGTGCATTGGGGCTTAATCAACTTGGCAAGCTTGAGAGATTTGTCGGCATTCGAAACCGGCTTGTCGAGCGATACGCCGAGGCCCTGGCGCCATTGGCGGCTGTGGTTCGGATGTTGCCGAAGTCCGCGGACTGCGAGGCGGCATGGCATTTGTGTGTTGTGCTGATCGATTTCGACGCCGCCGGCACCGACCGCGCGCAAGTCATGAAAGCATTGGCGGCGCGAAATATTGGAACTCAAGTTCATTATTTGCCTGTAAATCGCCAACCCTATTATCAACGCCTTTATGGGGAGACGACGCTTCCTGGCGCTGATGCATACTATGAGAAAATTCTAAGCTTGCCGTTGCAGGTCTCGATGACCGATGAAGACGTTGAATATGTTGCGGCGATGCTTGGTGAGGTTCTGGGGGGCGGCGGGTGACGACAGTATGTATTGTTCAAGCTAGAATGTCGTCGACACGCCTGCCGGGCAAGGTGATGTTGCCATTGGGTGACACGACGATTTTGGATCATGGCCTGACACGGTGCCGCGAGGTGCCTGGCATCGATGCAGTCTGTTGCGCCATCCCTGATACGCCTGATTGCGATGTCGTGGCGGTCGAAGCTGAAAGGCTGGGCGCTTCGGTGTTTCGTGGGGCTGAAAACGATGTTCTTGATCGTTACTACCAGGCTGCACGGTTCATGAACGCGCGGACAATTCTGCGGGTAACTAGCGATTGCCCACTGACGGACCCCGACGTTTGCGGGGCTGTCGTGGCCTTGCGTGAAAAAGAGAACGCGGACTTTGCCTGCAACAACATGCCGCCCAGTTGGCCGCATGGGTTGGACTGCGAAGTCGTCACCTTCGAATGGTTGGAGCGCGCCGCGAACGAGGCCACTAAAAAGTTCGAGCGCGAACATGTCATGCCGTTTATCCGCAATCATCCCGACGCTCACATCGTTAATCTAGAAGGGCCGGGAGGGCACACCGTGGATCACCGGTGGACCATCGATACCGCGCCCGACTATGAATTCTTCAAAGCCCTTTGGCTGCATTTGCCGATGGGCCGAGAAGGATGGTCCTATAAAAAGGTCCTCGAAATTGTTGATGCGAACTCTGACCTGCAGACGATAAACGCCGGCCAGGATCGCTTGGAAGGCCTGAAGAAATCGATGCGGGAGAGCTGATTTTGACGATCAGCCAGCAGGGTTTGCCACTCGCGTTTTTCCGTTTCGACGCGGGTCCACAAATTGGCGGCGGTCACGCCATGCGTTGCCTGACATTGGCGGACCTCTTGGAGACCGCTGGTTGGGAATGCCGTTTCGCCGTCAACGCGGAAGCCCTGGAGACTGTTGGCACACTTTCCCAAATATCTGATAAATGCGTGGTCATGCCGGATCACATTGACGGCGAAGCGCCGGCAATGGCGGCGTTTATTGGCGATGAAGGTTGTCGTGTGCTTATTGTCGATCATTACGGACGTGATCAAACATTCGAAATGCAATGCCGTGGCTTTGCGGAACGTATTCTTGTCCTTGATGATCTCGCTGATCGCGCGCACGACTGTGATATTCTCCTGGATCAGAATTTGGGAAGAAGACCAGAAGACTATGCCTCGAAAATTCCGAACAATTGCAAACTGCTGATCGGACCGGAATATGCGCTGCTCAAACGAGACTTTGCGATGTTGCGTGAAGCCGCTTTATCGCGCCATCGGAAATCTAACCAGGTTCAAAGCATCCTCGTTGCCTTCGGTTTGACCGACCCGGACAATCTGACGGGCCGGGCGCTGGACGCTCTTTTGGAGATTGGCTCAGAAATCGAAATTGTTGTCGTTTTGGGCGGCGGCGCCCCTCATTTGTCAGATATGGAAAGCGCGGTTGAAGCATTGGGCCCAAACGCGAGACTTCTCATCGATGCTGAAAATATGGCTGAATTGATGGCCCAAGCCGACTTGGGATTTGGTGCGTGTGGCACGACGTCATGGGAACGGTGCTGTTTAGGGCTTCCGGCGTTGGCAACGGTGGCGGCGGACAATCAATCTATTATTGGTACGGCATTGGAAGACGCTGATGCCATTGTACCTCTTGGATGGCATGAAGATGTCACTTCGGCATCGATCGCCGAGGCATTGCAAACGATCTTGGACAAGCCGGAACGGCTTGGCCAGATATCGAGTGCAGCGGCAACAATCTGTGATGGCAAAGGTGCAATGCGCGTCCTGGAGGCACTTGGCGATGGGGGATGATGTGAACCCATTGGTATTGCGCGTCGCTACTCTATCTGATGCTGACATACTCCTGGCTTGGCGAAATGATCGCGAGACTCGCCGCCAGTCGAAGTCCACCGACAAGGTTGAGCAGTCATCTCACGTATCGTGGTTGACCGCCGTTCTCAACGATGATGACCGAGCCTTGTATATCGGCATGGATGGGGACGAGCCTGTGGGTTCGGTTCGCGCCGACCGAGACGCCGAGATTTGGACGCTTTCGTGGATGGTTGCGCCGACCGCCCGCAATCGTGGCGTTGGCCGGCGGATTGTCGATGCGATGATTGCCCGATTGGATGGTGAAATCCGGGCGGACGTCAGAATTGGCAACGTCGCCTCAATGCGCATTGCCGAAAGGTGCGGTATGACGCAAATGGACGCCGATAATGATTTCACGTATTGGCGCATGAAAAAGTGATGGGTGGCACCATTTTTTAGGATTACTTAAAGGTTTCATAGGCAGAGTCCGAGGGTTATGGGAGCAAGACTAAAGATAGACGATGTGACCATTGCCGGGCGACCCATTGGTCCCGGTCATCCGCCGTATGTGGTTGCCGAAATGTCGGGCAATCATAATGGTGATCTGGGCCGTGCCATGGCGCTGATGGAAGCCGCCGCGGAGGCCGGCGCCGCCGCCGTGAAATTGCAGACGTATACCGCAGACACCATCACCATCGATCATGACGGTCCAGAATTTGTTATCAAGGGCGGGCTCTGGGACGGCCGCAGGCTTTATGATCTCTACGATGAAGCCCACACACCTTGGGATTGGCATGGGCCACTCTTCGAAAAAGGCCGCGATCTGGGCGTTGTCGTATTCAGTTCTCCCTTCGATCCGACGGCCTTGAATTTGCTGGAAGGTCTCGATGCGCCAGCTTACAAGATCGCCTCATTTGAAATGATTGATCTTCCGCTCATTGAACAATGTGCGGCGACAGGTAAGCCGTTGGTCATGTCGACAGGGCTGGCCAACAAGAAGGAAATCGGCGAAGCAATCGCGGCGGCACGCGGTGCTGGTGCCGAGGAATTAATTGTTCTGCATTGTGTCAGTGGTTATCCAACACAAGCACGCGACGCGAATTTACACACCATGCCCGATTTAGCGGAAAGCTTCGGTGCGGTGCCGGGATTATCTGATCATACTCATGGCATTGCGGTATCCATTGCTGCTGTTGCGCTTGGTGCATGCTTCATTGAAAAGCATTTTACGTTGCGCCGCGCTGATGGAGGTCCGGATTCCGCTTTTTCGCTTGAACCGGAAGAATTGAAGGAACTGGTCGATGGGTGTCATACCGCCTGGGAGGCATTGGGCCGGGTTCATTATGATCCCAAAGGCAGTGAACAGGGCAACGAGACCTTCCGGCGCTCGCTTTATGCGGTCGCGGATGTTGGCGTCGGCGACGTGTTGACGCCGGATAATATTCGCTCTATCCGCCCCGGATTGGGACTACCACCGAAGCACTTGCCGGAGGTTTTAGGTTGCCGGGCATCACGCGCTTTTAAGCGTGGGGAGCCGTTGGCATGGGATATGATTGAGAGTGATGGAACGGAGAGTTAGATGGCCGACCAACCCCGCATCGTCGCCACCATAGAAGCCCGCATGACTTCATCGCGGCTACCTGGAAAGGTGCTTCTGAAGGTGACGGGAAAACCGATCCTCGGCCACATGATTGAACGCCTGCAGCGCGTGCCTTCGCTCGATGAAATCGTCGTTGCGACGACGGTGAACGCCACCGACGATCCTGTCGTTGCGCTAGCGGAAGATATGGGCGTTGGCCATTTTCGAGGCAGTGAAGATGATGTCTTATTGCGCGTTTTGGACGCCGCGCGCGCGCATTCAGCGGATGTGATTGTCGAGACGACTGGCGATTGCCCACTCATTGACCCAGGCCTCGTCGAGATATGTATCCAGGGATATTTGGAAGCAGGTGTCGATTATCTGGCGAACACACTGACCCGGACGTATCCTCGTGGCATGGATACCCAGGTGTTTTCGACGGATGTCTTAGCCGATGTTGCATCGCGCACCGACGATCCCGAAGACCACGAACATGTCAGTATTTACATCTACAATCACCCGGAAATATATAGCCTGAAGAACATGCCGGGGCCGCCGGAGCTGAGTGATCCGAATCTAGGGCTGACACTTGATACGCCGGAGGATTTTGAATTGATCAGGCGGCTATTTGAGGCTCTCTATCCGGCCAATCCAAATTTTTCACTGGCAGATATATTTGAGGTTTTGAAAGCGCAACCGGAACTGGCGAAACTGAACGCGCATATACAGCGTAAACATGCCTGAGGTTCTATCCGCTTTAATTATCGGCTGTGGTGACATTGCCGGTGGATATGATGAAGCCGGCGATGAACGGGCCGTGCGCACACACGCCGGCGCCTATCGTGCTCATCCAAATTTTTGCGTTACGGCTTGTATCGATCCGGATGATCAGCGCCGCCAACAATTTATGGCATTTTGGGATATTTCGGACGGCTATCCGGATATCGAAAGCTGCCGGCAGGCAGGCCTGGGTTTCGACGTTGCCAGTGTCTGCTTGCCGACCGACCTGCACGGCGATGTTTTAGAAGACCTGCTGGAGATGCCCATCCGCGCGGTATTTGCCGAAAAGCCGATGACTAATGATTTGGTGCAATCGACGCGAATTGTGAATGCGTATGCCGATGCCGACCGTCTGCTGGTAGTCAATTACCTGCGCCGTTTCGACGGCGAAATTCAAAGCCTGAAACGCGAGATCGCGGACGGTGTGTGGGGGGCATTGCAGTCCGGCTCGGCGCACTACGCCAAAGGAATTTTCAACTGTGGTAGCCACGCCATTGATTTGTTGCAATTTTTATTCGGACCAATGCGCCCCGTGGCCGTGCGGCGATGTCTTGAAGATTACCAGCCGGATGATCCGACGTTGACGGCGCAATTGGAATCTGAGGATGGCGCGGTGTTGGATTTGATTGGCTGTGATTCGCGCCTGTTTTTTCCCTTTGAAATCGATCTGGTGATGGAAAAGGGTCGGATCAGCCTTGAGGATTTGGGCCTCAAACTGCGCCGCCGGCGTGTGGCTCAACATCCCTCTTATGTTCATCAGACGGCACTCGATGACGGTGAATGGATGGACACAGAAATGCCTCATGCAATGGAGAACGCCGTTGCGTGCATTTATGAAGCTTTGATCAATTCGGCGCCGCTTGTGAGCAGCGGCGTTACGGCCTTGGCGAGCGAGAAGATTTGCGCGGAGTTGAAAGACATGGCCGTGAGAGATAACCGAGGAGTTCCCGTGTGAGTGAATTAGCATTGCTGGGTGGAAAGCCTGTTCGAGAAAACCTATTCCCGGCCTACAAGGTCATCGGCGCAGAGGAAAAGGAAGCTGTGTCGGCTGTTGTCGAGACTGGAATTTTGTCGAGATATATCGGTGCCGAGCATCCTGACTTCATGGGCGGGCCAGAGGTCAATGCTTTCGAAAAAGCCTGGGGCGAAGCGTGCGGGGCGAAGCATACGGTAGCGCTAAATTCGGCAACCAGCGGCTTGTTTGCCGCGGCCGGCGCCGCGGGCATCGGCCCTGGTGATGAGGTTATTGTATCGCCCTACACGATGATGGCTTCGGTGACGGCGGCTATCGTCTTCAACGCCGTGCCGGTTTTCGCCGATATCGATGCAGATACGTTCTGCATAAGTGCGGAAACCATTAGACCCAAAATCACACCGCGCACGAAGGCGATCATTGTCGTTCATATTTTCGGTCAGGCCGCGGATATGGATCCGATCATGGACTTGGCGGAAGAGCATGGTCTCGTGGTTATCGAAGATTGCGCGCAATGCCCCTTCGCAACCTACAAAGGTCGTCCTGTCGGAACATTGGGCCATATGGGGGTATTTAGCCTCAATTATCATAAACACATCCACACCGGTGAAGGTGGGACGGTAACAACAAACGACGATACGTATGCCGAAAAAATTCGGCTTATTCGAAATCACGCCGAAGCCGTTGTCGGTCGGCGTGGCGTCGTTGATATCGTCAATATGATCGGTTTCAATTTTCGCATGGGCGAAATCGAAGCCGCCATTGGCCGATGTCAGATTACCAAAGGACCGGATCTCATTGACCAACGCCAAGTGAACGTCACCTATCTGGAGGAACGATTAGCTGGTGTGCCCGGGCTGACGTTACCTGAAATTGGTGAGGGGAATTCGCATGTTTATTACATTCACGCTCTGACCTATGACGCGGTGCTCACGGATGTGCCGCGTGCGGTATTCGTGGAGGCCTTGAAAGCGGAATTGCCGCCAACGGAATTGCGGGAAGGCGAAGGCCCGTTGATTGGCTCGGGATATGTGCGGCCAATTTATCTCGAACCCATGTTTCAACAAAAAACCGCATATGGAAATTTGGGATGTCCGTTCGCGTGTCCGCATTACGACGGTGAGCCGGATTATGACAAAGGGTTATGCCCGAACGTAGAACAAGCTCATTTTGAGACGCTGGTCACCCATGAATTGATGCGCCCACCCATGACGGAATCTGATTTAGATGACGTTTGTGACGCTTTCCATAAGGTGGCCGAGCATTTTCCGGCGCTCCGCGATCATGCCGCCAAATTGGAAAAATAGACGGTGGCGCGCCTCCTATTCGCGGCGCACGATCCCGGTGGCGCCCTGATCCTCTCAGCGTTACAGCCTGAGGCCCAACGACGTGGCTATGACGTGGTTTTTACGGGCGCCGGCCCCGCTGTTTCATTGTGGCGGGAACGGGGCCTGGATGTCACGGAGGCGTGGGACGGGGAAATGCCCGGTATTGGTTTCCCGCCGCAACCTGTCGATGCATTGGTAACAGGTACAGGGTTTTCAGAATTTGAACGGGGTAGTTGGGGCTGGGCGCGCGAACGGCGCATTCCTTCTTTGGGTATTGTCGATTCCTGGACAAACTTTGATCTGCGGTTCGGCGCGCCGGATGGTCGCATATTCCCTGATGCGGTTGGTGTCATAGACGAAAACGCCCGCACGCGAATATCCGGCCTTAATGATTTTGAGGCGCCAGTGATGGTTGTTGGGCAGCCCTATTTGCAAATCCAAACGCAAGTCCTTGAGCGCGCGCGCGCTGAGCGCGAAGCGCCAAATAAACGCCGCCTCGTGGTATTTTTTTCCGAACCAATCCGAGAGGATTATGGCGAAGGGCGGGGGTTCGACCAATTTTCTGTGTTTCATCAACTGGTGAAGTCGCTGCCGAGCAAATCGAATGCTGATGTCCTTATCAAACCGCACCCACGTGAAGAAACCGTTGGCTGGCGCCAAGCCTTGATTGGCTACGAAGAACAATGCCAGTTGACGAATGAGCCGACGCCAGCGTTGACTGCCAATGCGGACGGGATCATCGGCATGACAACCATGGTTTTGTTGGAAGCACATTTAGCGGGTATTCCGACCTTGTCGCTACAGCCGAACCGGACCGATAAGATCAATCCGGTGATTGACGAATTTTCCGAAGTGATCACGAATGCGGACGATTTTGGGATGGCATTGGAGAGGTTTTGGCAGCAATTAGGTTCAAGAACGCCTGTTTTAAGCCGATTTCAGAATATACTGGCGGACTCGGACCGGCGTCTGGTGTCTGCTATTGAGCAGATAGTAAATAAATCACCAGATTCATAATTTAGTTGACGATATTTTGATAATTGGGTTTGTAAAATGCGGACTCTGATTGAGATGGGTGAAATTCCCCAGGAGGACAGCGATTTTGGCACAAGATGAAAACGATCTGACATTTGTCGAACAGCAGGCATTCAATCTCGCCCAGGCTGCTATTCAATTGGATCAGGCGCGAATAGACGACGGTGACCTTGGGAAACTGGCTCAAGCACTGGAACATAATCTGCAGGTTTGGGTTGAGATCGGTACGTTGGTGAAGAGTTCCGAGAGCAACCTCGCGGAAAATGTGCGTGACAATATTTTGAAGCTTAGGGATTTCGTATCCGACACGACCATGGCCAAAGGTGTTGAGATGGCGGAATCGACCCTCAATACGTTGATCAATATTAATCTTCAGATTTCCGAAGGCATTTTGGAAGGTGCGCGAGCGAAATAACCGCTATGGCGCGCGCTGTATGGGGCAGACTTATTCGGAATTTAAGTTGTAAGTCCAAATCGTCCGGAGCTTGAATTCAGTGGTAAATCCTTTTTTGAAGAACCCAATTTGAACTTCTTTTTCCGAGGCGCTGCCGGCGGGGAATACTTCACCGATATCGAAGTCTCGAATACCTCGCTCGCCGGCTCGGACCATCGCGTCAAACAATGGGAAATGCCCCAGCGGCTTTTCAAATTTTGAGCGGTCATAGACACCCGAAGTGTAATAGGCCGTGTCGCCCGTATCGATGACTATAGTCCCGGACGCCAGGGAGCCATCCGCCAAGTATCCCAACGATAATTCACCTTGCCCCGACGTGATTTCGTTCCAAAATACCTCCCAATAGGCTTCGGGGCGTTTTGATCCGCCGGCAATTTCGGCGTGAAATGCAGGATAAGAGTCAAACGCCTGTCGATCAGGGTTCGTGGCGTTGATATGGGTCATTGTCAATTGTTCGCGGCCCCAATTGATCAAGGATCGATAGCTGGATCGTAGGTTTTTGTGAATGGTCTGTGGCCCGTCACTCACCGTAGCCACGGCATTGATTTGGCAATGTGGCGTTGCCAATTGGTCGATACAGGCATGATCGGCGATGGTCAATCCATCCGCGCCGCCACAGATGAGTGCCGACTTTGCACCAGTTTCCCTGCCCAAATCGTTCAGCTTTCCGAAGGCAGCGGCAAAGACTTTCTTTAGCCGCTTTTTGCCCAGTTCGCGGTGCGGGGCCAATACCAGCGGCAATCCAAGGGCGGAGACCGTTTTGCCATCGGAACTGGCCGTTGCAAATAGGACGGCGGCGTCGCCGTCGCAGATCACAAAATCGGCGGGCTGGTATGCGCCGCTTTCGGCATTGATTGCGCCGTACAAGGCACGTGAAAAATTACCGTACTGCGGATGGCTGTTCCAATTCGGAAACATATCGGCATCCATCGCATCACAGAGAGTTGCGACGTGATCGAGATCGGTGACTGTGGAAATTTCTGCCATATTCATGATTCTAGCATGGTTTCGGTAAAATCTTTCTTACCGACTGGCGTGCGGCGGCGGTCCGTGACTATGTTGGAAAGGCGTGTTACATCAAATAATCGCAGATTCGTATAAATTTGTAAGGGCGATCAGGTGCCACTTTCCATCGACTTCAAGGCTGGCGACAAGATCATCATCAATGGAGCGGTGATTGAGAATCTTGGGTCCAACTCAAAAATCTCTGTTCACAACCAAGCGGCAATTCTGCGCGGCAAGGAAGTTCTTTCCGCCGAGGATTCAACGACACCTGCATCGCGGATCTATTTCGCCCTGCAGTGCGCGTATATCTTCCCGCAGAATCTAGAAGAGTACATCGACGCCTACCAAAAGCTTTTGGATGAGTACGTTGAAGCCTGTCCAAGCGCATCCGAGATTGCTGAAGAGGTGCGGCGATTGACGGACAACGGGCAGCTCTACAAAGCGCTAAAGACCACGCAGAAATTGATTCAGCACGAAGCTGAAATTATCGGCTCATTACAACTTGATTTGGATGATGCCGCGGTTGAGGACGAAGCGTAATACTTCCTCGATTAACGCCCCCGATTAACGACCAATCAATGCGCGCCTAAACGTCAGCGTCGAATAATTGCACCCGCTCAGCGTCGGCTGAGGAGGGCTCATCCGAAGCGGGCTGTTCTTCCGTGTGCGTCGCAGCTTCTTCAGCGTCCATGGCGTTGTTCAGCGACATCAACAGGCCGTTGGCAATATTTCGGTTGATTTCGATGAGTGTGGCTACGCGTTCGGCCGTCGGGTCATTGATCGTCTCGACCGTATGCTTATCGACAAAATTACACAGATTGAGCATGCTTTCGCGCACTTCAATGGGTACCGGACCTTCGTCTTCAAGGCTCAATTCGGTTTGAAAGATCGTCCAAAGACGCCAGTTCAGGCGCAGTGCATTGCGTAATTTATTGCGGCTGGCCTCTTCCTCGATATTCCCGAACTCCAGGGGAAGCGCCATACGCCGGGCGGCTTCCACAAGCGCCCATGCCTCGGTGTAGGTGGGATTACCGGGTTGGGGTGTTTGGTCGTAGGACGCACTTTGGTATTGGCCGTAACGATCGTCGCTCATTTTCGCTCCAGATACCTTATTGTTGTCCGGCTCGTCATGCCTATCCGTGTCGAAGGGTAATGCTAACCCACTTTCGGGCAGATTACGCCCTCCGGTTTGGTCGTTCAAGCTGGCTTTGGTTTGGGCATGCATAAGTGTCACTCCTTAATCTTAATTTGGATTAAACATTCATTATTTTGAATAAACATTCTTTGAGCGATGGTCCGTGGCCTGATGTCGCGGGGCTTAGATGAAGTTGGTCAGACTGAGTTCACGAATACGCGCGAACACTTGGAACGACGCTTCCAGAGACCGTTGATTATCCAACAGCTCTGTTATGGCTTCTGTGGAACTGACGTTTTCGATGTCTGTTATTGAATTTTCGAAAAATCCAATAAAATCGCGGTGCAGCAAATTCGTAGTGTTGATCAGAACGCGACTGAAACCCAAATCAATTTGAGCCTGTTCAATGCTGCCTGCCGTCTCAGTGCCGAACGGCGGCGTGCCGGCCACCGTGCGTTCGAGCGCGGCGTCCATCAGATACATGGCCTGGCCGGAGCGATCGGTGTTCTGGTCGAGGCCGCCTTCGGTGCCGATAGCACCTTGGAGAATAATACTGAGGCCCCTGATGGCTTTCTCGATGCCCGGGTGGGCACCGGTCAGGTCCAGGCTGATGCTACGGTCCGAATCGACCCGATGCGTCAACGTGGTTTGGTCGCCGCTGAAATAAGAAGTCGCGGAAATCGTCCCGCTGGCGCCAAAGACCCGAAGTCGTGCGCCGTCCGTGTCTGTCGCCGTGGCGACGGTAATATCTTCCGCGACCGTAATCGTCGATCCGTCTGCCGAAATCGCCGAAATGGTGTAATTGGCATCATGGCCCGCCGTGCCTGAAAGTGTGATCGCCTCGCCGACAGCAAGGGTGTCAAATACGTTGGTAAGAGCCGCGCCGCCGCTGTCTTGGATCTGAATAGTATCGGTCCCCGCCGCGCCGACATTGGTGATTACCATTTGGGAACCGGAAATGTAGGAGAAGGGCACGGACGCCGCACCGGCGAAATTGGCACCAGTGGAATCGGTTTCGCCCGTCAATGCTTCGGCAACGGTCACGGATGAGCCATCAGCGGCAATCGATGTAATGGTGAATGTCGCGTTATTACTTGCCGAATTCGTGACATCGAATGTATTGCCGACGGCGAGACCGTTGAAAATATTGGGGACGACTGTCGCCGTGCCGGACTGGCGGACCTCGATGGTGTTCGTGCCAGCGGTAAAAACCACATCGGTATCGGTGAAATGATCAAAGAAGGTACTTGTGCCAAGCGTCGTATCCGCCGCTTCATCGGTAAGTTTCTTCGCTTCGATGACCAAATTCGTGCCGTCGTTGGTTTTTACCGTATAGCTGCCATCGTTTTGTGTGGTACCGGATACGGTGAAGGCCGTGCCAACGGTGAGCGCCGCGAGGCTATTCGCATTGGTCGCGGTGATTGTATCGGTTGAACGGGTAAAGCTGGTCAGCCCAAGATCGGCATTTGTCAATGTCAGCGGGTTGGCCGGATCATCGGTGTCGGGATAAGTGATGGTGACCGCACCCAGATTGGCTTCATCCGTAAACATGTCTGTTTTAACGGTGACCGAGCGGCCATCCGATGCGACGGTGTCGACAGTATAGGTGCCGTTGTTGCTGGTGGTGTTAGCGATGGTAATCGTTGTGCCCGCGGCGACGTTTGAGAACAGCGCCGATGATGCCTCAATGGAACTTGAGCCGGTGGTCGTCGTGCTCCCGGTAGAGTGCTGGCGGAATTGGAAAAGGTTCGACGGATCGACGAACTTGTTGTTCAGATTATTTGTGTCGCTGTTTATGGTGAAGCTCTCAAGATGCGCGTCGCGGGTTGTCGGATAGGTCACGCGAGCGCCGTCGAAAGTGGTCTGAAACCCACTGATTGTATTGACGTTGAGGCTCACGGGCTGCGTGCCGACCCGGCTGCCGGAGAACAGAAACCGGCCATCGACTTCCGTATTCAGGAGGTTTTCAATGGTTTTCAATGCTTCGAATGCGTCGACCTGAATTGCTTCCGCGCGCTCACGGTCTCTTTTTTCACCGCTGGCGTAATTTGACAATTGGTTGCGGAATTGCAGCACGGTGTCCTTTACGCTTTCCATCACATTTTCGGTGATTTGGAAGCGCACGTCTTGTTGTTCGTTGTTGGAAATGAACCGTTCCAAGGCGGCGCTGGAATTTTCGATATTGACTAGGCGCCGGGAATTTCCGGCGATGCCTTGGTAATCCTGCGAACGCTTTTCGGTGGCGACCTGAATCTGTGAATCCAGCACCCGCTGCTGGGTCCGGAAAATGGTGTCCAACAGGATCGAATTTGATGCCATGGTTGAAATACGTGTCATGACCCTATTCCCTACTGAATCGCGCGATCAAGCGCGTCGATCATGCTCTGGATAACGGCAATAACGCGCGCGGCCGCGGCGAATGCCTGCTCAAAAACCAGCAGGTCTGCCATCTCCTGGTCAAGATTTACGCCCCGAACCGAATCGGATTTGAACTGTAAACTTTCGACCAGCGTGCGTTGCGACTCCAATTCGCGCTCATTGACGCCGGCAAGGCTGGCGTTGGCGGACAAAATTTCACTGGCATAGCCGGCGAACGTCGCCGTTTTGGTTGCCAGTCCTCCCGCTTTCTCGAAAGTATTCGTTGATGTCATGGCCGTTACCAACTGCTGTGCAATCGTATCATCACCTGAGCCCATGAAGTACTGCCCGCCGGTGCCCAATGCCGCATTCCATTGTGCCCGTGCGGTTGAGATTTTGGCCGGCGCTGATTGGATGTCGGTTCGGACCTGCAAGACGCTTGCGACGCCGGTATCGGCCGTCGCCAAACCCAATTCGGTCAACAACGTGTTCCCTGTTGCCTGAGTAACTGTAATACTGGAGCCGTTGTCGTGGGAAATTCTCAGGCGCGATCCATCACCTTCCGGAACGACTGTCGCGGTGATGTTCGTGATGTTGTTGGTGATGTTTGTCGCCAAGTCCGTCAGGCTCGTTCCCGACGTCACCGCCAAGGTGCCGATAGTGCCGGTCGCGGCGTCGCGGAAGGTCAAGGTTTGAGACGTGGTCGGCGACGCAAATGATGTCGCAACAACCTGGGATTCCCATTGGTTGTCGAATTTCGAGTCAATTAAGAAGTCGTTGAGGCCGAAGAAATAGGAAAAGCCGCTGACGGTTTCGTCAGATACGCCATCCCCGTTGGCATCATAACTGATGACAACGTCCTCGGCCGTGCTGCCGTCGGCTGTTGCGGCTTCATCCCTAAACGCCAGATTAAGGCTTGTTGTGTTAAGCGCGATCGCCATTTTTCCATCGGTGCCGATGCTGGCGGTCGCGCCGGACGCACCATTTGCCTGCAACCAGTCTTCGACTTGGGCTGCAACCTCGGTGATCGTCCAAGGGCCGTTGGCGGCCTGAACCTGGCTACCTGATGTACCGTAAAGGTTTGACGTCATAATGGTTTCAAGTGTCGTCGTCGCCGACTGATTGCCAGTTGAATCGAACAATGTAATCGCCACGTCGTCGCCACCCGAATCCAATGTCATCGTCTGTTCGGCGGGGCGGATGAAAATGCGCGAACCGCTCATGGTTTGCGAACCAGGGAAAGGCACGCCGCGATTATGAACCTGATTGAGTACGTCGCGGAGATCAGAGGCCAGTTCATCCAACTCCGCCTGTAGGTTGGGCAAGACGGAATCGCGCAAATCAACCAATCCCTTGAGCTGGCCTTCGCGGATATCATTGGTGATGTCGTTGGACGCGATTGCCGTGCCGACGAAAATTCCGGCGATATCGCCTTCTGAATGTGTCGAGGTCGCGCTAACCGACGATGCGGGGACGTGTGTGAGCGTTGGCGGTATCGTGTCGACGAGGGTGCGACCGGATTCCGTGAAGACAACAACGTCGCCGTCGCTGCGGAAGAAATATCGAATGTCGATGATATCGGTCAGCTTGTCGATTTCGAGATCGCGCTGGTCTTTTAGGTCGGTTGTGTCACGCCCGACCGAGCTGTTCGAAATGATATCGTCATTGAGCTTGTCGATTTTCGTGGTGATTGTATTCATCGAGCCGATCAATTCAGCAATTTCCTTGTCGGCCTGAAGCCGCAATTCCTGAATGGTTTCGCTCATGTCTTTCATTTTTTCGGTCACGTCGGCGGCTCGCCGAACAACCTCTGCCGCTTCCAGTGATTTGTCCGGCGAGACAGCCAAGAGTTCCATGGCTTCGCCAAAGCTTTCCATCAAGTGGGCAATGGAATTGTTATCGGAGGGCGATCCGAACAATTCTTGCATGCGTGTGTAGAAGTCATCCTGGATGGCATTATTATTGAACTCACCGCGCTCAATTCGCAGGCTTTTCAGAAGGCCTTGGTCGATACTTCGCGTGATCTCTGAGATCTGCGTGCCGGCACCGACGCCGTTGACGGAAACTTGCTCAAAGTTGATGATTTTGCGCGAGTAGCCGACGGTATTAATATTCGAAACGTTATTGGAAACGTTGTGCAAAGCCTCCTGGTTCGACAGGAGACCACTTTGCGCCACTCTCAATGCAAGGGTGAGATCACCCATTTGAGCTTCCTCCGTCTTTCACGTCTAGAGACTTTGATCGAGCGAAAAGGCAACACGTTGACCGGCCGCCGCTGCGCCATCCGCACTGGTAATGCCGTTGGCGCCGTAGACGCCGGCGCTTGGCTGTTGCTCGCGGACGGCATCGGCAATCAGTTCAACAACCCGGCGGTTGGCTTCAATGGCTGCCTTCAAAAGCTTGGCATTTTCGTCCATCAATTCCTGAACCTTGATGCCTGCGGCTTGTAAACGTTCTCGAATGTCCAAATCGGCTTCGCCGATGAGTTCAGGATTGTCGGACAATCCCTTGAACCGCGTTTCATAGACCCGGCTCAACGTCGCCTTTTCATCAAGTAGATCGTGCACATCCTTGCTACGCCGGTTGCGCAAGGCGTCGTTCTCGCGATGCAAAAGTTCGGCCAGACGTTCGGTGATCGTGATCAGATCACTAAGTCGATGATTGGCGTCCATGATTACCTCATCTCCTGCATTTTTAAGATTTCGCGATATACAGCGTCGGCAATGCCTATGCCGCCCGCTTTGGTGATGGCTTTGCCGTATTCCTCGACCTGCATGCTACGCCACATGTTTTCCGAGTTGCCGCCGCTGAAGGGCGCTTCGGCTTCAATATTGGCGAACATGGGCTGAAGCATTTGTGAGAGAAACACGGATTCGAATTCCTGAGCCTTCTGTCGGGCTTCGACATGATCGCGCGTTTTGGGAAGGTTCGGCAGATCGCGCGCGCCATTCATCTGATTGTAGGCCGACGCTGCAACGGTGCTTTCCAGGGGGCTCATTACATCACCTGAATTTGAGCTTGCAGGGCGCCCGAGGCTTTAACCGCCTGGAGGATCGTGATCATGTCGCGAGGACCGATCCCCAGGGCGTTCAAGCCGTTGACCAGTTCCTGAAGCGTGACGCCGGGATTGAGAACTGTGAGCTGACGCTCCTCGCCCTCATCGACTTCAACGTTCGTGCGGTCGACGGTTGTCGTCGTGCCGACCTCAGCGAAGGGTCCGGGTTGGGAGACTTGCGCGGCCTCGGTAATTCTGATGGTCAGCGAACCTTGGGCGATGGCGACCGTGCTGATGCGAACATTTTCACCCATCACGATGACGCCGGATTGTTCGTCAATGATGACACGCGCCAGTTGATCGGGCTCAACGCGCAATTGTTCAATATCTGTGAGCAACCCGACAACATTTTCGGTGTAACTTGCGGGAACGCGAAGCTGGACTGTCGTCAGATCGCTTGGCCGCGCCGCGTTGGTGCCGAGAAAAGCGTTGATCGCCTGAGCGATGCGCCGCGCCGTGGTGAAATCGGGGTTCCGGAGGTTGAGTTTCACATTTGTCATACCGGTCAGCGTGAAGGAAACTTCGCGCTCAACAATGGCCCCATTGGCGATGCGGCCGCTTGTCGGTACACCTTTGACGACAGTTTCAGCATTGCCCTCGGCGGCAAATCCGCCGACAGCCAACTGGCCCTGTGCGACCGCATAAACTTCTCCGTCGGCACCGAGCAACGGCGTGACCAAAAGCGTGCCGCCAAGCAGGCTTTTGGAATCGCCAAGCGCACTCACGGTGACGTCGACCCTTGCACCTTGCCGAGCGAAGGCGGGGAGTGAGGCAGTAACCATGACAGCGGCGACGTTTTTAGAATCTAGTCCATCATTTGTCGGTTTTACGCCCATTCGATTGAGCATCGATTGCAGGCTTTGTTTGGTGAAATGTCCGTCTTTCAGGGTATCACCGGTATTGTTCAAACCGACAACCAATCCGTAGCCGACGAGCATATTTTCGCGAACGCCTTCGAATTCAATAATGTCCTTGAGTCGCGATGCCGCGTCTGTGCTGGTCGCGGTGAAAACCACCATGAACGCGGTCACCGCGGCGGCGAAGAGTGTCCGAAGACTGTAGTTCATGATTTTGTTTCCCGTTTTGGCCATTTTCGTATCCATGCCACGAAATTGTTTGTTCTTGTTTTTATAAGCGAATTTCATGCCAATGCCTGAATTCATGTAATATGTTGATATTATTAGATTTTATTTCGATACCACTTTGAAAAATTTGCACGTTCGGCAACATTGGTAAGATAGGCGGTAAGAATTGCCGGGTAGCCGTAAATCACTGATTTTCAACGATGTTTAAAATTTTGAAGATAAAACTTCGGTTTCTCGATTGATCACAGCCATGACCCTATTCTCCATGAGATCAGGCTTTCAAATCGCGACCCGTAATGAGCATTTCATCAACCGTCCGAAATACCGTCGCCGATGAGTTGTAGGCTTTTTGCACTTTGATCATGTGGGTGAATTCCGTTGCCAGATCGACATTCGACGTCTCAAAAGCGAAGGGAATGAAATCCGCACGGTCACTGACATCTGCGAACGTTGAGACGGCCGAACCCGAGTCCGGAGTCTCACGGAACACCATGCCGTTTAGCATTTCCAACTGATCAGGGTTTTGGAAGATTCCGACAGGAATTTTGTATACGAACCGTTCGGTGCCGTCCGTAAATGACCCGAGGACGTGTCCAGCATCATCGAACTGCACGCTCGTCATGCTCGCCGACGCTTCGCCATTGTGGCTGTAGCTGAAGGGAACGAATCCAGTGCCAAACTGCGTCATATCGGCGATGTCCAATGAAAAATTGGAGGTGGCGCCATCGGCGAAGGTGAGGGCCATTGTTAGTGGAGTTGGTGGGGACCCCGTGGGTAGGCCGTCACCGCCGAAACTCAGCGTTTGCGGCGACGTGGTTTGGAATGACGTGCTGGCGACGCGGACGGCTGTGTTGTCATTGGTGCCGGTGACGTTCGCCGACGTTAACGCCAACGTCGCGGAATTGACTGGCACCGCTGCACCGGCCGCAGTCGAAGTGGCGGTAGTCGTGAAAGGTGTGCCCGCGCTGCGTGCTTCCAGTCGAATGTCGTTCGATCCCGATGCGGTGGCGATAACAGATGCGACCGTTGGGGCATTGGCATTGATCAGCGCCAGCAGGTTGTCGCGAATTACGTCGATCGTGCCTTCTGCGCCAGTCGAGGTATAGGTGAAGGTCGTGCCATCGACCGATACCAAATATTGGTCGTTGAGTTCGGGCGCGCCGGCCAACGTGACGGTATCGACTTGCGCTGTCGTGCCGTCGCTGACCGAGGTGCTCGACGTGAATGAGGTTGCTGCGGCATTGGCGGTGAGCGTGATTTCACCGTTGGCGTTGCCGGCCGACGCCGTGACGCTGGCGGCAATTGTCGCGTTTGCATTAATCGCGGCAACGACTGCAGTGCGGATGCCGGCTAAACTGCCTTCCGTGCCAAGCGAGGTGTATGAAACTGTTGTCGGCACGCCGCCCAGCGTGACGGTCACATTGTAGACATCGCCGGCCTCGGCGGTGCCGCCAAAAATGATGGTGTCGGCTTGGGGCGAACTATTGCGATCCGTGGTAGCGGAGACTTGCCACGTATTATCTGCGCTCTTGGTGAAATTGAGTTGCGAAGAACGCTTTGCACCTGCCGAATCAACAACTTCGATCGAGTATACGTGGAGATCGCTACTGTTGGTGCCGCCAAGTGCGGTTGCCACTGTGCCGGCGTGATCTGCAACGATGGCGCTAGTCGTTGGCAAATTCAGGCTTAAATCGGCCGTCGTCGTCGGCGTGCTTTGGCCGACAAATGCCCATTCATCGATGCGGACAGGCGCCAGTGTGCTGGTCGCTGTAAACAAACCTGTTGTCGCGTCCGCCGCCGTGCCAAGAACGTAATAGCCATTTTTATCAACCAGGTAGCCATTGTTGATGGTGATTGAACTGCCGTCATCAGCCGTGACCGTCGAAGTCTGGGCATCTGCCAAGCCCATCTCGAAGCTACCGTCGCGGGTGAAGAATATTTCGTCGCTGACGGTGAATGTGGGGCTAACGTAAAAGAAGCCGTCACCATTGATCGCCAGATCCAAGTCGCGGTCCGACGCGTTGATAAATCCTTGATTTCCGATGCGCTGATAATCTTTTGGTTTGACCCCGCCTAAGTCCGATTGTTGCGAGAGTGTTTTACTGATCAGAGTCTCAAATCGGGTATCGGTGCGCTTATAGCCGCCCGTGTTTACGTTGGCGACATTGATGCCGATTGTGTCCAAGGCATGGGCTTGCGACTTCATGCCAAGCACAGCAGGTTGGAATAAGCCAATAGCCATCGAATTCACTCCACATTCTTCAAGGGCCACGCATGGATACGAATTCCATGCGGACCTGTTACGTTAAGAATATGTAAGCAAGAGCAATGCCAACCCGGTCAACTGGATAACATATTGAAATAAATGATTATATTTCCGGTGGGGCAGAGCTTGATGGCACAAGCACCGTCAATAATTGACACCAAAGCACATTTTGCCGGGTAAAGACTGCGCCGGGATCAATCAATCCGTTGCGAAGACATAGCTTTGATTGGCGTTGACGCCGATCGATACAAGACTGTCGGCTGGTGGCAGGAAAACGCCAGGAATTCGTGCTTCAATTTTTATGTCATGACCGTCATCGCCGGGAATGGCGAAAGTAACCAATGATGCCCGCCCAAGCGGCCGCGCTGAAATGACGCGGTAGGTTTCGCTATCCGGTTCGGGGGCGCGCGCCAATGGCGGGGCGGGCCTACAAGGGGCGTCACCGGGCCTGGATTGTGGGCGTTCGCCGTGAATTGCAAGCCGTATACCTTCCTGGCGGATCAGCACTTCGGCGACCTGTCCTTCTTTGAGTTTCGGTGCTGCAAAGGTGCCGAGCGGCGTCTCGACGCTTCTATTTCGGACAACGCCGGACAATTTGTTGACTGGGCCGAAGAGATCGGCGACGAAGGCGTTCGCAGGCTCGAAATAGGTTTCCACCGGCGTGCCGTCCTGGACGACGTGGCCGTGGTTCATCACCAATATGCGGTCGGCCATGAACATCGCTTCTTCCGGGTCGTGGGTGACAAGAAGCGTCGCCACGCCGGTGTCGCGCAGCAAGTCCAGGGTTTGCGTGCGCACTGTTGATCGGCGTGTCACGTCCAGGCCGGAGAACGGCTCATCAAGAAACAAGACGTTGGGTTCCGGCGCCAAGGCGCGCAACAGCGCGACCCGCTGCTGTTGACCACCTGATAGTGTGTGCGGATAGCTGTTTGCGTAACCGCTCAGTCCCATTTCCTCAATCGCCTTGTCGATCCATAACTGTCGCTCGGGCGTGTCGGCGCCGATGCCAAATCCGATATTCTCGCGCACCGTGAGATGGGGAAACAAAGCGTAGTCCTGGAACATCAATCCAACACCGCGCTGATCGGGGGGCACGTGCAAATTGGTTGCACCGTCATCGACGATGGTCTCGCCTATCCGAACCTGGCCTATTTGTATCACCTCCAGGCCCGCTGCGACCCGCAACAAGGTCGTTTTTCCACACCCGGACGGTCCCAGCAGACAGACGACCTCGCCGGGTGCGACAAATACCGACACGCCTTTGACAATGGGATGGCCGTCAAATGAATGCGAGAGATTGTTGACGTGAAGGCTGCTCACTGAGGCGTCTCCGGCCCATCCGGCGCCCTGCCGGGGCGCGAACGTACAATGCTGATGCTGAGTAAGATAACCGGAATGACGCCGGCGCCGACAATTGTTAGGGCACCCAGGGCCGCTTCTTCAAGCAATTCATCAGAAGCATATTGATAAACGAAGGTGGCGAGGGTCTCATAATTGAACGGTCTCAATATCAGCGTTAACGGAAGCTCCTTCATGCAATCGACGAAGACCAAAAGGCCTGCCGTCATGAGGCTACCGCGCATCAGTGGCAGGTGCAATCTCACCAGGGATCGGCCAGGGCCATGCCCAAGGGTTCGTGCGGCGCCATCCATATTTGGGGTGATTTTTGCCAGACTGGCTTCAACAGTGCCGTAAGACAGCGCCAAAAACCGCGCCAAATAGCCGTAAATGATGGCGATGGTCGTTCCCGACATTAACAATCCCGTCGAGATGCCAAATGCCTGGCGGCTGAGGGCATCAAGGAAATTATCGAAGGCGCCAAGTGGAATGACGATTCCGATCGCCAAAATCGCCCCGGGAACTGCATATCCGATGCTGGCGAAACGCGTCATCAGGCGCAGGAGGGGGCTGCCGTTTAATCTGACTCCGTAAGCCAGAAACACCCCGATTCCGACCGCCAGAACCGCGCTGACGCTGGCCAGCGTCAATGTATTAATAACGTATGAGAAGTAATTTGCCGTTAATGTTTCTTCATAAAATTCAAGGGCATAACTGGCAAGAACGCCAGCGGGAAGTACAAAGCCAAGAAGCACCGGTATCAGGCAGGCTGCAATGGCTCCAGTGGCCCGCATACCATTTAATTGATAGCTCGGCAGTGCACTATATTTCGATGACGTATGGTGAAAGCGCTGCCCGCGCCGCGCCCAACGTTCCGCGCCGACCAGGACGAGGACAAAAAGTAACAGAATACTTGCCAACTGCGCGGCACCACTTCGACTGTTCATATTGAGCCAGACATCGAAGATGCCAAACGTAAACGTATTCACAGCGAAATAGTCGACAGTCCCAAAATCATTGACGGTTTCCATGAGGGCTAAAATGACACCGATAACGATGGCAGGCCGGGCAAGGGGAAGGGCGACGGAATGAAATGATTGCCAAGGGTTTTTGCCAAGTGTCCTGCTCACCTCAAGAACGCACACCGATTGTTCAAGGAAGGCGGCTCGCGCCAACAAATAGACGTATGGGTAAAGGACGAGTGTCATGACAACGATCGCACTACCAAGCGATCTAATCTCAGGGAACCAGTAGTCTTGACGGTTTTGCCACCCAAACACATCGCGCAATACCACCTGCACAGTGCCGGCGTATTCCAATTGATCAGTGACGACGAACGCCAGCACATAGGCCGGCACTGCCAATGGCAAAAGCAAAGCCCAGTTGAATATCCATCGTCCTGGGAACCGGCACATCGTGACCAGCCATGCGGTGCCGGTACCGATTAAGAAAACGCCGAAGCCCACGCCGATCATCAAAGTGAGGGTTGTTCGGACGTATTTTACCAATACGGTGTCGAACAAGTGAGACCAAATGTCGTCGCTTGGATTGAGCGCGAAGGTAACGACGGCAAGCAACGGGACGGCCATCAGCGCGGCGATAAAAAATGCACCAACGGACCAACGGTCAAAATGCCATCGACGAAGATTTCGCTGCCAAACAGAACTATGAGGAGGCGAGGTGATGGAAGTTTGTGGCGGCAATTCTTATTTCCCATGCCATTGCGTTGACTATGAACGTCGAATTTCCAGCTGCCGCCGAAAGACTACGGGCCGCTTGGAACTCCAAGCGGCCCGCTTATCGGAAGTGTTGACCGGCGTCAACTGTTGGGCCCGTCGTTAAACCCGACTTTGTCCACTAACTTTGATGCCGCAGGGCGGTTTTTTGCAATCGCCTCGATGTTCAAGGTGTCCATTTTGAAGGCACCCCACGATTGAACCAGCGCAGAGCGTTTAACGCCTGATTTGACCGGATATTCGTGATTCATGTCGGCGTACATTTTTTGCGCAATGTCGCCGCTTAGAAACTCAATTAACTTAACCGCGGCAGCGCGATTTTTCGCACCCTTCACGACCGCTGCACCGGAAATATTCATGTGTTGGCCCAAGCCGTCTTGATCCAAGTAAACAAGCCGGATGGATTTTGCCCAATCTTGTTGTTCGGGCTTCTTCTTATTGGTTACCATTTTGCCCATGTAATAATTGTTCGCTAGCGCTACGTCGCACACGCCTTCGTAAATTGCCTTGGCCTGAGCGCGGTCATTCCCTTGGGGTTTCCGCGCTAGGTTGGCTTTCAACCCGTTCAGCCATTTTTCGGTTGCGGGGCCACCATTGTGCGCAATCTGCGATGCGATCAGGGCGATGTTATAGGCATGCTTGCCGGATCGGATGCAAACCTTGCCTTTGAACCGCGGCGCCGCGAAATCGGCGACGGATTTCAATTCCCCCGGCTTGACCCGCTCACGGCTGACCATGGCGAGGCGCGCGCGGGTTGTCAGGGCAAACCACAATCCATCGGGATGACGCAGATGACTGGGTATATTGCTCTCAAGCGTGCTTGACCGGACAGGTTCCAGAACGCCGGCCTCCTTCAAACTGTTCAATCGTCCGATATCGACCGTTAGTAAGGCGTCCGCTGGGTTGTTTTTGCCGGCAGCTTGAATTTTTTCCAGCATACCTTTCTTTGCAAAAACGGCATTTACTTTAATCCCGGTATCTTTTGTAAATACATCCAGCATCGGCTTGATCAAAAACGGCTGCCGGTATGAGTACAGGTTAACTTCATCGGCCTGAGACGTCGCGGCATAGCTCATTACGCAAACCGCACCGAGGCCCACAAAGGCGGAAGTCAAAAGCTTTGTTCTGAGTTTATTTGAGTTCATCGAATTTTATCCAGATACCCTAGTTGATTTGAATTATTACAATTCGCAAATGATAATCATTCGCATGCACTGAAATGTGTTATAAGCACCCCTATTCGAGAATGCAAATCATTTTCATTAATTCGAAATGCCGGGACACTGGAAAGCGCTGACGTAACCGTGCAATTGGTTTATAACCAACAGGGAATCTGGCAAAATGCACTAGTAATTTGACAGTACCCCTAAGGTTTATTGCGAGCGAGGAAAGATGAAAGTTTCGCGGGTCGGTGGACCAAAAGAGGCCGCATCATCAAAGAAAAAGCCGAAGGCCGGTGCTGGAAGTTCCTTCGCCGACAACCTTATGGAAACTCAATCAACGCCAGCATCGCCCGGTGGGGGAGAGGCTGCACCGATAGGTGGCGTGGATGGTATTCTTGCGGCCCAGGCAACAGCTGACCCAACGGATGACCGCCCGGCGCGGCGTCAATTGATGAATTATGGTGACGATCTACTTGAGCGACTGGAAGATTTGCAGATTGGCGTGCTTACTGGTGCCTTCTCGAAGGAAAAACTGACCGAGCTAGCCCAACGATTGCGCCAAAAGCGGGTTGATAGCCAGGATCCGAAAATAAATGAGATTATTCAAGAGATTGAACTTCGGGCAGAGGTTGAGATCGCGAAATATAGCCGCAACGCGTGAGAAACGGATCGTCATTTCTCGACCGTTTGAATATCTCTCTTTTTTTTCAATATTTTAAGCTCCCAAAACAATGACGTAAAATGGGCTTGCGGCAGCGAGGCGGCGCACCTATATTCGCGGCGCTCAAAATCAATAAAACGGAGTGACCCTCAGGATGAACGTAACTTTGCTGCCGGATTACAAACCTTCCGACGACGAAGAGTTCATGAATCCGCGCATGGTGGAATTCTTTCGTCAGAAATTGCTGACCTGGCGGACTGAACTCGTCGAAGAGTCCAACACCACACTGCAACATTTGCAGGAAGGTGGCATCGTTGAGGCCGACATCGCTGATCGGGCATCCGTTGAAACCGAACGCTCATTGGAATTGCGGACGCGTGATCGCGCCCGAAAATTAATCGGCAAAATTGATGAGGCGCTGAGCCGCATCGAAGAGGGCGATTACGGCTTTTGTGAGGAGACTCATGAGCCGATCAACCTTTCCCGTCTCGAAGCTCGGCCCATCGCGACAATGAGTCTGGAAGCACAAGAGCGCCATGAACGTATGGAGAAGACTCACCGCGACGACTAAGCGTGCCAATCCAGTAGTTTCACGTGTGAAATTACGGAAATTTCATTTTATCGCAACAGTGGGTGCGAATTTAAAATTCGAACATAACCTATTGAAATGAATAGGTGATCGTTGGTCTGCAGGCTGGTTTTGCCGGCTAAATGGAGAAATTTTCG
>JABJBP010000007.1 GCA_018665815.1 Rhodospirillaceae bacterium
AGAAAGGATCAAACGGAAAACGATGGAAACCCGGCGCTTGCAATACCGCAAATACGCCGCTTAATGTTATCAACCAGATGAGCCAGATCCTCCTTTAGATCAGGCCGTTGATTGTTCCAATTTATATGACGACGGACAATCCAATTTAGGGACGGCTTCGAAAATCGAAGAATGAACATCACCTTTCTCTTTGGTAAACGCGAAGACGGAACGCAGTAACTACGCCCACGAATTATTGTCTTAAATCCTCACCTATTGAGGATCGCACCAAATAAACAGGGCGGCCGAAACCGCCCCGAGTTTTCTGCTATTTTCTTGGGGAGGTTTTTGTTCAGGCGTTCTCCAAGGTCATCCGGAGCTTATCCACCAATTCATCAATGTGCGTCTTCTCGGCAATAAACGGTGGCGCCACACAAGCCGTGTCACCGGTGAACTTGATGTGCATGCCGTTCCAGAACATATCCTTCTGGGCTTGGGTACCGCGCGCGCCGGGCCCGCCTTTTGGATGCATCTCGACACCACCCAAGAGGCCATAACCTCTGATATCCTTGACGCTTTCGATATCACGAAGACTAAACAAACCATCCAGGAAGTATTCTGAAAGATCAGCCGATTTCTGGAACGAGTCCTCGGCTACATAGATATCTTGAACAGCATTGCCGGCGGCACATGCCGCAGGGTGACCGGAATAGGTATAGCCATGGAAAAACTCGATGGCGTTCTCCGGCGAGGCTTCGGTGATCGTCGTGTAAATTTCATCCTTGGCGGCCACGGCGCCCATCGGCTGGCAACCATTGGTGATGGCTTTTGCCATGGTCATGATATCGGGAATCACGTCGAAGGCCTGTGAGGCAAAGGGTGCCCCCAAGCGGCCAAAACCAGTGATGACCTCATCGAACACAAGTAAAATGCCATGCTCATCGCAAATTTCGCGGAGCCGATTGAGGTATCCTTTCGGCGGAACCAGCACGCCTGTCGAACCGGCGATGGGCTCAACAAAGACCGCAGCGATGGTTGAGCCGCCGTAGGTTTCACAGAACCGTGCCAAATCATCCGCAAGCTCAACACCGGATTCGGGTTGGCCACGTACGAACAATTCATCCGGATTCCATGTATGACGCATACAGACGACATTCGGCATGACGCTGGTAAAGGTCTCGCGATTTTTGACCATGCCGGCCAAAGAAACGCCGCCGATGTTAACGCCGTGGTAGGCGCGTTCGCGTGAAACAAATCGCGTTCGGTGTCCGTCGCCACGTGCCCGGTGGTAAGCCATGCACATCTTCAGCGCTGTATCGATCGATTCCGAGCCGGAATTGACGAAGAACACATGGTTGATCGGATCGGGCGTAATCCGCGCAACCTTCTGTGCCAATTCGAAGGTGCCTGGTGTCGACGTCTGAAAGGGCGACGCATAGTCATTGTTGAGGAGTTGCTGGTAGACCGCCTCGGCGATCTCCTTGCGGCCATGGCCCAGCGGACAACAGAACAGCCCCGAAGACCCATCCAAAATTGTGCCACCCTTATGATCCGTCAGATAAACGCCTTCACCTTTGACGATGATCCTGGGGCTTTCCTTGAAGTCGCGGTTGCCGGTGAACGGCATCCAATGTTGTTCCAATGAATTGGCCGTGAACTGCATAGTGCTTTCCTCCCTGACCTCGGAATTGGATGGGCATCAAATGCATTTGATCGCCACTACCGACCGGGTCGGTTAAACTTTATAGGCCGCCCCACGCAAAGCCCCCCAGCTTTACGCAACGCAATATTAAACGTAGTCTGCTTTATTGGCTCCATCGTAGGGCCAATTGACCGAATAACGGTGTGCCAGGGACCATGCGCGACAGTCTTTTTCATTTGCGCCGCGCCGAAAATGCCAGCCTTCAATCGCAAATCCGCGAGATGCTGGTCTCCTCCATCCTCGAAGGCCGCATCCCGTCGGGTGAACCTCTGCCATCAAGCCGCCGCATGGCTCAAATACTAGGCGTTTCGCGCAATACCATCGTTCTTACCTATCAAGGACTGGTAGATGATGGATATCTGACGGCGCGCGAACGAAGCGGATTTTATGTGGATCCGACCATTCTCGATGGTCGCGCCCCATCTGGCCCACGGATTGAACAGGAATCATTGGACCGCCCGGCATGGCCTGAGCGCTTCAGAGTCCGGCCATCTTTGCAGGAAAATATCGTGAAACCGCTGGACTGGCGCGCCTACCGGTTCCCGTTCATTTATGGACAAGTCGATCAAGAGTTGTTCCCCATCGGTGCCTGGCGGGAGTGCTCGCGCCAAGCGCTAGGTCGAAAGGGCATGGATGCCTGGACCAGCGACGCCCGTGAAAACGACGACCCGATGCTCGTTGAGCAAATCCGCACCCGTCTTTTGCCGCGCCGGGGCATCTATGCCGACACCAACGAAATCCTCATCACGCTCGGTGCTCAAAACGCACTTTACATACTCGCCAGCCTGCTGATGAGCGCCGAGACGACAGTTGCCATGGAGGAACCAGGGTACCCGGACGCACGAAACATCATCGCGTTGAAGACGGGACAAATGAAATTGCTGCCTGTCGATGATCGGGGTTTGCCCGTGGATTTCCGGCTGCATGACGTCAATTATGTCTACACGACACCAAGCCATCAATTTCCATCAACGGCGACAATGCCCTTGGAACGTCGGCAAGAATTGCTGAAGTATGCTGCTGAGCATGACTTCGTCATTATTGAAGATGACTACGAGGCCGAAACCAATTATGTCAGCGATCCGACGCCGGCCCTGAAAACGTTGGATACGGATGGCCGCGTCATCTACGTCGGTAGCTTCTCGAAATCACTGTTTCCCGGTTTGCGATTGGGTTATCTGGTCGCGCCGGCCGAACTGATTGCCGAGGCACGGGCGCTGCGTCGCCTAATGCTGCGCCATGCCCCCACCAACAATCAAAGAACCGCTGCATTGTTCTTATCGCTTGGCCACCACGATACGTTGGTCCATCGCCTGCAGCGCGTATACCGGGAACGGTGGCAGGAAATGGGCGCCGCGTTAAAAAAATATTTCCCGGATTCGACACGTATGCCGACATTTGGCGGGACGAGTATCTGGCTTCGGATTCCGGAAAGCATCAACGCCGTCGAACTGAGCCGCGCGGCGGAAGCCGAAGGCGTTCTCATTGAGCCCGGCACGGTCCATTTCGGATCAGAAAACCCGCCTCAGAACTTCCTGCGATTGGGATTTTCATCGATCCCGACGGACCGTATCGGCCCCGGTATCCACAAGCTTGCCGAAATCATCGATAAACATCAGCGTAGTGCTTGATTGAGCAGCCCAACCCTGGCCCGGTGAAATCTGACAATCTGGTTCTACCGGGGCACCAGCCAACACCCTAGACCAATGAGTACGACACTGGCGCCAACGGGAGGGGCCCGTGCCATATTCATTTGATTAAAGAAACAACCACAAACGCCGAGGAGTGACAGCAATGCTGATCGGGGTTCCCAAGGAGATAAAAAATCACGAGTACCGGGTCGGCATGACGCCCACCAGTGTTCGCGAAGCCGTTCACCATGGCCACAAGGTCATCGTCGAAACCAGTGCCGGTACTGGTATTGGATCGAGCGATGACGATTATATCGCTGCCGGTGCGGAGATCATCGGCAGCGCCGAAGACGTGTTCGCCCGGGCGGATATGATCGTCAAAGTCAAAGAACCGCAAGCCGTCGAACGCAAGATGTTGCGTGAAGGCCAGATCCTGTTCACCTATCTGCATCTGGCGCCGGACCCTGAACAAACCAAGGACTTGGTTGATAGTGGCGCGGTGTGCATCGCCTATGAAACCGTCACCGATGTCAATCGGGGGCTGCCGTTATTGGCGCCCATGTCCCAGGTTGCCGGCCGCATGTCGATCCAGGCCGGCGCCCATTGCCTGGAAAAGGAAGCCGGTGGGCGCGGTGTGTTGCTGGGCGGTGTCCCGGGTGTCGCACCGGCCAAGGTGGTGATCATCGGCGGCGGTGTCGTTGGCGAGAACGCTGCTTACATGGCCGTCGGTCTTGGTGCCGATGTGACAATCCTGGACCGCAATGTTGATACCATGCGGTCTCTTGTCGTTCGGTTTGGTCAATCCATCAAGACGCTTTATTCGACGGCTCTGGCGATCGAGGAACAAGTTCTGGAAGCCGATCTCGTTATTGGCGGGGTTTTGGTGCCCGGTGCTGCGGCGCCGAAATTGGTGACCAGGGAGCATATCTCGGCAATGCGCGCCGGCTCGGTGCTGGTTGACGTCGCCATCGACCAAGGCGGCTGCTTCGAGACATCGAAGGCAACCACCCATTCGGATCCGACCTATATTATCGATGAGGTCGTCCACTATTGCGTCGCCAACATGCCCGGCGCCGTGGCCCGCACATCGACCTACGCGCTCAACAACGTCACCTTGCCGTTCATCTTGGCGATTGCTGACAAGGGCTACAAACAAGCCCTACTTGATGACGCCCACCTGCTCGCCGGCCTCAGCGTCCTGGAAGGAAAAGTGACCTACGAAGCCGTGGCACGGGATCTTGGCTACGATTACCACGATCCGAAGGATACGCTGAGCGCCTAATAACAGATTGAGACGAATTGCCCTTTGAAAATCAGCAATATTTCATTTATCAGGACAATTCGTCTCATATTTTAAATGTATCTTGACAAATGATAAGGCTTATGGTTTTTATCATTAATGTCCCATTACACGAGATTTTAAGTCTCATTATTGAGATAATAAAAAATTAAACCCCGTTTGACAGTGAAGGAACCACGATCATGAAGATGACAACCGAAGAGGCCTTTGTGAAGGTCCTCCAAATGCACGGTATCGAACACGGATTTGGAATTATCGGATCGGCGATGATGCCGATCTCGGATATTTTTCCGGCCGCTGGCATCACATTCTGGGATTGCGCCCATGAAATTAACGCCGGGATGATGGCCGACGGCTACACCCGTTCAACCGGTAAGATGGCCATGGCCATTGCCCAGAACGGCCCCGGCATCACCGGTCTGGTGACGCCCATTAAAACCGCTTATTGGAACCACACCCCGATGCTGTTGGTGACCCCGCAGGCCGCCAACAAAACCATGGGCCAAGGCGGGTTCCAGGAAATCGAGCAGATGAACCTGTTCGCCGACATGGTCTGCTACCAAGAAGAAGTCCGCGCCGCGCACCGTATTCCAGAAGTTCTGAACCGCGTGATCGAAAAAGCCATCCGTGGCTCCGCCCCGGCACAGATTAACGTGCCCCGTGATTTCTGGACCCAGGTCATTGATGTTGAACTGCCGCAGATCGTCCGCCTGGAGCGGCCGTCCGGCGGCGCCGCAGCAATTTCCGAAGCTGCCAAGTTGCTGTCCGGCGCAAAATTCCCGGTCATCCTGTCCGGTGCCGGCGTCGTCATCGGCGGCGCGATCCCTGATTGCATCGCATTGGCGGAGCGTCTCGACTCGCCCGTCTGTAGCGGCTACCAGCATAATGACAGCTTCCCCGGCAGCCACCCCCTGGCCGCCGGCCCCTTGGGCTACAACGGCTCAAAGGCCGCCATGGAATTGATCGCCAAGGCCGACGTCGTATTGGCCTTGGGCACGCGCCTCAATCCGTTCTCGACATTGCCCGGCTATGGCATCGACTACTGGCCGAAAGATGCGGCGATCATCCAGGTCGACATCAACTCCGACCGCATCGGCCTGACCAAGGACGTGACGGTTGCTATCTGCGGTGACGCCAAATTGGTCGCCCAGCAAATCCTTGATCAGCTCTCCGCGGATGCCGGCAACGCCGGCCGCGAGGATCGCAAAGCCACCATCCATCAGGCGAAATCGGCTTGGTTGCAGACTCTTTCGAGCCTCGATCACGAAGAAGATGATGAAGGCACCACCTGGAACGCCGATTGTGTGACCCGCGAGCCCGAACACATGACGCCTCGCCAGGCCTGGCGCGCCATTCAAGGCGGCTTGCCGAAGGATGCCATCATCTCGTCGGATATCGGCAACAACTGTGCCATCGGGAACGCCTACCCGACCTTCGAGAAGGGCCGAAAGTACCTGGCACCGGGCTTGTTCGGTCCTTGTGGCTATGGTTTCCCGTCGATCATCGGCGCGAAAATCGGCTGCCCGGACACACCGGTCATCGGCTTCGCCGGCGACGGCGCCTTCGGCATCTCGATGAACGAAATGACCTCCATCGGCCGTGACGACTGGCCGGCGATTACCATGGTCATTTTCCGTAACTACCAGTGGGGCGCTGAAAAACGCAACACGATCCTCTGGTACCACGACAACTTCGTCGGCACTGAGCTCAACCCCAATCTGAGCTATGCTAAAGTTGCCGACGGTTGCGGCCTCAAGGGTGTCACGGTCCGCACCCAGGCCGAGCTGACGAGCGCTTTGAAAGCCGGTGTCGAAGCTCAGATGAACGGCGAAACCACCTTCATTGAGGTGATCCTCAATCAAGAACTGGGTGAGCCGTTCCGTCGCGATGCGATGACCACCCCGGTCGCCGTCGCCGGCATCAGCGCCGACGACATGCGGCCTCAAAAATCAGCCGTCTAAACGGAACTTTGCGAGAGGAGCCGATACGTTTATCGGCTCCTCTCCAACCGTTTTAAATCACGCCGTTCCCAGGCTTTTCATCCAGGATCAAAGCGACCGAAAGGAATACCCAGTCATGCTGAGCACAACTCCTTTCGAAGTCCCGCCCTATTTGCTTGAATTCGCAAAAGGCAATCCGCCCGTCCGCATGGCCGTCGCCGGCGCCGACAACGCGGTCGCCCTGGAAAGCGCCAAACAAGCCACTGACGCCGGGCTCATTGAACCGGTCCTGGTCGGCGACAGCAGCACCATCAAATCTCTCGCTGAAACGCTGAGCTGGGATATTTCCAACATCGAAATCATCAACACCGCCGGCGATGACAGCGCATCCGCCGCCGCCGTGAAGCTGGCCCATGACGGCGACGCCACCGCCTTGATGAAAGGCCACGTCCACACCGACGCCCTGATGAAAGCCGTCGTCAACAAGCAAACCGGGCTGCGTATCGGTCGGCGCCTCAGTCACATCTTCCACATGACCATTCCAGGCCGCGACCGCGTCCTGATGATCACCGACGGGGCAGTGAATGTGGCCCCCGACGAAGAGACCCTGATGCACATCACCCGCAACGCCGTCGATTTAGCGCATGCGTTAGGCAACACTGAGCCGAAGGTCGCGCTGTTATCGGGCACCGAGTCGGTCATTGCCTCCATGCCGTCGAGCGTTACGGCTGCCGAGGTCGTCAAACGCGCCAAATCGGGCGAGGTTGAAGGCGCCCATGTCGAGGGCCCCTTCGCGTTCGATAACGCCGTCTCTCCCGATGCTGCAAAACTCAAAGGCATCGACAATGCGGTCGCCGGCAACGCCGACATCTTAGTCGTCCCCAACATTGAGACCGGCAACGCGCTGTTCAAGATGATGGTCTACTTCATGAGCGGCCTGGCCGCCGGCATCGTGCTCGGCGCGAAAGTCCCCATCGT
Source organism: Rhodospirillaceae bacterium (assembly GCA_018665815.1). Lineage (GTDB taxonomy): Bacteria > Pseudomonadota > Alphaproteobacteria > Rhodospirillales > Casp-alpha2 > UBA3470. The sequence goes on from JABJBP010000007.1 coordinate 7,531, forward strand.
TCTGACATCCCGCGCCGACCCGCCCGAAGCGCGTTTAGCGGCGGCCGCCATCGCGGCGATTGTGGCGCACAGAAAATCGTAAGTTTAGTCTCTAGCGGGACCGAAATCACCTGCCCTTGGGCTCCCTATTCTCAATATCCATTAGCGTGCTTCCCTCTCCCTAAAAAGCTCGTTATTTTACTTTAGCCTGCGGCTAAGTTGCGAAGGCTCGTTAAAACAATGTCTCCTGTCAAACACATAGTGAAAAGTCATTCATATCTCAATGTATGCTAGAAGATGACGACATCTGAGATGGGCGCATTCACATGAGGAGATCGACAATGGAATTCTATCACGAAGGGATGCGCGAACTGCAGGACCGCTATGAAGGCCGCGACGTGCCCGACCGGTTGGCCGACAACCGCATGCGCCGAGCGTTCAACGCGGAAGACCGCGAATGCATCGAGACGTCGCCGTTCTTTTTTCTGTCCACGGCGGCGGACGAAAGCGTCGATAGCTCGTTCAAGGGGGGTGAGCCTGGGTTCGTTCGTGTGACCGGCGACAACACGCTCGCCTGGCCCGATTACGATGGCAACAGGATGTACCGGAGCCTCGGCAACATTCTCCGCAATCCACGCGTCGGTCTGTTATTCGTCCGCTTCGACGGCAAGACCTTCAATAATGCCGGGCGGCTTCGCATCAACGGCCACGCGCAAATCGACGACCGTCCGGAGGCCATCGAAGGCTTGCCCGGCGCCAAACGCATGATCCGCGTACGCGCGGAATACATCTACACGAATTGTCCGAGGTACATCCCAAAACTGGCAACGGAAAAGTCTTCCGTATACTCACCGCGCGAAAACTATTCCCCGCCCGACCCGGATTGGAAATCCATGCCGTTCGTCAAAGACGTGTTCGACAAGGAACGTGAATAAGTCCGGACCTAGCGCTCAGGAAATTTGTTTTTCGCGCATCATCGCGTAGATTGCGGTCCAGTCTTCGGCGCCGCGTCCCGCGCTTTGGGCGTCGGCATAAACCGTGTCGGCGTTTTCAGCCAGGGCCAAGGGCACGCCGGTTTTTTCTGCCATTTCGATGGCGATCCCCAGATCCTTTCGCGCCAAATCGATCATGAACGCCGGCGTCAGGTCATCTTTTAGGACTTTCGCCGGATACGTCGTCGACATATGCCCAAGCCCCGCCGCGGTGCCGCTCATCACCTCAATCGCCAGATCGCGGTCAAGTCCGGTGGCTTCGCCGAGCGTCAGCACCTCTGCCGTCAACACGTTGAGGACGGTGGTCATCAAGTTGTTGGTGATCTTCATACGGGACCCCATGCCGGGGCCGCCGCAATCGATGATCAAGTCGCCCATGCACTCAAGGACCGGCCGCACCTCTTCAATATCGGCACTATCCCCGCCCGCCATGATCAGCAACGTGCCGGTTTCTGCTTGGACTGAGGTGCGCCCCACCGGCGCGTCGATCATGCGTACGTCATGGGCTTTGAGGCCGTCTCTGATGTCATCCGTATCAGACGGGTGAATGGTCGACATATCAATGACGATGGCGCCGGCATCAATGTTCTCAACCGCGCCCGGCGGACCCAGCAAGACTGTCTGCACGACGGCGCCGATGGGCAGCATGGTGATGATAATTTTTGCACCCCGGACTGCTTCGGTTGCCGACGGTGCGGACACGCCACCATTGGCGACGTGCTGTTCCATTGCCGCTTCCGACGTGTCGAAACCTACAACCGTGTGGCCGCCCTCAACAATATTGCGCGCCATGGCTATTCCCATGGCGCCCAATCCGATAAATGCGACGTCTGTCATTTTTACTTCCACCTGTTGTGATGATCGGCGGAAAATTCATTCGCCGGTTCTGGATATATCGTGATGCGATTTCAAGGTCAGCGCTAGTCGTCCATATTGGCCTGGCTGACGAACTTGGTCTGGCAATAGGCGTTAAAGCCCTCGGGGCCGCCTTCGTAGCCGAAACCGCTGTCCTTCATGCCGCCGAACGGCGCTTCCGCTAACGCCGGTGAGAAATTGTTGATGCCGATCCAACCCGCTTCCAGGCCATCGGCGACGTTGGTTGCCGTATCCAAAGACCGCGTGAAGGCATAAGCCGCAAGGCCAAGATCCAGGCCATTGGCCCGTTCAAGCGCCTCGTCGAACGACGAGAACGGCACGACCGGCGCAATGGGCCCAAAAGGCTCTTCGGTCATGATCGCGGAACTGTCTGAAAGCTCGTTGAGGACGGTCGGCTCCCAAAAACATCCCTGGTTACCGATCCGGTTGCCCCCGAGCACCGTCTTGGCACCGCCATCAACAGCATCCGCCATCAGTCGCTCCATGGCGCTGACGCCGCGCTCATTGGCCATCGGGCCCATGGTCACGCCTTCATCCATACCGTCACCGACCTTCAGGTTACGCGCGCATTCGACAAACCGATCGAGGAAGCGTTGATAAATGGACTCGTGAACGAAAATTCGGCTAACACCCAAACAGACCTGACCGGCATTGCGGAACTTAAAGCCGGCAGTCATTTCAGCGGCCTTTTCCGGATCGGCATCGCCAAACACCAAAACCGGCGCGTGTCCGCCCAATTCCATGGTCGCCGGTTTCAACAATTCACCGGCCATGCGGCTCAGGATTTTGCCGACCGCCACCGACCCCGTCAGCGATATCTTTTTGATGATTGGCGAGCGGATCAAATATTCCGAAACCATGGCGGAATCGCCAAACACCAGATTAAGTACGCCGTCCGGGACGCCTGCGTCCTGACAGGCTTTGACAATGCCGACCGCGACCCCAGGCGCCTCTTCCGAAGGCTTGATGATGATCGAACACCCGGCGCCCAGGGCGGCGGCAATTTTGCGTGCTGTCATGACGGCGGGGAAATTCCATGGCGAGAACCCGGCGACGGGGCCGATCGGTTCCTTCAGCGTCGTCTGGCGGAACCCGGGCGCGCGTTGCGGTAACAACCGTCCATAGGTGCGGACACTTTCCGCCGCGCACCATTCGAAAACATCAACGGTCCGATCCAGCTCCATCCGCGATTCAAGAAGCGGCTTGCCTTGCTCAAGCGTCATGCCATGCGCCAAATCGGAGATACGTTCTTCGATCAACCGTGCCGAGCGCGCCAGTATTTTTGAGCGTTCCCACGGCGATGTGGCACGCCATCGCGCAAAACCATCAGCCGAGGTTTCAAGGGCGCGATCCAGATCCGATGCATCGGCACGCGCAACCACGGTGACGGCCTCGCCAGTGGCTGGATTGATCACATCTCGAACCTCACCCTGGTTTCCCGCACACCATTCGCCACCAATGAACAATTTGTTTTCATTTAACAATTTAAAATCTCCCTAGGCATGCCAGACAACACATATCGTCCGTTGCGGATGAATCTAAAAAACTATATTTTTTTTATATATACATTACAATTAAATATATAGTATTATTCTTTCATCTAAGCTGTGGGAAAATACCTGTGTCTTCAATTGTGGCCAGCATTTCCAAGCGTTTGAGCGTCTTTGAGGGCGGTGAAAAGAAGCTGCCGAAATATCGCCAGTTGTCCGAGACGATTTTGACCATGATCGACGAAGGCAGGCTTAAGCCCGGCGATCGATTGCCGGCCGAGGCCGCGCTGGCGCAGGAGCTACCGTTCAGTCTGGGAACTATTCAACAGGCCCTTCGCAACCTTTCGGAGCTTGGGATCGTCAAGCGGACCCAACGGCGCGGCACGGAAATCGCCGACCGGTCCCAGGAAATTTTCGATCTCTGGCAATTCCGTTTCATCGATGAGGATGATAATTCAATTCTTCCGGTATTCAGCCGGGTCATTAAGATCGATCGTGTCCATCAACAAGGTGCTTGGAGCCGCTTCCTGGGCGGCGAAGATCACTACGTCAGGATCGTTCGTGAGATTGATGTCGGCGATAAATTTCAGGCGATCAGCTGCTTCTATCTCTTGGGCAGCCAGTTCTCGCCCATCCTGGACCTCAGTCCGGATGCGCTTGAGGGCGTTCATTTAAGCGCTGTCATTCAGCGGATGTTCGATATGCCAACCGTGCGTACGAACAACCGTGTGGTCTGTTGCGTTATCCCCGATCAAATCTGTCTTCGCCTTGATCTTCCCTCCGGCGCGCGCGGACTGATCTGTCAAATTCTAGGTTTTGGGCCCAAGGACCAACCGCTGTCATTTCAACAAACATATATTCCAGCTGATAGTGCGCCGATGGAATTTCGCGAGTTCAAACCAACGTGGTCGTCTTAGGGTCAACCACTCTTACCTTTCCTTTTGCCGCCGGTCATTGTCATACCGGTGCGCCCAACCGCTGATCACTTCGGCGACGTAGTAGGCGTCGGCACGGCTGGTCAGCATGTGATCGGCACCGTCCAGGCAGACAAAGCTTTTGGGATGGCGCGCGGCGCCGTAAATCTGCGCGGCATTTTCGATTCCGACGACGTCGTCAATGGGGCTGTGGAAAATCAACAGTGCCTTTTGCATGTCGCGTATGGCCTCGCCCAAGCTATGGCCCTCGATGTCGTCGATAAAGGATTTCTTGATTTTAAAGGGACGCCCGCCAATTTCGACATTCGCTTCGCCAGACGCCTCAATCTCGCCACGCGCCTCGGAAAAATGATGAGCGACGTGTTCGGGGTCGGCCGGCGCGCCGATGGTGCAAATGGCGCGGGCCTCGGGAATATTGCCGGCCGCGGCAAGTACCGCGGCGCCGCCCAGGCTGTGGCCGATCAACATTCTGGGCGCGTTGTAATTGTCGCGCAGAAAGGCCGAGGCTGCGACCAGATCAGCGACGTTGGTTGAGAACGTGGTGTTGGCGAAATCGCCTTCGCTGTCACCGAGACCGGTGAAATCGAACCGGAACACGGCAAACCCGCGAAGCCACAAAGCCTTGGCGATCCGCACCCCGGCAAGGACATCTTTTGAGCCCGTGAAGCAATGCGCAAACAAGACGTAATTTCTGGGCTCGCGGTCATCCGGTAAATCCAGGCGCCCGGCAAGCTCATGGCCGGCGGCGCCTGTGAAACTCAATCGTTCTTGCGGCATGGTTCTACTCCTTCATGTGTTCCCAGCGGTGCGTCTGTATTGTTCATGTCGTTGAATTCGAATTTGCGGCTTTCCCGTGGACCACCATCCGCTCAGCGGCGAAGGGTGCCATAACCTTGACTGGGCCGGCGATCATTTCATCGCTGATGGCGCAGGCGTGGTCAGCCGTAAGATCGAACAACGGATCGGCCGGCTTGCCAATGAGATGCAAGGTGCGGGCCGCGCCATCCTGCCCCTCCCCATCAAGGGGCAGGATGGCCAAATGTTTTGCGAACCCCCGCCCATGCACGAGGCACAATGGTGTTGTGATGGCCCAACCCAAACCGGCCGCGACCATGGGCAGAACCGCATCCGAGCCGTCGAACTCCAATGAGCGCGGCGCGTCAATGCCGCGCGCTGTCAGAATCGCTTCAGCCTGAACACCGATGTGAGATCGAATGGAGTAGCGGACCAATGGATGGTTATTCGCCAAATCGCTGAGCCGAGGCTTCGCCGCGCCGCCGGCCAATTGAGCGGGCACGATGAGCACGAACGGCTCGGTAACGATGGGCCGGCACCGCATACCGCTGGGCGCGCGGGTTTCCGTTGAGATAATCATGTCCAGACGGCGTTCCGCCAGATCGCTCATCAGATTGGGCGTGATCCCCGACCAAACCGAAATCCTTTCCGCATGACGCCGAAGTTGCCGGATCAATGCCGGACCGACCGTAGCGGCGAACGAGTCGACCAATCCCAGCCGCATCGCCGGCGCCTCGGTCTCGGCGGCACGGCGCACCGTGTCACTCAACCGATTGCCAGCGGCCAGGTATTCTTGGCCGCCTTCAAGCAATGCTGTGCCCGCCGGTGTAACCCCAAGAGGGCGGCAAGCACGATTCAATAGCGCCATGCCCAGGCTGGATTCCAGGCGTGCCATGGCTTGCGAAACCGCTGATTGCGTGAGCCCCAGGCGACGCGCCGCCAGGGTCATGGACCCGGTCTCGGCGACGGCCAAGAACATCACCAACCCTTGCGGATCGATCATCGGATCATGAGGTTCGGTTTTGACCATAAATAATTTAAATTAATTATTATCAATAATTTTATTAATGTTATGACAATCTCGACCACACCGTCAATAATCCTGTGGATAACAGGAGTACGCTTTCATGTCCCGTGTTCCGGCCTGTCAAATTGCCGGCGAATGGCTTTCAGGTTTTAGCCTGGGTGATGCGCCGGAAACCGTGCGCCGCCAAGGCATCCAATGCCTGGTTGATGTCATCGGTTGCACCCTCGGCGGCGCGGCCACTGATATCGCCACCACTTTGCGTGCACATGTGGCAGACGAATACGGCGACGGCCGATGCCGCATCATTGGCACGGATACCTTCACGACGGCGTCGGGCGCAGCAATGGCCAACGGTGTCGCCGCGCATGTGTTGGATTTTGATGACACGTGTTATGCCGGCATCGCGCACGGTTCAGCGACGGTGGCCCCGGCCGTGTTGGCCGCAGCCGCCTTGTCTGGCGCCGATGGCCAGAAAGTTCTCGCCGGCCTAATCTGTGGGCTGGAAGTCGAATACGGGCTCGGCAAGGCGTTTTCCAATAGCTTCTATATGCGTGGCTGGTGGGCCACCTCGGTGTTAGGCACCATCGGCGCGGCGGCCGGGGCGGCAAGAGTTCTGGGTCTGGACGGCGAAACCGCAGGCCGGGCCGTTGCCCTGTCTACCGCCGGCGCAAACGGTGTTCGCGCGACACTCGGCAGTGATGCCAAACCCGTACTCAACGGCCAGGCTGCGGCGGCAGGACTGAACGCCGCCCTACTGGCCGGACGCGGCATCACCGTGGCCTTGGATATCATCGAGGATTCCCGAGGGCTGGCGCAGGTCATCAACGATGGCACGTTCGACCCGGTCACTTTCGATCAATTGGGTAAAGATTATTCGCTGCTTGATCCCGGCATTTTCATCAAACCTTTCCCCTGCTGTTCTGCAGCCCACGCGGCGGCTGAAGCGGTAGGTGATCTCATGCGGACAGAAGGTTTGAACGGCTACGCCATTGAGGCAGTCATCTGCGGGGTGCCCAACCTGGTTAATTTCTCTCTGGCCTTCCCGTCACCCGCGGCCGTCACCGAAGCGCAATTTTCGATGCCCTATATCATCGGCTGCCTGCTCACCTTCGGCCGCTTTGGTGTGGAAGAGTTGCGCGCTGAGCTTCTCGCCGATGAGCGCTTGATCAAAGCCATGGCGAAGGTCCGAATGATCGAAGATGAGACCCTGACAACCCAATCCGAAGCCGGGGAGATTGGCCCGGAATGCGCCCGTGTCATCATCACGACAACCGATGGTCGGACCTTTGACGCCTTCAACTCGGTTGCCATCGGTGCGCCGTCAAAACCCATGAGCCGAGACGCTTTGGACGAAAAATTCCTGGCGCTGGCCGCCCATGGCGGCCACGCTGACGAGGCTCAAGATTGGTTGGCTGGACTCTACGATATCGAAACATCCGAACGTTCTTTGAACCTGTGGACTTAAGGACAAGCCCTGTGACCCGTTATTCCATCTTTTCCCTGGCCCGAAACGCGTTGACCGGCCACAAAAACTGGCCCCAGGCCTGGCGCAGCCCTGAGCCCAAGCCCGAATATGACGTCATCATCATCGGGGCCGGCGGACACGGTTTGGGCACCGCTTATTACCTGGCTAAGAACCACGGCATCACCAATATCGCGGTGCTTGAGAAAGGCTGGCTGGGTGGCGGCAACACGGGGCGTAACACAACCATCGTTCGCGCCAATTATGAGCGCACTGAAAATGAGTTGTTTTACGAACATTCCCTGAAGCTCTGGGAAACCATGAGCCAGGATCTGAACTTCAACGTCATGTTCTCACAGCGCGGCGTCATCAATCTCGCCCATTCCGATGCCCAGGTTGATGCTTTTCAGCGGCGCGGAAATGCAATGATCTTGAACGGCTCGGATGCGATGCTCCTGAACCCCGCCGAAATTAAGGCCCGCGCCCCACATCTGGATTGCTCAGCCGATGCGCGCTTCCCCATCAAGGGCGGCTTGCTGCAACCGCGTGGCGGCACCGCACGCCACGATGGCGTCGCCTGGGGGTACGCCCGCGCCGCCGATGCCCGGGGCGTCGACATCATCCAAAATTGCGAGGTTACGGGCCTGGATATATCAAATGGGCAGATCACCGGCGTACAAACGACACGCGGCGCCATCAAGGCCAAGAAAGTCGGCATCGCGGTGGCTGGCCATACCGGGCATTTGGCCACCATGGCGGGTATGCGGCTGCCAATCGAATCACACGTTCTGCAAGCCATGGTCTCGGAACCCGTCAAACCGTGCCTCGATACGGTGATCACATCGGGCGCCGTGCATTGCTATATCTCACAATCCGACAAGGGCGAGCTGGTCATGGGCGGCGATCTGGATTTTTACAATTCATATGCCCAGCGCGGCAATTTCCCGCGCATCGAAGACGTCGTCTCATCCGTCATCACAATGTTCCCGTCGTTCAGCCGATTGCGCCTGATGCGCACCTGGGGCGGGGTCATGGATATGTCCATGGACGGCAGCCCGATTATCTCAAAAACCCCGACCAAAGGCTTCTACATCAACGGCGGCTGGTGTTACGGCGGCTTCAAGGCGACGCCGGGCTCGGCTTGGGTCTTCGCCCACACCATCGCCAATGACGAGCCCCATGAACTCAATGGCCAGTATCGCCTGGAACGGTTCCAGCAGGGCCACATGATCGATGAACACGGGGCCGGGCCGACGCCCGGCGCGCACTGAGAGGGATTGAGAGATGTTGGAAATCAAATGCCCTTGGTGTGGACCGCGCGCCCAGACCGAATTTTCCTACGCCGGCGACGCGACGTTGACTCGTCCCAGTTTAGATACCGCCACTGAGACAGAATGGTACGAACACGTCTATCTTCGCGGCAATCCGCGCGGTCCGCATGATGAGTTGTGGCATCACGCCGCCGGCTGCCGGCGTTTCGTGAAGGTGCGCCGCGACGTCACCACCCACGAAATCATCGCTACCGCCGGCCCTCACGAACACTTAGGCGGAGGCGGTAAATGACTGGCCAAGCGTTCCGTAATGCGGACGGCGGGGGCATTGACCGCACCAAGCCCCTGACCTTCACCTTCGACGGCAAATCCTATCAGGGCCACTGCGGCGACACCTTGGCTTCGGCGCTGCTGGCCAATGGCGTGCGTCTGGTCGGGCGCAGCTTCAAATATCACCGCCCGCGCGGCATCTTCGGCGCCGGCGTCGAAGAACCCAACGCGCTCGTTCAATTGCGCCAAGGTGCCAGGACCGAGCCCAACATCCCGGCGACACGGATTGAACTTTACGATGGTCTTGTCGCCACAAGTCAAAACCGTTGGCCCAGCCTGAAGTTTGATATCGGCGCCATCAATGCGGTGCTGCATAAATTGTTCCCCGCCGGATTCTATTACAAAACCTTCATGTGGCCGGCGAAGCTCTGGCCGATGTACGAGCACTTCATCCGCCATATCGCCGGCATGGGCAAAACACCCACCGAGCCGGACCCGGATGACTACGCGCACCGGTTTGCCCATTGCGACGTTTTGGTTTGCGGCGGCGGCCCGGCTGGCTTGGCAACAGCACTGGTGGCGGGGCGCAGTGGCGCCAGGGTTGTGCTGTGTGATGAAAACGACACGTTCGGCGGCGCGCTGCGCTCACAACCGCAAACCATCGACTCCCGGCCCGCTATGGATTGGGTGCGCGATACGGCGACCGAACTGGGCCGTCTTGAAAACGTCACCGTGCTCAACCGCACGACGGCGACGGCGTATTACGATCACAACATGGTCGTCCTTGATGAACGGGTCGCCGATCACAAGATCGCCCCGGAGAACCATGAACCCCGCCACCGGCTGTGGCAGGTCCGTGCCCAAGAGGTCGTGCTGACCACCGGTGCCATCGAACGGCCGTTGATCTTCGCCGGTAACGATCGGCCTGGGGTCATGCTGGCGTCCGCGGCACAAACCTATGCCAATCAGTTTGGTGTGCGGGCCGGCGAGCGGACCGTCGTGTTCACCAACAATTCCTCAGCCTATGCCGCCGCCGTCGACCTACAAGCCGCCGGCATTGAAATCCAAGCCATCATTGATGCCCGCAACGAGCCGCCCGCCGGCGATCTGACCCGCGCCAAAGACGCCGGGATCGGTGTTCTGACGGGCCACGCTGTCGTCGCCGCGCTTGGCAATCATGCAGTCAACAGCGTCACTGTCATGGCACTCAACGAGGACGGCGCGGACGTCACCGGCGAGCCGCATGATATTCTGTGTGATCTGGTGGCTGTCTCCGGGGGCTGGTCACCCAGCGTGCATCTATTCTCCCAATCGCGCGGCAAGCTGCGCTATGACGACGATCTCACTGCCTTTGTCCCCGACCGATCCTTTCAACGCGAACGCTCGGCCGGCGCGGCGAACGGATCGTTTGATTTGTCCGAATGCCTGAGCGAAGGCTTCACTGCCGGCGCCAAGGCGGCCAGCCAAGCCGGATTCGAAGCTGCCGCAATGGCTGCGCCAACTTGCGGCACTGAACCCGAACTCCGACCACGTGCGCTCTGGGCCGTGCCGTTGCCGGACTTTCTGCACGGCAAGCGGTTCCTGGATTTGCAGAACGATGTCACTGCCGACGACGTCGGTCTCGCATACCGCGAAGGCTACCGCTCCGTCGAACATTTGAAGCGCTATACGACACTGGGCATGGGCACCGACCAAGGCCGGACCTCGAACGTCAACGGATTGGCCCTGATGGCCGGGCGCCGATGTGAAGCCATTCCCGCCGTCGGCACCACAACCTTCCGCCAACCATTCACGCCGATCCCCATGGGTGCCATCGCCGGCGCCGACAGCCATGACCACGTATCACCGACAAGGCTGAGCCCGCTGTATCAATGGCACAAAGATCACGGCGCGCCGTTCACCACCGCCGGCTACTGGATGCGTGCCCAAGCCTACCCACAAGGTGGCGAAACCCTAGAGGAGGCGTATCTCCGCGAGGCCAAGCATGTGCGCGAAAAAGTCGGCATCGTTGACGTCTCGACGCTCGGCAAAATCGATCTGCAGGGCAAGGACGCGGCGGAATTCCTAAACCGTGTCTACATCAACGGTTTCGCCAAACTGGCCGTCGGCAAATGCCGCTATGGGGTAATGCTGCGCGACGACGGCATTGTTTTCGACGACGGCACCGTGACCCGCATCGCCGAACACCGTTTCCTAATCACGACGACGACACTGCATGCCGGTGCCGTGATGACGCATCTGGAATACCTTGCTCAGGTTGAATGGCCGGAATTGGATGTCCGGATGATTTCCGTCACCGACGACTGGACTGGCATCGCCCTGGCCGGACCTCGGGCGCGGGCCGTTCTGGAGTGTGTCACCGAAGGTGACGTTAGTGACGTCGCCTTGCCGTTCATGGGCTTCCAGGAAACCCATATCGCCGGCGCGGCCGCCCGGCTATACCGGATCAGTTTTTCCGGCGAGCAGGCCTATGAGATCAACATGGCACCGGGCCACGCACTGGCCGTGTGGGAAGCCCTATTGGAAGCCGGCGCTGCGGACGACATCATTCCTTATGGCTCGGAAGCCATGAACATCCTGCGCATTGAGAAAGGTCATGTCGTCGGCGGCGAATTGAACGGCCGGACAACGGCGGCGGACTTGGGCTTCGGCAAAATGATGTCGAGCCAAAAGCCATTCGTCGGCCACGTCCTGGCGGGCCGCGAAGGCTTGAACGGAGAAGGCCGCCAACAATTGGTCGGCCTGATCCCAGTTAACGGGCGCTCACGCATTCCTCGCGGCGCCCAGATCATCGCAGACACCGGCGCCAAGACGCCCATACCCAGGCTTGGCGAGGTCACCTCGCAATGCATGAGCCCCAATCTCGGCCATCCCATCGGTTTGGGCATCCTGGCCAACGGCCGGGCCCGCATCGGCGACACCTTGCAGGCCCATTCCCCACTGACCAAGCAAAGCGTGGCGGTCACCGTCACCGACCCCATCTTCATTGACCCGGCGGGAGAACGTCTCCGTGGCTGATACATCCCCCATGCAATCCGCCCTTAACGGCATCGCTCAGCCCGGCGACTTCGGCGCCGACCAGCCCGCCGGGCCGGGCGTCACCATCACCGAACGCCAAGGCCTGCAGATCCTGCACGTCGCCGGCGATATTCGGGACGCAGAATTCCCGTCTCAGGTCCGCCATGCCATCGGCCTGCCGTTACCCATGAGCGCCGGCGAAACACGCGCCTCGCAAGGCACCCGCGTCCTCTGGCTCGGCCCCGACCGATGGTTGGTGGCGACTGAAGATGCCCTGCCGGCCTTGTCAGACGCCGCCGCCGTCAATGATGTTGGCCAGGGCCGGTTGGTCCTGCGGCTCACCGGCCCCCGGGTTCGCGATATCTTAGCCAAGGGCTGCCCACTTGATCTCCACGCCAGTGCCTTCCCCACGGGGCACTGCGCCGAAAGCCTGATCGGGCACATCGGCGTGACCATCGATTGCACTGCAGACGAGACCTTCGATCTTTACGTCAACCGCTCCTATGCCGCATTCTTTTGGGAATGGCTGACCCGGGCGGCCATGGAGTACGGCTATCGGGTGCTGCCAGCGGGTTAGATTTCTTCCCAGAGCTTATCCTCGAAATCCAATTCCTTCTCGAAGGCCGCCATTTCGCTGCCCGGGAAGTCGCGCAGCGACACGACCCCGAAGCTCAGCGGCGACATGGCGCTCGGCCATGCGCTTCGCGACCTCGCGCACATGCGTCACTTTAAGCAAGTCCTGATTGCCGACATTTTCTCTCAAGGCACGACGGGGCATTGAGCGCCTCCGTGCGCCGAGCATTGCAGAAGTTCAGGTGTTTGGGTTAGGCGAGACTTTCATCCAACAGCGTTTCGCCCGGCCTCACTCGGGTGAACTCGACCGGCACGCGCGACGTTTCGATGGTCTCGCCATTGAGCACGACCTTGGTGAACCAGGAATTCTCGATATCACGGGCTTCGGGGAAATCTTCGCGGAAATGCGCGCCGCGGGAATCTTCCCGGGCTTCGGCACCGGCGACAATGGAGCGGCTGGTCAACATCAGGTTTTTGAGGTTCATCCAGTCGTGCCAAGTCAGGTTATAAGCGAGGTTCGTCGCATCAATGCCACTTTCGTCCAACTCGGCCTCCAGGTCGGCTAGGCCGTCCTTGGCGCGCGTCAGACTGGCGGCGTCGCGGATGATGCCGGCGTCTTCCCACATCAAATCATAAAGCCGTTCGCGAATGCCGTTCATATCGCCGGGCCGCTTGGAAAACGGTGCGCGGCATCGCCCGATGGAGGCATCGATGGCTTCGAGATCGGGTTCCCGGCGCGCGCCGGCGCCGGGCATCCATTCTGCGATGGCATCGCCGGCCAGGCCGCCGAAGACGGTGGAATTGGCGACCCCGTTGCCGCCCAACCGATTGGCACCGTGCACGCCACCGGTATCTTCGCCGGCGGCAAACAGGCCTTCAATTTCAGTGGAGCAATCGACGTTGAACTCGACGCCGCCCATCATGTAATGCGCGGTGGGCACGACCTCGACATTGCCCGACACCAAATCAAAGCCACAATCGGCGCAGCGCTCAACCATGCCCTTGAACAATCGCCGGACCTCGGGCGGGTCGAGGTGCGCCATGGTGATATAGAGCCCACCGTTGGCACCAACATTGCCGGCCCGCATTTCGGTAAACATGCCACGGCTGACGATATCGCGGGTCGCGCGCTCATTCCGCTCATCGTATTTGTGCATGAACCGCTGCTCGTCGCCGCCCAACAAGTAACCGCCGAAACCACGGAGGCCTTCTTCGATGATGGTTCCGGTGATCCGCGTATCGGGGCCGGCAATCAGGCCGGTCGGGTGGAACTGCACCATTTCCATATCACGGAGACCTAAGCCGGCGCGCATGAGCATGGCCAAGCCGTCGCAGCTCTTGTCGCCCGATGGGGTGTGGTACTTGTACATGGTCGGCCCACCGCCGGTACCGACCAGCACAGCTTTGGCGCGGACAAAGGAAAACGCGCCGGTGCGCATGTCGTTCATCAAGACACCAGAGATCGCGGAGCCGTCGGGGGTTTTGATCAGCTCGATGGCCCGATGATCTTCCAGACGCCGCACACCTTTCGCCCAAACCTGCTCGGCCAGGCGGTTGATAATCTCGATGCCGGTCAGATCGCCCTTGTGGACGGTCCGGTCAAAGGTCTGTCCAGCGAAGGCTTTTTGGTGAACGGTGCCGTCCGGGTTGCGGTCGAAATAGCATCCCAGTTCGTTTTCGAGCTCGCGGATACGGACCTGCGCCTCGACCACCAGCTTCCATGCCAGTTCCTGGTTGTTCAGCCACTTGCCGCCCTCAATGGTATCCATGAAATGGCGCTCAGTAGAATCGCCCGGCGCCAGGGCGACGTTGTAGCCGCCTTGGACCATCCGCGTGCAGCCGGTCTTACCGAACAAACCCTTGACCGCGACGGTGACATCCAAATCCGGGTTACCTTGCAAGATATGCAACACGCCGAATAACCCGGCACCGCCCGAGCCCAGCACCAGAACGTCGGTCTCAATTGTCGGGATATCGATTGAACTCATGCGCCGACGCCCATTTTCGCCAAGACCTCGGCGCGCCGATCGGTCATGGTTTCCTTAACCTTGTCATAGAGCGATCCGCCGTGGCTATCCATGGCCACCAGTAGCGGCCCGAAATCCTTGATCTTGAACTGCCAGAGGCTTTCCGGGTTCAAATCATCCATATCGATATCGGTGATCTGTTCAATCCAGGTGGTCTCCAAGGCCGCGGTGCCACCAATAATCGCCAGATAAACACCACCTAGGTCTTGAAACGCTTGGCGCGAGTCTTCGCCGAGCCCACCCTTGCCGATAATTATCCTGACCCCTTCGCGTTCCATCAACGGGCGCGAGAAGCGTTCCATGCGCATCGACGTGGTGGTCCCAATGCAGACACTTTCATAGCCCGTTGGGCAGCTGTTCGAGACCGGCACCTTGCGGACGTTGGGTGCGGTGTGAATGACCGCGTGGCCTTTCAAATCGAGTCGGATCTCACGGCCATGGTCGAACATGTGGATTTGCGTGGCATCACGGATACCGAACAACCAATCTTGCAAGGTGACCGTGTCGCCGGCTTTAATCTGGCGGATATCGGATTCCGTGCACGGCATAGTGATTTCATGATGGGTCATTGATCATGTCTCCCTTAAAATCCGAACTCGACGCCGGCCGGCGTAAAGGTTGCCCGCGCCCGCCTGGCCGAATGGCACATGATGTTGACCGCCACCGGGTTCATGGTGATATGGGTGGCCGCCGTCTCAACCTGCACGGAGAACGCGGTGGAATCACCGCCCAAACCTTGCGGGCCGATGCCCAGGCTGTTCACCGCATCGGAAAGCGTGCGTTCCAGTTCGGCGCCCATGGGATCGTCACAGACCGAGCCCAGGGGCCGGGTCGCCGCAACCTTGGCCAACTTGGTGCAAAGATCAGACGTGCCGCCGACACCGACGCCGACAATCGTCGGCGGACAGACCTTGCCGCCGGCTTCCATGACTTTGTCGATGACGAAAGTCTTGATGCCATCGACACCATCGGCAGGGATGCACATCTTCAAAAATGAGCCGTTCTCCGAACCCGAGCCTTTCGGCACCATCTCAATTTCCAACACCTCGCCGGCATCGGAAAAATCGATGCCGATCACTGGCACCTTTCGGCCGCACGATGTGTGTTCGTTTTCCCGGGTGATCGGATGGACGACGGATGAGCGCAGCGGGTATTCCTTGGTGGCCCGCTCACAGCCCTTGCGGATCGCCTGCTTCAGCGCGTAGCCATCGACATCAACGTCGCGCCCAATGGTCACGTTGTAGATGGGAATACCGGTGTCCTGGCATAAAAGATTATCCGTTTCCTCGGCGACCGCGATATTCTGGATCATCGTCGCCAGGATGCTTTTGCCTGTCGGGTCGGTTTCCGACGCATCGAGGCGCTGGAATCCTTCCTTGATATCGTCGGGCAGCACTTTCAGGGCTTGGATGTAGAGCCGCTTGGCGGCTTCTTCGACTGCATCGAGATCAGGTGTCATGTCGTGTTCTCCTCAAATCACCAGCGTCAATCCGGAGACGGCCAGCATGGCCAGCACCAGACGACGGAAAAGTTGTTCGTTCAGGCGGCGGTAAAGCGCGATCCCGATGACCGTGCCGACAATGATCGCCGGCAAGCCCCACAAAAAACGCGTGGCGGTTTCCCAGGTCACCAAGCCGGCCCAGGCCATGGAGGCCAGCGAAAGAATATGCATGGCTAGAATGTAGGGTTGGGCGACGCCGCGTGCCTGTTGCTTGGGCCATCCGCGAAGCCCGCACCAGACAGCGGGAATGGCGCCCGACATCCCGGCCAGACCGCCCAGCACACCACCAATCCCGCCGGCGATGGCATCAAGAAATTTGCCGCCGGCCTTGAGAACCGGTGGATTGCGCATCGCTAATAGGCCC
Organism: Rhodospirillaceae bacterium; assembly: GCA_018665815.1. Taxonomy (GTDB): domain Bacteria; phylum Pseudomonadota; class Alphaproteobacteria; order Rhodospirillales; family Casp-alpha2; genus UBA3470. The sequence continues at coordinate 24,111 of JABJBP010000007.1, forward strand.
GCGCCATAGAGAAATAATAATGCGCCCACGGCCAGTCGGAAGGGCTCGGCTGCAATCTGTGAAAGAAGCCACGTCCCAATGGGCACCCCCAGCGCGCCCAAGCCTAAGAACGGTACCAGGAATTTGAAATCCAATTCCTTGTATAATCGGGCCAGGGCGATGACATGGATGGTCAACCCGGTCATGACGATGAGGGGCGCAGCGACGGAGGGCTCGAAGACATGAAGCCACACGGCGGCGGCGGCCAGCGCATCACCAAACCCGGCCGCCCCCACGACAAAGGCGGCCAGAAAGGCGCCCAACACCAAGATGTAAACTTCAGGCGGCATTCAATAAATACACCAATCCAATGAATAGGCTCACACCCGCGCTCAGCGCGACGATGGTCTTTTGGCCATCACGCCACGGCAGGAACTCAACGGCCAACAGGCGCAGCCCACCGGTCATGTGGGCGGCTAGCAAAACAATCAGCACGGTCTCGGCGACCTTCACCATGGGCATCTCGGCCCAGACCAAAAAGCCATCAAAGACCGAGGCCTTTTTGATCGCCAAATACAGCACCTGGAAATGCACCGGCAGAAATAGCGCCAGCGCGATGCCCGATACCCGGTGCACGACAAACGCCCAATAGTTGGGATGATCGCGGTGCGAGGTTTTCATCACGCGCCTCCCAACATGTAAAAACGGATCGCCACCTTGAGCCCCAAATAACCCAGCATGACGGCGGCCAGGAAACACAACAGATTGATCCGGCCCATGGAGAGCTTGGTCATCTCATTCAAGATGGCGCGCAAACCGATGGGCGCATGAACCGTGATGGCCAGCACGAAGACACCGTAGAACACCAACCAAACTTCACTGCCGCCAACGCGACCGACGATTTCGGCCGCCGATAGGCCGCCTTGGACGGCCATGATGATGGTCGCCAGATGAACGACAATACAAAGCGCGAGAACCATGGCGCTGACGCGCTGCGCCAACCAGAGCCGGGCTTCGGTTTGTGGGTTCGAGGGCACTGCCGTTTCCTCGATCATTTCAGCTCCCCCTTCAGCGCGGCCATGGCCGTGGCCCGCTTCAACCCGGCAATGGACGCCGTCGGATTGAGATGCTTCGGGCAGCGCTCAACGCAGCCTTGTTGGGAATGACACGCCTGACAGCCGCCGGTTCCCGATACAGCCTTCAGGCGTGATAGTCGGCCCGTGTCCCGTTCGTCGTTGATCAAGGTCCAGGCCCGGTTCAATGCTGCCGGGCCTAAGTATTCCGTATTCCACGCGACGACATCGCAAGTCGCATAACAAACCCCGCAGCCGATGCACTCGATCCCGGCGCTGGCCTCCTGGCGGCGCTTGTCGTCGGGGGAAACTTTGGCGAAATCATCGTGGCGGGTCGAACCGCCAACAAATCGGGCTTCCGCCTTCGCCCATTTATCAAAGAAATCCGTCATGTCTACAGACAGGTCTTTAATGACCTTAAGGTTTCTGAGCGGCGCGACTTCAAGGCGACCGTCCTCAATTACCTTCGAGACGTGCGTGCGGCACGTCCAGCGCGGCTTTCCATTGACCGTCATGGCGCATGAGCCGCAAACGCCCACCCGGCACGCAAACCGGTAACTCAAGTTCGGGTCCAGGCGGCGCTGGATATAGGTGATCACATCGAGCACGGTCTGGCTCTCCATGCGCGGCACTTCGTAGTCCTGATAGCGCCCGACCTCATCGTCGCCACGCCACACGGAAACCGTAAATGTTTCTTCGCTCACTTATCCGTCTCCTCTGTGGGGCGCGAATTCGATCACGCAGCCGAACCCCGCCGCCGGAGTAATCCAAATCGTTTCGGCGGTTTCCTCATAGGCAACGCGGTTTTCTTCCAGACACGTCCGGGCCGCTTCCATATCGCTCACGGCAACTCGAAAACCGGCATAACTCGATGCGATCTCGGCGCCGGCAAAGCGTGCGGCAAAAGCCTCTGGCGTAATCACGCTTGTCTTTCCGCCGATCGGGTCGAGATCAAGACCGTTCAGCAGTTTCGCCGGTGCGGCGCCGTCATCGGCAACCATAAACATTTCTGAAATCGTCACCGCGCCGTTGGCATGATTTTGATATTCCGGCTTCCAAAACAGGTCCGGGCGCCATTGCTGGCAGGTGAAGGCGACAGCGTCGGGCAATTCAGGCACTGTCGCGAAAGCCAAGGTGAAACCCACCGTCGCCGTACTGCCATCGGGCAACGCGGCGTCGCGAGAAAAATCGAACATTTCGTACGTATCGAGCCCGGCGGCTTTGAAGTCATCGCGGTCGGCGGCAGCGGTGGTGGTTTGCAGAACCATCATACTCATGCCCTGGCGGCGAGCCAGGAAGTCCCGGTTGTAAGCGCCGAAGCTGAAACTGCCCGGTTCGGCTTCGGGGACGTTTTCGGGTTCGGTGACCGAAAGCACTTCCAGGAAACAACCCTGCAACTGCGCCAGCCGGTTACCGGTCCCAAACGGGTGTTGGGCCGGCGGCGTCAGGGTGAAGCCGATGGCCTCATAAAACCGGGCGGCCTTGTCCAAGTCATTCACCGCCAACACCAAATGATCGAAGGCACGGCTCATCCGGCAGCCTTTTCGATCGTCACTTGGCCACTGGCCGGATCGACATGCACGTGGTCGCCCGTTTGAATGGCCTGAGTGATGTCGCTCTCGAAGCGGTCAATCAATGGGAACGCGGCAAAAGCAGCGCCTTGGGCGATGATTGGGTTGGCGTAATTCAACAACAATGCCGCCGGCGCCATCTTGCGCGATGCCATTTCGTGCAGCATCCAGGCCGTCGCCACGCCGCCCTTAGCGATGTTCAAGACCAGCATTTTGCCGACATAATTCTCGCCGCAGAGCTTGTGCGCGGGCCTAGAAAACACACCTTTGATCCGGTCTAGGTCATAGCGCGCCGAGAAGTTGTCATCGGCGACCAGCGCAATACCGCTGGCCGCGGGGCCGATGCCGGCGTGGCCTTTCAAAATGACCGCGCTCATTTCACTACCCTCCCCGCCACGGCGGACGCAATACAACGCTCCATATCGGCTAGCACGGGTTTATAGCCGTAGCCGCCGATGATGTTGGTGAGTTTCGCCGAGTTCGTCATCAATTGGGTCCAGCCGTTGGCCTCGCCCAGTTCGCGGGCGTGCATCTGATAGAAGCACACGCCTTCCAATACCACCGCGCCGGCATCCTCCATCGCCGCCGTCAGGCCCATTCGGTCCGACGCGTTTTTGTTTTCCGGATTGGTCGCAATCAGCACGGCGACATCCGGGTCAATCTGTTGGCCACGCAGCAGGTCAGCGCATTTCTGCATCTCTAAAAGCGACAATTGCGGGGCGGCGAACACCACCACATCCAAGGCGTCGTCATCACCACCGTACTCGCCTAGGAAGCTCTCAAAATCACCGGTACCGAACACAACTGGCTCGGGCGGCATGCCGTCGAACACAGTCTTGAGATCGGGCGCTTCCGGCGTGACGCCAATCATGTGGAACAATGCCGTTGACCCGAAACTCGCCAACGCCGCGCCGAAATGCTTCAGGTCATCGGAAGTCGGCGCCGGCCCCGTAACGCCGTCAATCACGGGCACCTGAAAATACGACCCCATCTGGCGCCCGATCATGCCACCGAGCGCCCCCCACTCGGTCCAATTGCAGGGCCGGTGTTCAAGCACGAAGCGTGCAGTGCCGCGACGGTGTTGATCCAAATGAAAACCATAACGCGGCGTGCGGCCTGTCATGGCGGCGGCCAGGGCCGATGGCCCGCCTTCATAGTTGGTCCTGGCACCCTGGACAGAATTTGAATAAATCACGACGCCCGTGTCGCCCATCGCCAGGTGCTCGCCCAGGACCGGCGGCATCATTGTTTGGTAGTTAATGCAGGTATCCGTCATCAATATGCCAAGCGCCCGAAACGCCGTGTCGGCGCGACGTTCCAAGGCAACATACGCCTCATCGTGGCTGATCCGCTCATAGGCGTTGAAGTCGGCACCGCGCGGATCGGTGATGGTGGGGATTACAACGCGTGTCTGATCAGGCGGCAGTGCGGCCAGTTCTTCCATAAAGGCAACGCCGGCTTCTCCCAGGCTTTCCGTGTCCGCCATAATGTGCGCTTGGGCGACCTCGACAAAATCCTCGGCATCGAAAAAATCGCCGATCTCAATTTGCTGCGCCAGGGCACGGCGGCGGGCTTCCCCTTGCTCGCCGGCCAAAATCGCTTGTTCTGCATCCGTTAATCGCATGGCCGCTTACTCATCATCTTGTTGAAAGTTCATCCGGCGCTGCTGTTCATCCAAGGCCAGAACCAGCAAGGCGAGGCGCGCCATATCCATATTCGACCAACCTGCCGTCACCGTACCGTCTTTCCACAACACCGAAACGGCAACCGAATCGATATCATCTAAGTTCTCCAACCCGCTTTGAAAAATCTCAGCGGGGGTGGTGCCGTGTAGACTTGTGACCGTTCCCATGGGGTGTTCCTCCGGGCGTTCCTCAGCGGAAAATGTATATGGGGCTCGACCAGATAAAGTGGCCGTCCTCCTGGGTAATACGGACATAAAGCGCGTTATCGCGATCACCGGCCAATTTCATTCGGCGTTCCAGCGTCAGCGCGCGGTGCGGGTTCTCATCGGGCAGGCGGAAAATCCGGATGCGCCGATCGATACCGCCGTTGGCAAAAATCATTTCATCGTAACCGATGTCCTTGATGGCGATTTCTTCTTTGATCAAATCCGTGTCGATCTTCAAGGTTCCGGCGTCCGCGCCACCCAACCAGGCATCGAACCCACCGAACCCACCGGTCGTTAATGCCGCCCAATCGAGGCGGTTGTCACCGGTCTGCTCGAAGCGTTTGTCGATGTTGTAACGGTTGATCGGATCAAGGCGCTCAAAACTGTTGCCATCCAATTCCGCCGAGCCGTCCCAGACCGTCTCGCGGCCCCGGCCCCGATATTCCGATCCTTCCCAGAGCACCCGAATGCGCCGGCCGAGATCCGCCTCGGCGTAGGGCCGGAAAATTTCCTCAGTCTCCAAACCGTTGCGGATGTCGATGCGCTCGATGGGTGCGGAGGCATGGATATCGATCTTGAAGGTGACCTCGTCGTCGCCAGATTTCAGGATGTCCCCCATCATCGCCTCGTCGGCCATCTTGGAGGTGGCGTCACCCAGGTTCGGATCATCGGAAAACAGTTCCGCCGGATTGTCGAAGACGGCACGGGTGTCCAAAACGACGCGGTTGCCGGTGGTGCCGTAATGATGGCGTTTTTTAAGCGCCTCCATAATCCCGGCGCGGGTGAATTCAGGCGACAAGTTGCAGGTCAGGCCGCCGTAGGCGCCAAACTTGGTCGAGCCCGGATGAGACGCGCCGGGACGCCCCTTGTGGCCGTCGGAATTTGAGACGATGCCGACTCGGTAGCCCTGCTCGAAAGCATCGGTGATCAGCCATTCAAATGTTCCCCAGGCTGAGTGCACCTCAACGGCGCGCTCCAATCGGTCATCGTGGGCGATCTTGATATCGGCGTACCGCCCGCCGATATGCGCAAACACCGTGCAATCCTCACCTTTCAAATCTTCGAACAGGTCGGCGGCGCAATTGGAATCGGTATCCACGTCCGACAAATCATCAACCAGCGCATGCGAGGACCTGTGAATTTGGCGGCCTTCGTTCATGTGCAACACGTTGCGGTCACCGCCGAGCCCGGTATTGCCCGACCATTCCCAACCGGGGAAGACGATAAATTCATCGTCCTTGGTGAACTCAGCGGAAAGCTCGTTGAGGTGCTCCCAAAATGCCGTGGTGATTTGGAAGTCATTGCCCTGATGAACACAAACATCAAGGAAGGCTTTGTCGCGGGCAAAATTATAGAAATCCCGCGCCGAGTTTGTGCCGATGGTTTCTTCCGACTGGCCGTGCAGATCACCCCAATAGGGCAGCAAATCGGCCTCTGCTGTCACCCGCATGGGATTCGATGTGCATACCGAATTGCCGTCGGCATCAACCAAATTAATGGTCAGATCACCCGGCGCACCGACGCTCAATCCATCGACTATGGCTGAGAATTCACCGGAACGGAACGACACGGTATCGGGCAGGCCGTCGACGGGCGCGGACGCTTTCAAAACAAACGTGCTGTCGCATTGATTGGACGGATTTCCCCAACGGTCTTCACCCTTTAGGCGCAATTTGAATTTCTGCCCGACGCGCTGCTGGGTCGGCATGATGGCTTTGTAATTCGCCGGCGGGCCGGGAATGATTGAAATGATCGGCTGTTCGGGCAGTTCCACGTAATTATACGTCGCGATGGCATCAACCAGCACCCGGAACTCGAAAGTGTCTTCGCAAAAGGTCTGGATGCGGATGCCCGGCGAGCCTTCACGGCGATCACCAAAACGAATGATGATTTGGTCATCGACCCTGAGAAAACCCCGCACGACCTTGATATAAAGCGTTTTATCCCAGGGCCTGATATTTCGCTTCATGTCATATTCGATGTGCAAGATGGCACCGTTCGACGCTTCCACCGTCGTGTAGTTTGGCGCTTTCGGGTCGGTAAACTGCGGCCGACCCATATCCGAAGCGAACCGGTGCACCAGCTTGATCGACCCAGTATCGTCGATGCCGAAATAGCCGGCCGTATAAGTCACGGTAAATTCCTGATAAGACCCGGCCTCAAAAGCGCCGGTGGGTGAGACCGTGGCGTGACCCATTTTTTCCGGCAGATATGTTGAATGCGGCATCGTGCTCTCCGTTCGTCAGGGCTTTTGCGGTAGCAGTTCAAGCCGCCGCGTGTCAGGGGGGATATAGACCACTTGATAGCTCAGTGGCGCGTCGCGAAAGCCGTAGCCTTGGATATGCAGGACGAGGCCGTTGGCCCCGATATCCAAACCCAGCATCCGTGCGATGTCATCAGGAAGTGCCTCTGCACCGACCTGTTCAACTATGCGCAATGTCGGCGCGTCGAAGCGCTGCCTGAGCAATGCGCGAATATTCATATTGTCGAGAGCGGCCGGCGGCTCGGACGCCAATTCGCTGAACCGCTGGCCGGTCAGGAACATCCGCGCCACGGCCTTGAACTCATGGTTCACATCGACATCGCGATCGATGCGAAGATGATTAGCCTCATGGCCCAAAAAATCCGTCCATGCGCCACCCGTCGCGACTTCGGCTACCTTGGTCACCCGCGTAAACACCGGTAGGACGGTTTGCCCGTCATCGCCCAGAAAACGAAAATGCCACAGATCATGCAGTTGGGACGGCGCGTCGGCAACGAAGGTCCCGCTGCCGTGTCGGCGGACAACGGCGCCACGATCGGCCAGATGCGAGAGCGCTTTTTGTACGGTACCCAGACTGAACGGTAGGATCTGCGCCATCTCGGATTCGCCCGGCAATCGGTCGCCCGGCTTCAATTCACCCGTCTCAATGGCCTGCATGATGCCGTCCGACAGCAACTGGTACTTCGGTGCGCGCACGCCCGTCGGGCGCCGCCCGTCGCTCAGCGTATTTGCCAGTCTGGCTAGTTCCAATATTGCCTCCCGTCGCCGGTGTTCCACCGGATTCTTAAAAGAACTATATAGCTCTATAGATTTTGGATCAAGGAACCAAATTTTCGCACCGTGGAACATCCGAGACGCCTGGTTTGCCGAGACCCGTCAGGAATGCTTCAATCTGGCGGCGATTTGGGGATCGATATTTTCAAGGGAGAGACCCGGCCATGGGCATCACAGGCAGACCACAGTTCGAAAAACCACCATTGTTGGAGACCCGGCCGCCGCGTTGCCCGCCCTACTTCGATGTGACCAGCGTCGATCAGCTGTTGCCCTATTTGGAATTGGTTGCGCAGCGTCCTTACAACCAAGGCCTCCATGCCGCCTGGGACCTGCAGCCCGGTGAGCGGGTATTGCTCCGGGTCGACAATTGGCACGACGAATTGGTCGTCGAGGCATGCAAAAAAATTCTCGAAAAATATGGCTGCAAGTATGAAATCAAGCACGCTGATCGCGGCCCCATTCCACAATGGGTCGGCGCCGACGAAGTCGACTATTACTTGTACCGGACCAAGGAATTGGCCGAATGGATGGACACGTGGGGGGAACTCGCGAAAAGCGGTCAGTACGATAAAATTCTCTGGGGTTACGGCGGCCCGATCTTAGTTGACGACGATGTGAAAATTCAACGCATGCCCTTCATCACGCCTGAAATCCTGGCGTCCCCGGCGCATGCCATGCCTTATGAATTGCTGGAAGCCATCGACCAATGGACCTGGAATCGGGTGCGGTCGGCCAAGCGGGTGCGGATCACCGACCCGGAAGGCACGGATATCGAGTTTACCAACCACGCTGAATATTATGATGCGAAACGCGAGAACTATAATTGGGATTTGATCACCAAAACCTGGACCGATAACCCGCATTTCGCCAAGACCTACCTGCCTGGTCATGTCACCGGTCGACCGTGGATTTTCCTGCCCGGCAAGGAAGACGGCAACGGCGTTATCGCCGGCACCACCAACCACATCGCGCCCGTCGACTGGACGCAATTGAAAATCGAAAACTCGAAGATTACGGAAATCAACGAAGGCGGCGAGTTCGGCGATAAACTGCGCGCCCTGATGGCGGAATGCGCCGACATCCAGTATCCGGGCATGCCGTCACCCGGCATCATGCACTGGTGGGAAGCTTCCATCGGCACCAATCCGCACATTCACCGGCCCAGAAAGGATTTCCCCTCAGGCCTGGTCAATTGCCTGTACGAGCGCGTGCGCTCGGGCGTCATCCATATTGGTTTCGGGACGATCATTTCGTCCATGGACGAGCGCCGTGCGGCGCGCGAAGGGCTAAAGGTCGGCCATTGGCATCTGCATCTCTATTTCCCGACATATATGGCGGAACGCGAAGGCGACAATGAGCCGGTGATTGAAGACGGCCGGCTCTTGGCCCTGGATGACCCGGAAATCCGCAAACTGGCGGCGAAACACGGCGATCCTGATTTGTGGCTTCAGGAAAGCTGGATTCCGGCCGTGCCCGGCATCAATGTTGCCGGCGAATACTGGAAACACTATGCCAATGACCCGTTGAAATGGGTCAAAATGGAACTCGACATCTGCCGCAATTGGCATCACTTGTTCATGCCCATGGTCGGCGGTGACACGCGGTTCTGTCATGACCATGCGGACTTCTGGTTGGGGGATTGCTGTGGCCATCCGGGCCTGCATACGCCGGACGACTGCTGCGGGTAACGTTCGGCTACAGCTTTGAAGTTCTCACAGCCGTCAGCATTGGCGTTGGCCTCGGCGGCTTTTCCAAAGGCGTCACGGGGATCGGTCTGCCAATAATTGCTATCGCCGTTATGATCCATTTCGTGGACCCACAAACCGCGTTCGTCACCATGGTTATCCCAAATTTGGTCACCAATATTTGGCAGTCCGCCACGTCTCATAACTGGAAAGAACCGTTCCTGAGGTTTTGGCCGATGATCGTGTGTTTCGTCATCAGTTTATTTATTGGTGCGGTGTTACTTGTCACGCTGGATGGCAGCACGCTCCTGACTATTTTGGGTGTATTTATGGCGGCATTCGCGGCAATGAACTTGATAAAACCCCGCGAACATCCCCTCTCGCCAACCGTCGAACGGTGGACTGGCCCCGTAGCTGGGACAGTGGGCGGACTCCTTGGCGGGCTGACCGCCATCTGGGGACCACCAATGCTGATGTTGTTTGTATTGTTGAAGTTGGACAAAGAGACATGGATTCAGACAGTCGGCTTGATTTGGTTCATCGGATCCGTCCCGCTGGCTCTCGCATACTGGCACAATGGTTTATTGAACGCGCAAACTGCGCCGCTCTCGGCCTTTGCATGTATTGCAGGGATGATCGGCATTTGGCTCGGCGAGGTAATCCGGAGCAAGATTAATCAGGAAACCTTCCGCAAGCTCTTGTTGGTTTCGTTATTGCTCATCGGCCTAAATTTGGTTCGAGGGGCATTGTTTTAGTTACCGCTACGTTGGCCAATGACGCGCGCAGCACAAGACAGATAGGCAAGATCAACAACACCATCACCGGCACCACACTGAGCGCTGCGTGAAGCCCCCATTGATCACTGAGCAGGCCATAAGCAAAAGGCGCCGCGGCACTGGCACCGATGCCCAACGTATAGAACAGCCCGAATGCCCGAGCCTGACTGTCGGCCTCGACGAAATCTCCCATGGTGCCGTAAAGCACCGATGAGGTGCCGTTGAGGACGACACCCAAGAACGGCAGCATGATCAACGTTGGCACCAACGGCGCAAAAATTACCGCGACGATCAGCACCACGGTGCCGACTTCAGTGGCGACAACGGTGCGCATGATGCCGACCCGTTCGGCAATGAACCCGCAGACCAATTTACCCGCCGCGCCGCCCCCCAGAACCAAGGCCAGGGCAAACCCCACGGTTTCGGTCTCCACGCCCTTGCCGATCAACAGAAACGGCAGAAAGGTGAGGAAACCAGTGCGCGAGCTTGTATCAATCATCGAGATCACGGAAAGCGCCGTGAAGCCGGTCCGGTCACGGATTCCCCATCCCCGCTTGCCTAAAACTTTCTTTTCTCCGGCCTTCCCCCTGGCCTTCCCCTCGGCCTCCCCCTCCGCCTTGGCACTACAGGCCGACCGGCGTCCACCGGCGCCGGCGCGGCGCAACACGAAATAAATCGCCAATGCGGCGAACATACCGACGATGCCATGAGCGATGGTACCGGTGCGCCAGCCAAAAGCACCGGCGACCGCGGCAACGCTGACAGGCGCCACGATCTTGCCCAAATCACCGCCGAAGTTATAGGTCCCGAGCGCGGCCCGGCGCGGCCCGCCTTCATAGGCCTTGGAAATCAGTGCGGATGCCAAGGGATGCTGGGCGCTGGCGCCGAAGCCGCTCAAGCACAGGCAGACGGCCAACATGATAAAGCCTTCAGCGAACCCCAATAGCACGAACCCCAACCCGACCAGCACCGTTCCCAACACTAGAATAGGTCGCTCGCCTACTTTTTCGGCGACGAAACCGGCTGGAATTTGGAAGGCCGACATGGCGAGGCTGATAAATGTCTTCAGCAACCCGACTTGCGCGTGGGACAGCCCAAACTCGGCGGCCCATAGCGGCAATAGGATATAGACCGTATCGGTAAACCCGTCGTTGATGAAGTGCGCGAAGCCGCCGGCGCTCAACACTTTGCGACGCTTCGACAGCTCAGACATTGGGGCAGCATCTGTCATGGTTGCCGGAGATTAGGCGATACGTTTATATTGGTCTAATCGATTAATTAAAAATTTGATCGGTTTTACCTATGTATGAAACATGGCTCAGATCATTTCACGCAGTCGCCCGCCACGGCGGCTTTACCGCCGCCGCCGGCGCGCTCAACCTCTCGCAGCCGACAATAACTGAGCAGGTAAAGTCTCTAGAAGGAAAATTCGGCGTCGAGTTATTTCATCGGCGCGGACGTACGGTGCGCCTAAGCGGCCCCGGCGCTGCGCTCTATGAAATCACCCAGGGCGTTGCCGGCCATATGGAAGAGGCGCTCCGATTCCTTGAAGTTGCCGGCGAAACCCCGGCCGGCCGGTTCGCCATCGGCAGCGTAAACCCCTATTACATCATGGAACCGGTTAGAGCCTTCGGCGCGCAATATGGCAATGTCGATACAGTACTAAGTGTCGACCACCGCCGCGAGGTCATCCAAGGCCTGTTGGATTTCCGCCTCGACGTCGCATTGATCGGACGACGCGACCCCGATCCGCGCATTACCAACACAATGCTGTGGCAAAAGCGTGTTCATATCCTTTTGCCTTTTGATCATCCTCTGGCGAAACGTAAATCGTTGAAAATGAGCGATCTGGACGGCCAACCCATGCTGCTGCGCGAAGAACGCTCGACGACCCGTTTGGCCTTCGAGAAAGCCGTGCGGCACGCTGGCATAAAAGTGCCGGCGGTCATGGAAATCGATAGCCGCGAGGCCATCCGCGAGGCGGTTGCGTTGGGCATCGGGTTCGGCCTGGCGACAGACGGCGAGGTTCTCCCCGAGACCCGTCTGTGTAGCCGCCCGGTCAGCGACGCTGAGATGCAGGTCGTTTTTCATGCCGCATGTTTGAAAAACCGAGCCAAGCGACCGCTGATTGACGCCTTTATCAAGATCGCCAAAAACCATACAGATGCAGCTTAAATTTCCAACAACACCTTGCCCTTGGTGAGCCGCGCTTCGATCATTTCATGGGCGGCGCGCGCCTCGGCCAGAGGAAATGTCCGATCGATGTTAATCGACAATTCTCCATCCAGATACAAAGCGAATAAGTCATCCGCACGGCCGCGCCGTTCGTCTTGGGTTGTCATATAATCAGCCAAGTGCGGACGGGTGAAAAAGATCGAGCCCGCTTCGGCCAAATCCAGTGGATCCAACTGCCCGATGGGACCCGACGCATTGCCGTTGTTGGACACCACGCCCCGGCGCTTGGCGCATTTCATGCTGCCTTGGATGGTGTCTTTGCCAACCGAGTCATAGACCACATCGACGCCCTCACCACCCGTCAATTCAAGAACGACCTCGGCGAAATCGACATCGCGGTAAAGAATGGTTTCATCAGCGCCCCGCGCTCTAGCAATCTCTGCTTTCTCGGGGTTGCCGACCGTCGTGTAAACCACGGCACCCTGCGCTTTCGCCAGCTGGATTAGGACCTGACCAAGCCCACCGGCACCAGCGTGGATGAGGCACGTGTCACCGGATGCCAAGGGAAACAACGAGTGCGACAAATAGTGCGCCGTGCAGCCCTGTAATTGCAGTGCCGTTGCGATATCCATCGGCACGCCGTCGGGCACCGGCACCAATTTCCAGGCCGGCACCACGGCATATTCGGCGTAACTGCCAAGATCGATGCAATAGGCGACCGTTTCGCCAAGTGCCAGATCATCGACACCATCTCCCAACGCCTCAACGTAACCGGCGCCCTCCATGCCGATGACCATGGGTGGCTTTTGCGCATAGGTATCTGAGCGTTTGAAGATACCGCCGCGCATATAGACATCGATGAAGTTGATCCCGGCAAAGATTTGGCGCACCAAGGCCTCACCGGGCCCAGGTTCGGGCACCGCGATGTCGTCCAGTTGCAACTGGTCAGCGCCGCCGTATTCCTGAACCCGTATGGCCTTCATGGTACGCCTCGGCTCGCCTGCTTGATCGCGCCGAAGGCTTCCTTCAGCGCATCACCAACATGCGACGGTGTCGCCAAGACGTTGACACCAGCGGCCTCAAGCGCCTTTTTCTTCGACGCATAGGTGCCCTTGTCGCCCATGACGATGGCGCCGGCATGCCCCATTTTCTTGCCCGGTGGTGCGGCGCCGCCAGCGATGAAGGCGACGACGGGCTTGTCCATGGTGGCGACATATTCGGCGGCATCTTCTTCCATGGAGCCGCCGATTTCACCAACCATGACGATGACTTCCGTGCCTTCGAAGCTGTCCAGGGCCTCAATGGCGTCGCGGGTCGTCGTACCCAACACCGGATCACCACCGATGCCTAAGAAAGCCGTCTGGCCATAACCGGCGGAGACGATGTTTTGGCACATCAAGGTCGCCAGGCTTCCTGAACGCGACATCACGCCGACATTTCCTTTCTTGAAGATGCGATCATTAAACACCGGCATGAAGCCTAAGAAGCACTCGTCAATCGTCGCCGAACCCGCTGTATTCGGTCCGATGACAGTGGTGCCGTGTTCCTTGGCGGCGGCCATGAAATACATGACGTCCTGGACCGGAATGTGTTCGGTCAGACACACGACCGTCTTGGCCCCGGCCTCAATAGCGTCCATGGCCGCGGCCTTGACGCCTAAGGCCGGAATGAACATGACCGTGGCATCAAAACCACCGCCTTCCATGGCATCCTTGGCAGAGCCATAAACAGGCACGCCACAATGTTCCGTGCCAGCCTTTTTCGGGTTCACACCACCAACAATTTTGGTGCCGTAGGCCTGCATGTGCTCCGTCCAGAACGTGCCTTGCTTGCCGGTGATGCCCTGGACCAGGACGCGGTGTTCTCTTCTGACAATCTTCATGACGCGCCCCCTTTCGCGGCATCGACGGCGGCTTTGCATGCGGCATCCATATCCGGCAATGGGTCAACGCCCATGCGGTCCTTCAGCATTTTGATCGCGACCAGGTCGCCGGTGCCGGCGATGGAGAAGAACACCGGAATTTCGGGCTTTAGTTCTTCCCAAGCCGTCAGAAAGCCCTCCATCATCACATCGCAGCGCGCAAACGCGCCGCAAAAATTGACGACCAGACTTTTCACGCCGGGCTTATCTAACACCATCTTCACGCCGTCGGTGGCCTTGGTGTAGGCCTCGCCGCCGATCTCGCAGAAGTTCGCGGGGTTTCCACCGTGATGGCGGACCACGTCCATGGTCGTCATGGTCAATCCGGCGCCGTTGGCCAGCACAGCCACGTCGCCTTCAAGCTCAATATACTTGATACCAAGATCCTCTCCGCGCGTCTCCAGTTCCGTCAGCTTGTCCGGCGTGCCATTCGGCGCAATTTCCTGCTGGCGCTTGATACCCGAATCGTCGAGCGAAAACTTGCAGTCCAAAGCAATCACGCCGCCTGCGCCAGTTAGCACCAGCGGGTTGATTTCCAACAGTTCCGCGTCGTTCGCCCGGTAGGCTTCATAGAGCTTTACCAAGGTCTCGGCGATGGCCTCATTGGCACCGTCTAGCGCCTCGCCATCGACCAACGCGCGCGCTGCGGCGATATCGAACCCTTTGCGGATGTCGACCGGGGCCTTGCGCAGTTTTTCCGGTGTGTCGACGGCGATTTCCTCGATGTCCATGCCGCCTTCCGTGGAAAACATGACGACAGGGCTCTTGGTCGTCGGATCGTTCAACACGGCGGCGTAAAATTCACGCGCGATGTCGGACAATTCCTCAACCCAGACCTTTTCCACGACATGCGTGGCGATGGTCATGCCCAGGATATTGGCCGCATGGGTTCTGGCTTCATCGGCTGTTTGCGCCAGTTGAATGCCACCGGCTTTACCGCGCTTACCTGTCGGCACTTGCGCTTTAACGACGACGGGGCCCAAGGTGGCGACGGCATCAGCCGCCGCGTCCGGGTCGTGGGCCAAGATACCTTTTGGCACGTTGATCCCGGCGGCCGCCAAAATCGGCTTGGCCGCGTACTCTTCAAAGTTCATGACTTACTTCCCGTGCTTACCCCAATAGGCACCAAACAAGGCATCCTCGGACGGTTTGTCTTCGGGAATGGTTGTTACCAGATGAGTGATGTTGAGGAAATTCTTGTAGTTCAGATTCTCAGTTATTGAGTTTCCGGCCCAGGTGCCGCAGCCCATGGACAAGGTAAACGACAGTCCATTATCGAAGCTGCCGCCATTGCCAAACGTGTGCGCCTGATTGACCAGCACACGGACGACCCGCAACTCTTCGGCCAGTTCCCGGGCGTGGTCGGTGTCCTTGGTATGAATACCGACCGAATGCCCCATGCCGACGAAATCCAGCACGTTCTGGACATGCGCCTTGGCGGCGGCAAAATCAGTTGCCCGATAAACGGTCAGCGCCAGAGAAAGTTTTTCATCCGAGAACGGGTGATCCTTTCCGGCGGCGTTCTCGTCTTCAACCATGAAGAACTTGGCCGACTTGGCTTCTTCGGGCAGACCACAGGTCTCGGCGAACACGTCCGGGTCTTTGGCAATGACGTGCCGGTTCAAATGTCCATCGACCCAAAGAGTCTCTTCGATCTTCTTCTTGTCTTCCGGCGTGCACAAATACCCGCCGGCGTCCTTCAATGCCTGAATGGCATCGTCGTAGACGGCATCCAAAATGGTGATCGAATTTTCCGACGAACACGACGTCGAATTATCGAAGCACTTCGACATCATGATCTTGTTGGCCGCATCGGCCAGATCAGCAGTTGTATCGATAATCACCGGCACATTGCCGGCGCCGACGCCGATGGCCGGCGTGCCCGACGAATAAGCGCGTTTGACGTTGTTCTGCGATCCGGTCACGACCACCAGATCGGCCTGGTTCATCAACTCCTGGGTTAGCGCCTTGTTGACCGGGGACGGCAGAACCTGAACTAGGTCTTCCGGCGCACCGACCTTTTTCAATTCCGCGCGCATGTAATTGACGGTTTTGGTGGTGGTGCTGAGGCCGGCCGGGCTGGGCGCCACGATCACCGCGTTGCGGCCTTTCACGGCCATCATCGCCTTATTGACCGGCGTCGCGGCGGGGTTGGTGCTTGGGGCCACGGCAGCGACCACGCCGACCGGCTTGGCGTATTTGACCAACCCTTTTTCCGGCAGTTCTTCAATGATGCCGACCGATTTCACCCGCATCAGATCACGCAGGCAACCAAACGTCTTGCGTGTGTTCTTGGTGATTTTGCTTTCGACATTGCCCAGGCCCGTATCAGCGACCGCGACCTCGGCCAATTCCTTGGCGCGGGCAGGCTCGTAAATGGCCCAGGCCAGCGCCGTCACGGCTTCGTCGGCGGCCGCCTGATCGGCAGCCTCAAAGATATCCATAGCGGTGCGCGCATTGGCTATCAGGGAATTTATGATCGCCTCGGCGCCGTCTTCTTGGGCGGGGGCGGGGGCAACTGCTGTTTGGGTCACGATCTGCTCCTATGTTCTTTGCGTGTACTTATATTGAATCTTCTAAAATGTGGAATGGCCAAGAGCGGTCAGGGCACATCTTTATCGCCGTCATTCGGCGGATATCGACCCGTCTTCCGCCCGATCAAATTCGGTATTTCCATCACCGTCTTGAAGCTCGGTAATA
The DNA here is from genome assembly GCA_018665815.1 of Rhodospirillaceae bacterium. Classification (GTDB taxonomy): domain Bacteria; phylum Pseudomonadota; class Alphaproteobacteria; order Rhodospirillales; family Casp-alpha2; genus UBA3470. The sequence continues at coordinate 40,919 of JABJBP010000007.1, forward strand.
TGTTTTTGCAATGCCGCCGCCACGGCCCGCATGGTCGGCAGATGTCCTTCCGCCTGCTTCACCGTCATCCGCGCATCGGGCGCATGAACCGCCAAGCCGGCGACAACCCGGCCGCCGCCGTCATAGACGGGCACGGCCAAGGCGATCAGGCCGGCAACGTGTTCCGAAGAATTCGTCGCACAGCCATTGCGCCGAATGCCCTTCAGTTCGGCCTCCAGTTCATCTGGATTTGTAATCGTGTGCTCGGTCAGGCTCGGCAAGGGTGCTGCATGGATCAAACGCTGGCGGGTCCGGCTTGGCAGATGGGCCAACAAGAGCTTACCGATGGCCGTGGCGTGGACGGGCACCCGGCTGCCGGCGCTCAATTGCAGGCGTAGCGGCCAGTCACACTCGACCCGGTCGATGTAGACCACTTCGTCGCGATCCAATATGCCGATATTGCAGGTCTCACCGATTTGGCCGACCAAGTCCTTCAGCACGGTGCGCATGGGCGCCAACCGCCAGGCGACGGCGATGGCGTTGAGACTGAGGTTAACCATCCTGGACCCGACGGAGAAATGATCACGGGCGAAATCGCGGCGAATCAAATCCAGGTCTTCCAGCTGACGGACGATGCGGTGTACGGTTTGGCGCGGCAAGTCGAGTTTCGCCGAAACCTCTGCGAGACCAAGGGCATGTTCCGATTCGAACAGTGCGTCGAGCACGAGCACCGCTTTTTGGAGGGCTGAGCCACTTTCCTTCTGGCTTTCCGGCATCGATGTTTTCCGTACCTGTGAGAACCGTGCTAAATATTCAATCGTCGATTCCACCATAGTCTGCAAATAATAAAAATCAATTATTTTATTAAATTTGTCTCATTTATTTAAATATTGAACAAAATTAATTGCTCAACCGTCCATTATTGCGAGGTCAGCTATTCCTCAACCCTCCCCTGAAAGCGGCACGTCGCCCGCAGATTTTCCGGATCAATCGGCCGCCTGGTGGGGGGGATTGCGTGAAGGGTTAGGCATGCCCTTTGTGATGGTCACCGCCAGCATGGTGGGGTTTGGATCGCTGGCCCGCGATTCAGGTTTGACCTTGGATATCACTTTGGCACTGTCCATCGGACTTTGGGGATTGCCGGGACAAGTCGCCATGGCCGAACTGCATGCCATGGGCGCACCGATCATCGCCATTGTTTTGGCGTCGTCCATGGGCAATCTCAGGTTCCTGCCCATGGGTTTAGTAATGATGCCGGTTTTCCGGGGCGATCCGCAGGCCCATCGCTGGCGGTTTGTGATCGGCCAGATTATGGCCATCAACCCTTGGACCGTGTTCATGCGCCGCGCGCCGCAAATATCCGTGCCCTTGCGGTTCCCCTATTACATGGCATTGGCGGGCACGTGTCTGGCCGGCGGCGCCTTGGGTACCGTCGCGGGCTATATCCTTTACGGGTCGCTACCCTTCGTCGTCACGGTCTCATTGGTCTTTCTCAATCCGGCTTATTTCGTCTTTGTGTTTTCCAGCGTGCGACAACGCAATTGCATCATCGCGGTCGTCCTGGGCGCCTTCACAGGGCCCCTGTTGCACCAAGTGACGCCCGATTGGAGTGTCCCCTTGACTGGCCTGATTGCCGGCACCGCAGCGTTTTTCCTGAACCGATGGACGGGAGGTGCCGGTGGCAACACCTGAACTTTGGCTAATTTTCGCATTGGTGTTCGCGGGCACTTTCGTGTGGCGCGCGCTGGGAGTCGCCATCGCGTCGCGAATCAATCCCGACGGCGCGATCTTCCAGTGGGTGTCGTGTGTCGCCTACGCCATGCTGGCCGGATTGATTTCGCGGGTCCTGCTTTTACCCATCGGCACATTGGCTGACACACCGACACTCGACCGCGCCATTGCCATGGCTGCCGGCTTCGCGCTGTTCTTCGTCTTCGGCCGACATATTTTCGCCGGCACCATTGGCGCCTTTAGCGTTTTTCTGGCACTGACCATGCTCAGGGCCGAGGGGATGATTTAGACATGCGCGCCATTGTAATTCTCATCGGCGTCGCCTTTGCCCTGCAACCGATAGCCGGACATGGCCAGTCCACCTGCCCCGCCCCGGCGCCTGTTTGTGCCGCCAAGACCAGCGTGTTTCCCATTGCGTCGTTTGATCCACAAGCCAGCGCCGTCCTCATCGCGCCGGACCTTCTGGTCACCAACCGCCACGTCGTTGCCGATAACCCCCGAGCTGAGATATTCGGCCCAGACGGCAGCCGCCTCATGGCCGACGTCGTGCCCACCATCTACCCGGGCGATTTGGTCTTATTAACAACAAAGGGTCTGGCCGCACCGGGATTACCCATCGGCACAGCAACTCTTCAAAGTGAACTGCGCACCGTTGCCGCCGATGTTGGGCGCGGGCGCATCCGCGTCTATTCACCGGGCCGCGCGCAAGCTTTGCCTGCCGAGGGCAAACTGTTGGCCAGACTACACAACACGGCACGCAGCCAGCCGGGCAACTCTGGAGGGGCCTTGGTCGACGCGAAAGGCCGGCTTGTCGGCATCGTCACGTCCGGTGGCGAAGGCCGCTCGGAGGCCATCCCAGCCAGCGACATCTCGCGGCTGAAAGAAATGTCCGGCCCCGAACACGCGCTCGCCAGCCGAAATATCGGCCTCGCCTATCGCCAATGCACGGAGGCCATCGATGTCGCCGGAGCGACCCGCCAAGCCATGGCGCCAAAGAATATCCAGTTCATCGCCGCGCGCTGTCGCGCCACCAACAACCGCCAACTCCTAGACCTCGCAGCCCAGGCCCTGGGCCGGCGCGGCCATCACGCCCAGTCCATTGAGCTGTTCAACGCCGCCCTCGCGCAAGACCCGAACGCCCTAAACACGCGATTAGGCCTGGTCGTCACGCTACATTTAGCCCGACGTTTCAAAGACGAACTGCCGCATCTCCATCATTTGATTGATGTCATGCCCCGTGAAATTCAGGTGCTGCGCTTCGCCATCCAAGCAGGCACCTGGGGCGGTGACAAAGCCTTGGCTGACCAAGGTGTCGCATTGCTCAAAAAACATCATCCCAAACTCGCGCCCCTGGCCGAACGATTCATGAAGGCACCACCTCCGTCAGGCGGCCCGCGCCGGCCTTAACGACCCGGCAAAAAATCGTCCATTGGGTCGGGAATCCAACCATGTTTTAGTGGCAGGTCAGGGTGTCTGAGCGACGGTTTGGCGCGCGAAAGGATGGCGCGTTTCAGGTCCGGGCCGCGCCAGGTAGGGTTTTTGGCCAGCAATCTGGCGGCCAGGGCGGCAATGCGTGGCACGGCGAAGCTTGAGCCTGATGCCTGCCCCGCGACGCCGCGATGATCGACAACCGCCACTTTTTCGCCCGGCGCCATGATGTCGACGGCTTTGCGGCCCCAGTTCGAACCCCTGGCCAAGCGCCCGAAAGCATCCGCCGATGTCACGGTGAGGATGTTTCCCAGATCAAGGGCGGCGGGATAGACGGGGCGCTTGTCGATATCGCGGCCGTCATTGCCCGCCGAAATAATGAACAGCATATGCGGTCGGGCCCGGGCGGCAGCCTCGAAGGCTTCCCAGTCACCGTGCTTCGATGAGCCCATCGCCATGTTGATGATGATGGCGCCTTTTTGGTCGGCATCGGCAACCAATTCTCCCATCCGGCTCATTTCCGACCTTGGGAAACGGTAGGGAATGATCCGCGCCGCCGGCGCTTCGCGCAAAACGATCGAGGCGACGGCGGTGCCATGATGCAGGGGAAAAAACGCCGAACGCCCGGTATCGACATCGAACGGCCTGGCGTCTTGATCCCAATAATCAACGCCGAGAATTTTTCCAGCGCCATCGCGGGCCAAGCGACGGGCGATCACATCAAGCAGATAGTTGACGCCCGTGTCGACTACGGCGACAACAGCGCCACCGGGGTCGGCACCAGGGTCAGCACTCGGCGGCACAGCCGGGTTAAGCGGCTCCTCAGCGATGATTTTTCGCAAGTCCGGCCCGAAGATGCGCAAGCTCGCGGGTTTGCCCGCATCGTCATAAATGATTCGCCGGGCCTCACGAACCTGACACTGACCATCCGCGGTGACGGCCAATTCGGGCCGGACCTGTTGGCCGCTGATGACGCCGTGGTACTCGGCGTTGACCCGGCGCAACCGGCCAAGCGGGAATATTTTTGACAACCGAATCTCGGCACCGCTTTCCAACAAGACCGCATGGATGGCAAGGCCCGGCTGCCCCCGGAAGGCAGTGACCCGCGCCTCCAACAATTTCGCGCCCGGAAAACCGCCAAGTAATTCGGAGTGGCCTTCCGGCAATCCAGCGCAAGCGGCGCCAAGGGCGATGCGGAGCGCCCCGACTTCAACCGGCTTGCCATCCGCGGGGGCGGGGACGGGGGCCAACGCTAACGCCAATACAATCAGCACCGCCGAAGACATCGACGCTTTGCGCATCCGGTTTCGCAATCCATTCATAGCGCCATCTTAGCGCTCGGCAGACCGGCCAACCAGACTGACAAAAGGCGGTTTTGCAATCTCCCTCTTGGCGAAAATCCCGTTTCGGGGCAGATTCGAGTATGGATTGTTCGAATGACGTCGATGCGGCGGCGTTTCTGGGGGATATCCCTATGGCGATAGGGTCGTGGATATGATTTCAAAGTTGCCCGAGCAAGGACCGGACCTGCGCGAGATCGGTGCGCGGGTGCTTGTCGGCGGCATGGTCTGTGGATTGCTTGCGGTCTATCCCGCTTCGCTGTTGGTGACATACCTGAGCGAGCATGGCTTCGGCCTGACCCCAGCGCTTCAGCAAGTCATGACCTTCGCCCTCATCTCTGGCGTGTTTCTCATCGCCGCGATATTCATCACCTATTTTGTATTGTCGGCGGAGGAAATGCCGGATGACCTGGGTGAGCCGCCGACACCGTTCTCCCCGCCGGAAACATCGGAAGGCGATTACATGTCGGCCCCGCCCTTGACGCCGCCTGACCATTCCGAAATGCCCGCCCTGCCGACGACCATCATGCCGGAGACCGTAACTGAGCCGACGACGAGCGAAACACCCCACACGCTGCCGGCGGAACCCAACGGCGCGCTGTCAAAGGACCATGCGATCAGCGTGCCCGAGCCCGGGCCCGCGAAGGATATCGAATTGGCACCGGGCGAGTATGAACCCGGCGAGCTTATAGACCTTGGTTTTGAATCGGATTATGCGGATACCGGAAAACCGTCGCCGGGAATTACCGAAGATCACCGGCGTGCGATGATTTTGTTCCTGGACCGCGCGCGCATGGTGCTGAACTGCGACGTTGCTCAAATGAACGAGGTTATGGTGTTTGGGTTGAATTTGTTCTTGGGCGGCGCCGCCGAAAGGTTCGGCGCGTTCATCGGTTTGAAACCCCTGCAAAAATTCGTCCTGATCCGCGAATCTATTGGCTCGCTGACTAAAGACCCCGAAGACATCGACCGATTTTGCGAAAAGTTTATCGACTACGATATCGACCCGCGCTACAGCGTGATGACCAGGTCCGGTCGCGAGATCATGGAAATGTATCTTGACGACAATCACGCGTGCTTCGCGCGCCTACCGGAATTGTTCGAACACTGGGTCGGCTCGCCAGCGGGCCGCGCACACGCCGACGGTGTGGTCGTGATTATGTGCACGGACCTGACGGACAAAAGCCGGGCCCCGGACAGCGGCATTGTCAATACCAGCATCGTCCGTGCCCACAACGCGGCGGTCCGAAAGGCCTTGGCCGAGCACCACGGTGTGGAGACCAAACACACCGGCAACGGCATCATGGCGAGCTTTTCAAACGCCCCCCAGGCGGTCGGGGCCGCGCAGATGATCCTTCGTGGGTTCGAGCGCCACAACCGCGAAACTCCCGCGACGCCGGTGCATCTTCGCCTCGGCTTGCATGTCGAAAAGCAGGAAAAATTTGAAGATAATCGCGCCGCACAGACCATCCAATTGTCCGCCAGAGTTTGCGGCCTGGCGACGACCGGCCAGATTTTGGTCACGGAAAAGACAATGGAGTACTGCGCCGAGCACCCGATTACATTCGCTGAGGTTGACGACCACGGGCTCAAACAATCAGGAAAGCCGGCCCGCATATTCGAAGTAGCTTGGCGGCGCGAGGGCGCACCTTAATACCAACCACGGCGCAACGGCCTAGCTTTGTATGCCAAGCACTGGTTCCGTCTCGCCAATCTGCGTGCGACGCATATGCCGCCGCGCCTTGGGATCAAACGCGTCACGGCGATGCAATAAGAATCGATTGTCCCAAAGAATGAGATCGCCGACCTGCCATTGTTGATGCCAATTAAATTCAGGCTTGGTGATATGCGCCCACAATTCATCGAGCAGCGCTTCACTTTCTTCGACGGCTAATCCCATCACGTAAGCGTTGCGCCGGCGCCCCAAATACAGGGCTTTCCCACCGGTTTCCGGGTGTACACGAACCAACGGATGGACGGCGCCCGGCACTTCCGAGACGTCTTTATAATTTTCTTCGAAACCTTTGCGTAGTTGACCGACACTGTTGCGGCTGGCGTCGTGTTTGCACGATAACGTAGCAATTCGTTCGCGGGTGGCCGCCGGCAGCGCCTCATAAGCGGCGAACATGTTATCAAACCCCGTATCACCACCGCTTAGCGGCACTTCCAACGCATAAAGCATGCAGCCTTTCGGTGGCGCATCCGTGTAGGTCATATCGGCGTGCCACTCGGCCTCGCCGTCGCCCAAACCGCCGGTCCGTTGCCCCTCCGGCGTGGTGATGTTTGAGATCACATTGATTTCGGGGTTTTCCGGCACCCAAGTAGTCCCGTAGGGATTGATCGGCGCCTTATCCAAAGGGCCGAACCGTCGGCTGAAGGCGAGGAGATTTTCGTCGCTCAATTGTTGGCCGCGAAATCTCAGCACCAAATGATCCCGCCACGCGCCGGCGATGATTGCGAATGCGTCATCGCTCACCGGCACGGATAAATCGACGCCGTGGACATCGGCACCCAGCGCCGCCCCGATCGGTTCAATCCTAATTGTGGTGGCGTTCAAAATATCAGCCCTCTCAACGCTTTGTACATTTCGTTCGGGCGTTCAATCATCATCATATGGCCGCATCGATCCAGGATATTGACGTTCGCGCCCTCAATGGCATCGGCCAGCGCGATGCCACTTTTCACCGGCGTCATTTTATCGTCGCGGCCCAACACGAAATCGGTCGGGCAGGTAATCTTTAATGCCGCAGCGGGGGCGTCGGTATAGGCATTACAGGCGGCCAGGTCATTTGAAAGGACGCCGGCTTTCGCATTTTTCAACAACACCTCGCTGGCGCCGTGAACCCAAAGCCCGGGCAGCGGATGGCCGCCGGTCTGAGCTTTCTCGCCAAGCCCCCAGAAAACGATCAATTCCGGTCCCAGCGGCTCATTGGCGGCGGCGGCAGCAAGAAGGTCGGGATGCACCGGCATGCCTTCGGCGACACCGGTCAAGATCAAGCGCTCGGCGCGTTCCGGATAACGCGACACCGCATCCAACGTGATCAGTGACCCCATGGAATGGCCCATAAAAGTCGCAGTATCGATCTCCGCCGCATCCATGAAACGAACCAGCCAATCGGCAATGTCGGCAATGGATGCGAGCGCCGGGCCATCGGATCGCCCATGACCGGGCAAATCGACAGCGAACACGCGCCGCTCCTGAAAGGCGATATTGCGGGTCTGCATCTGCCAGATGGTGCGGTCCATGCCGGCGCCGTGAACCAAAATCACGGCGGGATCGTCCGGGTTATTGGCCCGTCCGCCGGTGGCCGCATGGGCGGTTTTGCCATCAACGATAATATCCATGTCCCGACCTCACCCTTTTTGCGAAGCGCGAAGCGCCTGCTTCAAATCGGCGGTGATATCATCGACATCCTCAATGCCGACGCTGAGCCGCACCATCCCTTCCCCGATGCCGGCGGCCTCCAGGGCTTCACCGGACATTTGCTGGTGGGTCGTGCTGGCTGGGTGAATAACCAAAGTTTTGGCATCACCAACGTTGGCCAAATGCGAAGCCAACCGCACGCTCTCAATGAACTTCCGTCCCGCCGCACGACCACCTTTCAACCCGAAGCTCAACATCGCACCCGGCCCCTTCGGGATCAGGCGCTTCGCCAATTCGTGGTCGGGATGCGAGGCAAGCCCCGGATAGTTCACCCACCCGACCTCATTAACGCCTTCGAGGAACTCGGCGACCGTTTGCGCGTTGGCGATGTGCTTTTCCATGCGGAGCGGCAGCGTCTCGATCCCTTGCAGAATATAGAACGCGTTGGCCGGACTCATGCAGGCGCCAAAATCCTTCATCCCTTCGGCGCGGGCCCGCATGACCAAGGCTTGCGTGCCGAACTCTTCGGCGAAGTCGAGCCCGTGATAGCCGTCGTAGGGTTCGGTCAGAGTTGGAAATTTCCCTGATGCCTCCCAATCAAAGCGCCCCGAATCAATAAATACGCCGCCGATGGCGACCCCGTGCCCACCCATGTACTTGGTCAGCGAATGCATGACGATATCCGCGCCATGATCGAAGGGATTCATCAGATAAGGCGTGGTGAACGTGCTGTCGATCATCAACGGCAAGCCCGCATCGTGCGCAACATCGGCGATTACTGGCAGGTCCATGACCTCAATCCCCGGGTTACCCAAGGTCTCGCCAAAGACTAGGCGGGTGTCATCGGTGATTGCGTCTTTGAAGGCCTGAGGATCGCGCGGGTTGACGAAGGTCGTGTTGATCCCGAAGCGCGGCATGGTGTAGCTGAATAGATTGTGCGTACCGCCGTAAAGCGAGCCCGATGAGACGATATGTCCGCCTTTGTCCATCAACGTTGCAATGGCCAGGAAAATCGCCGCCATGCCGCTGGCAGTCGCCACCGCGCCGACACCGCCTTCCAGCGCAGCGGCGCGTTCTTCCAACACCGCAACAGTCGGATTGGAGAGCCGCGTATAGATATGGCCGGGGCGTTCCAGGTTATAGAGCGACGCCGCGTGATCGGTATCTTCGAAGACATACGACGTGGTTTGATAGATCGGCACGGCCCGGGCACCGGTCGTGGGGTCAGGCTGTTGGCCGGCGTGCAGGCTAAGGGTATCAAAATTCAAAAACTTCGGCGTCACCATGGCGGCCTCCGGGGTTCTGGCCCTCTTTACAAACACGTCCGTACTCTTTACGCAAGGCGCCATCGAACTGATGCCGGGAGACTGCAGAATGTCGCGTGAAATCAAATCCGTAGCCGTGATCGGCGGCGGCACCATGGGGACCGGGATCGCCGGATTATGCGCCCAGCGCGGCCATAAGGTGTTGCTGCTCGACGTATCCGAAGAGGCAGTTGAAAAGGCCCGCGAACGGATCCTCAACGGCCGCCCCCCGGCTGTCGATGAGCCTGAAAAAGCCGACAATATCACGTTTGGCACCATTGATGCCGATCTGGCCCAAATCGCCAATTACGATTGGATTTGCGAAGCGGTCATTGAAGATCTGGAGACTAAGCGCGCGCTGTTTGAGAAGATGGAACCGCTGCGCCGCGAAGGCTCGGTGATTTCCACCAACACGTCGGGGATACCGCTGCGTGACGTGACCGAAGGCCTGCCGGACAGTCTGCGCCGCGATATCGCCGTCACGCACTTTTTCAACCCGGTCAAAATCATGCGCCTGATGGAATTGGTTCCGGGCGAAGATACGACACCCGATGTCATGGATGCCTTGGCTGATTTCACTGGCGGGGTGCTCGGCAAGGGCGTCGTATACGCCAAGGACACGGTCAATTTCATTGGCAACCGGATCGGATGTTATTGGATGTTGAGCGGCCTGCATTATGCAACTCATGCACTGGAGAACGGCGTGTCCATGGAAGAGATCGACGCCTTGATGTCCGGGCCTGTCGGTCTACCGCCAACGGGGCTTTATGGGTTGATTGATCTGATCGGGCTCGACGTGATGGATCTGGTCGGCAAGAATTTAGCCGTCAATCTGCCGGACGGCGACGCCGGGGCGGACTTTGTCGCCCTGCCAGTTCCCATCCAAGGGATGCTTGAACGCGGCCAAATCGGCCGCAAGGCCGGTGCCGGGTTCTACCGTATGCAGAAGTTGGACGACGGGTCGCGCAAGACCGAGGTTTTCGATCTCACCGCAGGGGATTGGCGGGATTTCCGCAAGGCCCAATTGGATGACGCCCACGGCAGTCTGGATGTCTTGTTCACTGACGATGCGGCGGGCCGGTTTGCCTGGCAGATCATGGGCGGCACGCTGTGTTACGCCGCCGACCTGATACCTGAAATTGCCGATGACGTGGTCAACATCGACCGGGCGATGACCTGGGGTTTTGCGTGGGGCCAGGGGCCGTTCCAAATGTTGGATGCGCTCGGCCCGACCCGCGTCATTGAGAAGATCGAAGCCGGCGGCGGCGCGCTGCCGAAAATGCTGAGCGTGCTCAAGGATGCTGGCGCTGAAACTTTCTATCGCAACGATGGCGCCGAGTTCCTGGGCCGCGATGGAAACTACCACCAAACGCCGCCTGAGTGATCCGATGACGGGGATCGCCTAAATGATTGGAATGATCCTCTACACAGTGTCGGCATTTGGACTGGGGTGTTTTCTGCCCGGCGGTCGCGCCGGCGCGCTTTCCTACGGCGGCATCAAGTATTTTTTTCCGGTGCAGCGCTCATTAGTTTGGCACTGTTCTTCTCCCACGCCATCGCTGGGATTGATCTTCGGGTAACGTGCTTTGTGATTCTCGCAATCGCCGTCGTCGGAATTATCATGATGATCCGTCGGCAAAATCGGCAGATATTTGCGGTCGATACCATTGCACATCCAATTCCAGTATTTACCGTTGGTGTCTTGGCACTTGCAGGTTTCCAGGGAGGTGTCGGCTACATTCCGTATCTCAGTGATGAGTTCAGCCACTGGATCGGCATTACCCGTCAAATTCACACACTCGGCGCTTTGGACATTGATGCCATTGCCCACGGCGTTCCCGATTACTTGGTTGGCTGGCCCTTACTCATGGCCTATCCCGGCGCCATCGTGGGCACCTACGATGAAGGCCAAATCGCGCTTTTGCCAACGGTTCTGCACATCGGCATGTTGGCGATGGTCTTTGATGTCGTCCGCGCAGTCCTCCGCACCGACACGAAATTGTCGGAAAAGCAGGTTATCCTATTCACCTGGCTCGGCTTGCTGACCCTGCTGGGCATCGAGGCGTCTGGCCAGTTAGTCGCCCGCAATCTGTTGACGGAACCGCCGCAGGTTTACGGCATGACGGCAATCGTTGTTCTTTGCATGGCCGCCTGCCGGTTCCCCGACCACGCCCTGCACCTGGCGGGCCATGCAGGTATCGTGCTGGCCAGCCCCTACATCATCAAAATCACTGCGCTGGCAATGATACCGGCCCTCGCCATATTCGCCGTCTGGCTTTTCAGACGTGACGTGAACAACGCTGCCCTGCTCCATCTGGGTTTGGCGTATTTCGGGTTGATGGCTCTGGCGCTGATCAGTTGGAAGTATTTCGGTGGTCCCACCGATACCACTGAGTATTCTAATCCCGCACGCCTGCTAACACCGTCACGTCTGGCCAATTTGGCCAGTCCGGAATCGGTACATATTGCCAAGCTTTGGTTCGCCCACCTTTGGGACTACCTCAGCGCCTACAAAGCCCCCCTCACGCTCGCCGCCCTGGCCGGAATCATCTGGGCAGGTTTTGACAATAGATGGCGATGGGTGGTGATTGTTCTCGGGCTTTTCCTTCTCGTCTATATGGCGGCCTTCCTGCTTTATCAGGTCGAATCCTGGAAACTGTGGTTCCACTCGGTGCAACGATTTACCCGCGTCGGGTTGCGCGCCATGCATCTGATCGGTCTGGTACTTTTTGGATTGATGACGCTAGAGGCCCTGTCGCGCCGATCCGATGGTGGCTTCCAGGCGCTTTTGGTGTCGAGTAGGACTCGAACCATCGTCCTAGCCGGCGTCATCGCGCTTAGTCTATTTCAAGGTTTCCAAGGGCACCGGCGGATCGCCGACCTTGGCACACGCGCGGTCCAGAGCACGCAGGAAGGGACGCTTACAACGCGGGCCGGCGCCCTGGCCTTGCGGTCGCATTTAAATGCCTTTGACGAGTCAAAACCAAAAATTCTCATGATCAATGCGAGCCACGACCGGTATTGGATGGAAATGCTTTTTCTTTACCTGCTACCGAGCGAATTTGCGGCTGGCTTTCCGGACGTGGCGATTACTGACAATCTAATTTCGTGGTACATGCCCAAGGCCCGAACCGTAACACCGCGCCAGCCGCCCGGTTGGTTTCCCGTGCCGGCGGACATCGATATCATTTGGCCACTCTCATTAAGTGCGACTGATCGCAAGAACCTATATCGCGTTACCGACGGCGAATGCACGGGTGATCCGGCGCATTATTTTCTTGTCCGCCAACACCGCGGGGCAGCAACGTTTTCATGCCGTTGGAAGTTACCAGACGGCGTTGATGGGGTGCCTGCGCTGCGGTGAATGTCTGGCCATTGTGGCGCCGTTCTCTTCAGAATACCGCCGTACGCCGTCACGGATTTAATGTGCCATGCCTACCTAGCCTAGAACGCGTTAACTGCGTGCCCGCCATCGACACTGAGGACAACGCCGGTCATGTAGGCCCCCGCATCGGACGCCAATAACAACAACGGGCCTTCCAATTCGCTTTTATCACCAACCCGGCCGGCGGGGATGCGGCCGATCATCGGTTGAGTCGCCTCACTACGCAAGTAATCGCGGTTAAGGTCGGTTTCGAAATACCCCGGCGCCAGGGCATTAACGCGGATGCCGTGCGCCGCCCATTCCACGGCCAGGGAACGGGTCAGGTGCGCGACCCCGGCTTTTGAAACCGTGTAGGGCATGATGCCCTTGGAAACACGTTTCGCCAGCAGGGACGCGATATTGACAATGGCGCCACCGGATTCTGCAGCGACCATGCGCTGAGCGGCTTCCTGGGCGACAGCCCAAACGCCACTGAGGTTGGTAGCGATCACCGAGTCCCAATGCTCTTGCGACACTTCAAGGGCCATTTCACGGTCCACGATGCCGGCATTATTAACGATCACGCCGACAGTACCGGCTGCCGCCTCGGCGGCATCGAATGCCGCTTTGATACTGTCACGCTCAGTTACGTCCATGGGTACCGCGTGCGCCGTTCCCCCGCCATCCGCAATCGCGCCGACCGTTTCCGCCAGCTTATCGGTACGCCGCGCGGCGACCACCACTGTGGCGCCGGCGCCCGCCAGGGTCATCGCGAAATGCCGGCCCAATCCGCCGGACGCGCCGGTCACCAGCGCAGTTTTTCCTGAAAGGTCAAAACGATCAGTCATCGGCTCACAACTCCTCAGCCTGCGCGCGCAGGACAAATTTTTGAATTTTACCTGTCGAGGTCTTCGGCAAGTTGCCGAACACTACCGTGTGCGGCACCTTGAAATGCGCCATATTGTCTTTGCAGAATTGGATGATCGCGGCGGCATCGCCGTCGCCAGCATCGGACTTCAGGGTGACAAAGGCACACGGTGTCTCACCCCACTTCTCATTTGGCCTGGCGACAACTGCAGCCTCCATAACATCCGGGTGCTTGTAGAGCGTTTCTTCGATTTCCAAGGACGAGATGTTTTCGCCGCCAGAAATAATAATGTCTTTCGATCTGTCTTTGATCTCAACGTATTTGTCGGGATGCAGAACACCCAGATCGCCGGTGTGGAACCAGCCGCCGGCAAACGCCACTGCAGTCGCCGCCGGGTTTTTCAAATAGCCTTTCATGGCGGTGTTTGAGCGGATCATCAGCTCGCCAATGGTTTCCCCATCCGCGGGCACCTCGGTCATGGTCTCGGGGCCCATGATGGTTTGATCCGTCAACGTTGGGTAGCGCACCCCCTGGCGCGCCATTTTCGCCGACCGCCCATCAAGATCCAGACTGTCCCATTCATCCTGCCAGGCACAATAAGTCGACGGTCCGTAGGTTTCCGTCAGGCCGTAAAGATGGGTCACGTGAAAGCCCATGCGTTCCATGCTTGAAATGATCGCCGACGGCGGCGCGGCGCCACCGGTGAAGACCTCAACCACTTGCGGGAAATCAACCTTTTGCTCATCGGGGGCATGCACCATCATGTTGAGCACGATGGGTGCACCGCACATATGCGTCACGCCATGGACCTCGATCATCGGGAAAATCAACGCCGGATCAACCTGGCGCAGACACACATGGGTGCCGCCCGCCGCCGTCACCGCCCAGGTGTAGCACCAGCCATTGCAATGAAACATCGGCAGCGTCCAGAGATAAACCGTGCGGTGCGAAAGCGCAGACACCGTGACGCCGCCCATGGCGTTCAAAAACGCACCACGGTGATGATAAACAACGCCCTTTGGATTGCCCGTCGTGCCCGACGTGTAATTCAAGCAAATCGCCTGCCATTCGTCCGTTGGTGAGGTAATTGGAAACGCCGGATCGCCTTCAGCCAAAAACGCCTCGTAATCCTTTTCGCCCAGCAATTCGCCGCCATCGCCCAACGGATCATCGATATCGATCACGATAATGTCGCGTCCAAGCTGATCCAGCGCGTCCGTGATGACCGGTGAAAACTCTTTGTCGGTGAGCAACACCTTCGCTTCGCCATGGTTCAAGATGAACGCAATGGTTTCCGCATCGAGGCGGTAGTTGAGGGCATTCAACACCGCGCCGGTCATCGGCACGCCGTAGTGCGCTTCCAGCATCGGCGGTGTGTTGGGCGACATCACCGACACCGCATCGCCAGGCCCAATTCCCCTGCCCTTCAAGGCCGATGCCAAGCGCCGGCAGCGCGCCCCGAACTCGGCCCAGGAAAACCGCTGGTCTCCATGGATAACGGCGGTGCGCTCGGCGTAAACCTGCTCGGCCCAAGCCAGAAACGTGAGCGGCGTCAGCGGCTGATGATTGGCCGAATTTTGGGCCAGATCGATCTCAAAAATATTCGACAAGACATCCTCCCGCGCCGATGTCCTCCCGGCGCCCGCCGCATCGTTCCATAGCGTCCGGCTGGCGACAAGGCTAACAACACTGACCGCCAATCCATCGCGTGATCAGGTAAGAAGATCAATCGTCAGGAGAACCGCATCACCGGCGAACGCCGCCCAGCAGACAATCCCGACATCCCGGGCATTCATCAACGCGATGGCGCCAGGGCGCCCAGCACTTTTCGCTTTGACGGCCATCATCAGCAACGGGCGAACGCCGAACATACAAAACGCGCCGGTCACGGCAAGCATGGACAGATAAAGCGTCAGAGGATCGAACGGCGCGCCCTCTTGGGCTTCCCAGATTTTCAGAATACCAATGATGTTCCCGACCACCAGCAACAGAATAAGAAAGGCAATCGACACGGCGCTCGCGGCAATAACCAGATACCGCCGCGTTTTCGATGCCGGTTGCGGGCTTTCATCACCATCATCGTCGCTCATAGCGCACCTCACCACCGACAATCACCGTCGCAATCCCCTCCGACACCCGTTCCGGCATCTCGTAGGTGGCGCGGTCGGTCACCGTGTCAGGGTCGAAGATGACCAGATCGGCCGCCATGCCGGCGGCAATGTGGCCGCGGTCCGCCAAACCGAAGCACTCGGCCGGCAGCGCAGTGATCTTGCGGATCGCCTGGCCCAATTCGAATAACTTCCGGTCGCGCGCATAGTGTCCAAGGACACGCGGGAATGTGCCCCAAAGACGCGGATGCGGGTGATCATCGGACGGCATGCCGTCGGAGCCAACCATGCACCGGGGATGCGCCAGAATACGGTCCAGGTCCTCCTCCGACATTTGAAAATAAACCGCCTTGGCCGGGCTCAAGCGGTCCACCGCCGTTTCCATATCACATTGCCAATCGGCCATGATATCGGTGAGATCGCGGTTCGCCTGATCCGCATGCGGCACCGACTCGGTCACCAAAACACGCTCGGCGCGGGCCGCCATGGGGGCCGTCAGGCCCGTCGAACTGGCAGTGTATGGATAGGCGTCCATATAGATGCGTTGTCCTGCGTCGGCGGCGGCATCGATGCGCGCCAGGGTGTCCACCGAGCGGCCCCAATTTTCAGACCCGCAACATTTGTGATGCGAAATCAACACCGGCACGCCGCCCCGCTTACCAATTTCAATGGATTCCTCGACCGACGCCACAACACCGTCCGCCTCATCACGCATGTGGGTCGCATAGAGCCCGCCGTGCACTGCGGCAACTTGAGCCAGTTCAACAAGCTCCGCCGTGGGTGCCGGATTGCCTGTCGGGTATGCCAAGCCAACTGAAAACCCGACACAGCCCGACGCCATGGCTTCATCCAAATGCGCCTTCATGGCCGCCATCTCGATATCATTCGGCTGGCCGTGCGGCTCAATCATGGCGGCGGCGCGCAAATTGGAATGGCCGACCAGCTTGATCACATGGACCTCCGGCCCGGCCTTGGTCAGGGCGTCGACATAGTCGGCGTAGGTTTCAAACTTGCGTCCGTCGCTACGTCCCAGAAACGTGAACGGCGGCTCAACCAGATCGTCGCGCGGCCCCAAGGGTGCCGGGCTGGCGCCGCAATTGCCGATCACCACCGTCGTCACGCCTTGTGTCACCTTGGTTGGGTGGGCGGGCTGGCGCAGTAAGGCCATATCATCGTGGGTGTGGGTATCAATAAAGCCGGGCGCCACGGCCAACCCGGTAGCATCGATGATTTCGCGCGCCGTCCAGGCACCTATATCACCCGCAGCTATGAGTTGGCCGTCGGTGACGGCAATGTCACCGATCAAGCCGGGGCTGCCGGAGCCATCGAAAATTCGGCCGTCTTTGATGATGATATCGCATGCTTTTTCATTGCCCATGGGCGTCAGGTTAGGGGCGCGCCATTTTGCATTCAAGCCCTCGCACAGATAGACAAGTCGCCATATAATGCCGACCTGCCAAGAGGAGCCGACATGAGCCAGACATTTACAGCCGCCTGCGTACAAAACGATGCCAGCATCGACGCCAATGAGACCATGACGCGGGCCGAGGACTTAATGCGCGATGCCGCCGGCCAGGGCGCGGATTTAATTTGCACACCCGAGTTTTTCAGTTGCCTGGACACGCAGATTTCGGGACTTGAGACCAATCCACACCGAGAAGCCGATCACCCTGCCCTGCCCCGCTTTCAAGCCCTGGCCCAAGAATTGGATAAATGGGTGCTGTTGGGATCACTGGCAGTCATCGGCGAAGGCGCGGATGACCGATTGTTCAATCGATCTTTTCTGATCGATGCGGGCGGCAATGTCGTCCAGCGATATAATAAAATTCATTTGTTCGACATCGATTTGGACAAAGATGAAGTTTACCGGGAATCGTCACAATTTCAGCCGGGCACGGAAGCCGCCATCGCGCCGACGCGTTGGGGTCTTTTGGGCATGACGATTTGTTATGACGTCCGGTTCCCGCACCTCTACCGCGATCTGGCCAAGGCCGGCGCCAGTTTTCTGACCGTGCCCGCCGCCTTCACCAAGCGCACCGGCGAGGCCCACTGGCACGCGCTTTTACGTTCGCGCGCCATTGAAACCGGCAGCTTCGTCATCGCGCCCTGCCAATCGGGCGTTCATGGGGTCGGCGCCACCTACGGCCATTCCTTGATCATCGATCCTTGGGGCAACGTTCTGGCCGATGGCGGCGAGGGCGAAGGCATTGTGCTGGCCGAGATCGATACCGCCCTGGTCGCCAAGGCGCGCGCGCGCATCCCCGCCCTCAAGCACGACCGCGACTACGCAGCACCGCAAGTCCCGGTAGAGTTGGCCGCCGCCGGGGAGTAATCCGGCACGTCGCCGAAACAGGCATCCGTTGCAGACACCAACTGCTCAAGCAAATGTGTGTTGGGGTGATAGGATTTTGCCTCATCTGAGTGCTACAGGTATGCCCTCATTTCTTGCGGAGACCGTTCGCCATGCCGAAGTTTCTTTCCTTTGCGCTTCTCGTTCTGACCTTGTCGTTGCCTGCTCAAGCCACCCGAGCCGCCGACGTGGATCCCAATACGGCCCAGGTTATCTCGGACAATTGGGCGCTGTTGTTCAGCGACCCGGATGAAACGCAGGAAGCCGCCGACAGGTTGGCTGCGCGAGGCGACACCGATGTCTTGCCGGCCGTCGCACTGGCCATGCGTTACGCGGACTCGAAGGCTTCCATTTACCAGGGCTAATTCAAGAAACTGACGGATTACGCGCCGGCGTCGTGGCATGAGTCCATGCTTTGGCTGGAAGCGCATCCGGAAATAAAGCCGCACGAAAGTTATCGTTCGATCAAACTTTTCCTGTTCGCGCGTATCGATCCGAAATTCCTGCAGTTTCTGGGCGGTGACCGGGGCCGACAGGCTAATATGAAAATCCGCTTCGAAGAGGTGACCTGGGGCGGCGTCAAGGTCGACGGCATCCCGTCGCTCGATAACCCGAAACTGGTGGCCGCCGCCGACGCCGATTACCTTGTCGATACGGATGAAGTCTTCGGGGTCGCCATCAACGGTGATGTTCGCGCCTGTCCACTCAGGATCATGGCCTGGCACGAAATGTTCAATGAAGTCATTGGCGGCGTGCCGGTGGCGCTCGCCTATTGCACGCTTTGCGGTTCCGGCATTTTGTATGAGACCAAGATCAAGCAGTTCGAGAAACCACTGGTGATCGGCTCTTCTGGTTTCCTATACCGGTCTAATAAACTGATGTTTGACCGCCACACGCTCAGCCTTTGGAACCAATTCACCGGCAAGCCTGTCGCCGGCCCCTTGGTTGACCAAGGCGTCGAGTTAAAAGTGCGCCCTGTGACCATCACCACCTGGGCGAAATGGAAAAACAAACATCCGGATACCAAGGTCCTCAGCCTGGATACCGGACATTTTCGCGATTATGCGTCGGGCGCCGTCTACAACGAATATTTCTCCGGTTCCGATTTGATGTTCCCGGCCCTGGTGCGCGATGAAAAGACCGCCAAGCAAAAGGATTTTGTCTTCGGATTGCGTGAAGCCGGCGGGGCGCGCGCCTGGCCACTGAAAGCCTTTGAGGGCGGCAAGGTCTTCAACGATAAAGTCGGACTTAAGAACGTTGTTCTGGTCGGCGATACGGCGACCCGCACGGTGCGTGCTTATTACCGCCAGGACCAGACGTTCAAGAAAGCCGGCGATAGCACGGCGCTGGAAGGCCCTGGCGGCACCTGGAAAGTTGATGAAGGTTTTCTCACCGGCCCCGGTGGCGAAAAACTGCCCCGCGCGCCCGGCGGCATTTCATATTGGTTCGCCTGGGAAAACTATCACGGCGACAAGACGACTTTGTTCGGGCGCGATTAAACACGGCTTCCCAAAGAACTAAGCCGCATTAAATCTCGCCATGTTCTCGGCCATCCATTTCTCCATGTCTTCCTTGGTCTTGCACGAGTCGCTCATGACATCGGCATGGGCCTCCATATAGTGAGGTTTAAGCGCCTCCATCCATTCTGCGAAAGTCTCCCCTTGGGCTTCATGTTCGCAGAGGTCACACATGAGAGTTTTCATCATTTTTTTCTGATTCCGAGCCCTAATTCCGAGCAATGAAGTTTTGTGCCAGAAAATGACAATTTCTGGCTGTTAATATTGAACTTAGTCAACATTGGCGCAGCCGGATGCCTGCCACGGGTCGATTGAAAAAAGCTCGAAGCTCAGCCTACTTCAGCACAAACGGATCGGGCACATCGGACGCAGTGGAAATCCAGACCGTCTTGGTCTGCATGTACTCATAGATCGCATCCTGGCCGCTTTCACGCCCCAATCCCGAACGTTTGTACCCACCGAAGGGTGCCATGTAGCTGACCGCGCGGTAAGTGTTGACCCAAACCGTGCCGGCATTGATGCGTTTTGGAATTTCAATGGCGCGCTCAATGCTTGAGGTCCACACGCCTGACGCTAGGCCGTAGACGACATCATTGGCGATCTCGATGGCTTCTTCGTCGTCGCGGAAGGGAATGATTGAGAGTACCGGCCCGAATACTTCTTCTTGGGCAATCCGCATCTGATTGTTGACGCCGGTGTAGATGGTCGGCTCTACAAACCAGCCGTCACCGCATTCCGGACGATCCGCCTTGGCACCACCCAGTACGCATTCGGCGCCGTCTTCGCGCGCGACATCTAGATAGCCCAGAATTTTCTCGTACTGGGGCATGGTCGTCACGGGGCCGACCTGAGTGTCCATGGACATGGGGTCACCCATTCGGGCGGTCTTCGCGAAATCGACGATTTTGTCGACGAACTCGTTGTGGATCGATTCCTCAACAAGCAAGCGCGAGCCGGCAATACAAGTCTGGCCGGTAGCAGCGAAGATGCCCGAGATAGCGCCTTTCACGGCATTATCGATATTGCAGTCCGCGAAGACGATATTCGGCGACTTGCCGCCCAGCTCAAGGCTGACCTTTTTCAGGCCCGCCGCCGCTTTCTCATAGACATGCGCGCCGCTTTGCCCGCCGCCGGTAAAGGCGATCTTGGCAACATCGTCGTGGGTCACCAGCGTTTCGCCGATTTCCGCGCCGTACCCCGTCACGACATTGAACACGCCTTTGGGAAACCCGGCCTGTTCCATCAGATCAGCAAAGGCCAAACTGGACGCCGACGTGAACTCTGACGGCTTTAAGACCACTGTGTTGCCCGCCGCTAGTGCCGGCGCCAACTTCCAGGTCAGCAGCAATATGGGCGAGTTCCAGGGCGTGATCATGGTGATGACACCCAGGGGTTCATGGCGCGTATAGGTGAACATATCGGGCTTGTCGATGGGCAGCACCGCGCCTTCGATCTTATCGGCGAGACCGGCGAAATAATAGAACCACTGCGGCGTATATTGGAGTTGCATGCCCATTTCCGCCATCAGCTTGCCGTTATCCTGGACCTCGATCTTGGCCAGACGCTCGGCGTTTTCGGCGATCAAATCGCCCAGCTTGCGCAACAAATGGCCGCGCGCCGTCGGCGTCATCGCTGGCCAGTCACCTGATGTGAACGCTTTCTTCGCGGCCGCTACGGCGCGCTCGGCATCTTCCGGGCCGCCCCTGGGGACCGTCGCCCAGGCCTTACCGGTAAACGGGTTGAGGCTTTCAAACGCCTCACCGCCTGCGGCATCAACCCGCGCGCCATCAATATACATCTGGAGTTTTTCAAGCTCGGCCATGGTCTGCTCCCTGGAAAATTGTTGATTCCGGTTTTAGACGATACCGGCGTCGCCCAGCAAGGCCTTACGGAAACGATCCTTAAGATATGCTCCGTCTTTCGGCGGCAAGATAAACGGCAGCGGCTCGGCGCGAACTTTGATGACGTGCACGGACGGGCCTGAACCTTCCAGCATGATCGGAATGGCGGCATCCAGCTCGGCCTGTTCGCGGATCGTGCCGGTGACGTTAATGCCCGACGCGGCGGCAATACTGGCGATATCGGCGTTATGCGCCGTTGCCGTCGCCTGCATGCCGGTTTCGCCATAGCGTTCGTTGTCGAAGACGGCAATGGCCAGGTTCTGAGGCGCCTGCACGGCAACCGTTGCCAAGCTCCCCAGTCCCATCAACATCTCCGCGTCACCTGTGGCAACAAAGACGCGGCGTTCAGGTTGGGCAATAGTCAACCCAAGCGCCAGCGGCACGGCGCCGCCCATGACTCCCCACAAGGGGAATATCAGGTCGCGGTCGCCGGCGGCGGTGAAATCCCAATTGGTGGACCCAAGCCCGGTGACAATAAGCAGGTCTTCGCCACCGGCATCAGAAATTTGCTGGGCCACGTCGCGGCGTTTCAGCGGGAATTGATCGGCTCTGGTGAGATCAGTCATGTCAGCCTCAATCGCCAAATGTTTTGATCGGCACCAGGCGCTGGTGCAGCAACAGGGCGCCGGCATGCATGCCGACGAATGCGCGGTGCAAAAGGGCCGCCGATTGGGCGCCCACATCGGCCGGGTCTTCGACGCTCTCAACCATCACGTCCATGGCTTTCAGCGCCGGCTCGGTGCCTCGGCCCATGGCCATTTGCCAGGGATTAAACTCATGCCATTGGCCGCGCATAGTGATGAACGTCGCCAAGGGAAAACGGCAAGTCTGCATCAGTCCCAGCATGTTGATGCAATTTCCAACGCCGGACGATTGCATCAGCAAGACACCGCGCTGCCCGCCCAGCCATGCGCCGCCTAGCATGGCGATGCCTTCTTCTTCCGTCGTCAACGGCACAGCGCGCATGTCGTTATCGGCGATACACGCATCAATCAGCTTGGCGTGGCCGGCATCGGGCACATAAACCACCTGCTTGACGTCGGCCGCCTTCATGGCCTCATAAATATCTTTCCACCAGTCCATGGGACTTCCGGTCCTCCATCAAAAAATTCGGGCAGAGTAAATCACGCCGAGGCCTAGTCGGGAAATCAATAATTCGGATGTGGTCATTCAAGTAATAATTGGAGCTCGGACCCTTCAGCCTTCGCGAATCACCGTCTGTTCATCGACCGATCCATCCAACGCCCAACCTGACTGCCAACGTTTCCATAACGTCCACCCACCAAACGCGATAACGATAGTCGCGATAATCGGCCGCGGCACGCCGCCCATCATGTAAAGGGGGTAGGCGGCGGCAAAGCACGCGAGCGGCATATAAAACAATGTCCAAATCTTGCGCCCGCGATCAGCTTGGAAAATTGGGAATGCCGCCGAGAAGACCGCAATAATCAAGAAGAACATGGACCAGGGTCGGGTGAAGAATAATGTCAGGTCTGGCGAGATCGCCAGAGCGCGGGCCAGATTAAGCTCGGCGATATTGCCCAGCACCACGCCCAAAATCATGGGCGCCAGGGGGAATCCGAATTGACGCATGACAAAACCGATGATGCCGAACCACAAGAGGCTCCAGAGATCGAAGGTGACGTTGTTGAGCGCAAATACGCCGATGCCGCAGAACCCTAAGATCACACAGGCCAGCATGTACATGCGGATGCGCGTCACCAACACGAACATCCGCAACATGAAGGACTGCAGGATGATCATCATGAACGTCGCGATAAAGAACGCCGTGAAGATTGAGTAGACCAGCACCGGCTCTTCGGCGATGAAGGTCGGGCTGGGCACCACGTCGTGGATCAACAGCGCGCCCAACATAACCGCGGCCGTCACGTCGCCTGGGATCCCAAGCCCGATCAGCGTAATCAGCGCGCCGCCTTCGACGGCGTTGTTGGAGCTTTCCGGCGCCATAATTCCTTCCGACGTCCCGGTACCAAATTTTTCCGGTGTTTTTGACGCCTTCTTGGCTTGGTCGTAGGCCAGGATGTTGGCCACGGATCCGCCGGCACCGGGCAGAATACCCGTAAACACGCCGATGGTTGAGGAACGCAGAATAACGGTCCAGTGCTTGGCGATTTCCTTGAGTGCGCCGATATGGTCGATCTTGGCTTTCACGGTGCCTTGTTCCTGAAGCGACTTGCGCGCCGTTTTCGGATCGCGGACGTCGCTCAGCAGTTGCGAGAAGGCGAACAGACCAATGAGGACGGCAATGAAATCAAAGCCCGAAAGCAGCGCCTCCGAGCCGAAATCAAAGCGCGCCATGCCGACGGCCTCATCTTCGCCGACGGTCCGCACCAAAAGGCCCAGCGCACCCGCGATCAGGCCTTTGACCAAATGCTTGCCGGCCAAACTGGCGGTAATGGTCAGTGCGAACATGACCAGCATGAAGAAATCCCATGGTTGGAACTCCAATCCGACGCGGGCCAATTGCGGCGCCAGGGTCATCAGGCAAATGGCGCTGAATATACCGCCGAAAAATGATGACCAGACACCCAGCCCCAGGGCCAACCCGGGGCGCCCACCCCGCGCCATGGGGAAGCCGTCGAAGGTCGTGGCGACGGACGACGGCGTGCCGGGAATACCGGTCAGAATACCGGCCATCAAACCGCCGGACAGCCCGCCGACCATGACGCTGACCATCGTCGCCACGCCCTGTTCGGGCGGCATTGAGAACGTGAACGGCAAAGTCAGGACCACAGCCATGGCAATGGTGAAACCCGGGATCGCGCCGGCGATCAACCCGCCGGCAACACCGATGGCCATAAGGGCCATGGTTTTCCATATCCACAGCCCCTGCAGAGCCAGCGTGAAATGGGTAAATGCATCCGAGAGATATTCGACCATCAGCCCGCCCTCACAACGCGTACGGATTGTATATCATGCCTTCGGGCAGCATGACCTCAAGTCCAAAGGTGAACAGGCTCCACATGGCACCGACAGCACAAACCGCAATCACTGCGTGCACCAATAATTGCCGAGGTTGCCAGCCGCCCAACAAAGACATGAGAAGAAACACAAATGAAATGCCACCGATCAGCATGCCCAGGTAGGGCAATGACAACAGGAAAAGGAAGAACATGGCAAAACAAAGAATGGGATTGCGCCAGTATTGCACCCCCCCCCAGAGGCCGGGTTCGCGATCTGGATCGTCAATTTGCTCGTCGGGGCCGGCTTTAATGGATTGAATAAGAAATATGAAGCTGAGTATCGTCATCGCCGTCAAAATCACCCGGGGCCATGTCGACGGCAACAACACGCCATAGTCGGGTTGGCGAATATCGAACGTCGCCCAGATAAAAACCCCACAGAAACACAGCAGGAAAATGGCGACGTAGGTGTCACGGTTCAGGCGGGCCATGTGGCGACGGTCTCCCGAATATATCAATCAATGAAAGATAAGGTGGGCCTGGAACGCTTTCGCGCTCCAGGCCCCGAACAGAAATTGTCCGGAGAAATCAGCTTGGGTTTATTTGCCCCAGCCCATTTCGTCAGCAATGGTCTTAAATTCGCCGAAGGACGTGTCGATCCACTTTTGATAACCGGCGGGTCCGACCCACTGGATGCCCGTGCCTTTGGCGGTCATCTGCTTCAACAGGCCGGCGTCCTCGGAAGCCTTCTTCAGAATACCCGACCACATGTCGATGACATCCTTAGGCGTGCCCTTCGGTGCGACAATTCCGCGCTTCAGCGAAAAGCTCATGTCGACGCCCAACTCCTTCAGCGTCGGCAGGTTCGGCAACGCCGGGTCTCGCTTGTCGGCGGCGATGGCATACGCCTTGAGCTCACCGGACTCGATGTATTTGCGTCCGGAAGCAATGTTCAAACCACCCAATGTGATGGCGCCGGAGAGCAGCGCGGTCATCCGCTGGCGGGTGCCATCGAAGGGCACATACTTGAACTTCATGCCGGTCTTGCGCTCAAGCTGCAGCCAGGTGAACTGGCTGGTGGAACCAAAAGTCGCACCGGTCGGCACCGTGCCCGGCGCGGCCTTAACGGCTTTTTGGAAGTCACCGTAGTTATTCCACGGGGCCTTGGCAGACGCTCCGATGATGTCCGGTGTGTCCGTCAGCAGGGCAACCGGATCAAAGGCATCAAAGTGAAACTTGATACGACCGTTCAGATGGCTTGTGAATGCACTTTGGTGAATGGCGAACAGCGTGCACCCGTCGGGCTTCGCCTTGGACGCTTCCTTCGCACCCTTGTTGCCGCCCTGGCCGGGGATCGTTACGACCTTGAGTTTCGGCTTCACATCCATGGCGGCGATGGTTTTTTCAAAGATCGAAAACAGCACGTGGGTGCCGCCGCCGGCTTTCCACGGCACGATCAGTTTGGCCGTGCTGCAAGGAACTTTGGCCGCTTCGGCGACGCTGGGCGTCATCAGACCGGCAAGCGCCATCACGGAGACGGCGGAAATGAGTACAGACTTAAATTTCATAGTGTCCTCCCTAGTACATTTATCTTGTTTGTTTGGTGATGGCTGGTTCGCACCATCGCCTTAATTTTCGTCATGTGTCTACGGTTATCGTCGGTCGTCCAAATACTACAGGAAATATACGATGATCACGGCACACCTGGGAGTCATATTCCCATGAAATCGCCGCTCAAATAGTCTCATTTCCCGTCACAAGATGATATATAAATGATATCAAGCTTGTGAACAAGGTGTCGCCTCTATATCATTTTTTCGTGGTTCTCTTGTAGAGCGGCGAATGGAACGCGTCGATGGAATATGCGATTGCACAAACAACACGTCCTGGAAACGGTGCTTCGACGCCGCTATATCAACAAATTTATCTGATGATCCGCCACCAGATTCTCAGCGGTGAATATCCCAACCGCACGATGCTGCCGAGCGAACACGAAACCGCCAAATTATTCGGCGTATCGCGTATAACGGCGAAACGCGCCCTCAACGAAGTTGCCGCCGCCGGCCTATGCGTCCGTCGGCGCGGCCAAGGTTCACGGGTCACCTACACTCAGTCCGGCGGCCCCCTTAAATCCGACATCCAAGGATTAATGGATCATCTGGCGGACGCCGGTCTCGAAATGGAAGGCCACGTTCTTGAGTTTGAGTACATCGAGGCTGATGGGCGGATCGCCGAAATCATGAACATCAACAAAAAAGCCGAAGTTCAACGTTCGGTCAGAACCCGGCGGATCGAAGGCAAACCGCTGTCCTATCTCACAACATACGTTCCGGCGGAACTTGGCCGCCTATATGAGCGCGATCAATTGACCAACCAAGCCCCCCTAACCTTGCTGGAGAATGCAGGCGTTCCGATTGCCGGTGCCGAACAGACCATCACCGCCACCCTGGCCGAGGCCGTCACGGCGGAAGCCCTTGAAGTCAAACAAGGCGCGCCGCTGCTGCGCATTCGACGTGTCGTTTTCGATCACAGGGATCGGGTTGTCGAATTCATTGTCGGACTTTATCGGCCCGATCAGTACCAATACCAGATGTCGCTTTCACGCGTTGCCGACGGTGATAAAAGATCATGGCTGGCATCCGAATGACCTTCAAAACTTAAAACCTGTCCCAGAGAAAGAATCATAACTCATGCGCAATCTCGAACTCCCCGGCCGCTCACCGGCCCACGGCATCCAGGGCATGGCCGCCACGTCACACACACTGGCCACATCGACCGCCATCTCAATATTGCAAAAGGGCGGCAACGCCCTGGACGCAGCCATCGCCGCTTGCGCCGTGCAATGCGTGGTCGAGCCTGAATCGACCGGCATTGGTGGCGATTGCTTTTGTTTGTACGCGCCGGAAGGCTCCGCCGATTTGATTGCTTTCAATGGGTCAGGCAAGGCGCCCATGGCGGCGACAGCGGACTGGTACATCGAAAATGGCATCACCGAAATTGAGCAGCAATCACCGCACTCAGTGACCGTGCCGGCAGCCATCGACGCCTGGTGCCAGCTGAACCGGAATCACGGCAAATTGGACCTGGGTGAAATTCTGGCCCCCGCCATCGCCTACGCGCGAGACGGCTATCCGGTTTCCTCGCGGGTCAGCGTTGATTTTGCCTTAGCGTCACCGTTGCTGGAAAAAGATCCGAACCTGAAGCGTATCTTCATGCCGGGTGGTGCGACACCGAAGGTCGGCGAGATGCACAACCAACCGGAACTGGCGAGGACCATGCAAATGGTCGCGGATAATGGCCGCGAAGCCTTTTACACAGGCGAGTTGGCGGAAGATATGGTCGGCTACCTGCGTGACCTTGGCGGCCTGCACACAATGGAAGATTTCGCCAACTCGGTTGGTGACTACGTCGACCCCATATCTACGAATTTCCGCGGCTACGACGTCTGGGAATGTCCGCCGAACGGCCAGGGCGTGATCGCATTGTTGCTGCTCAATATCATGTCAGGCATCAAAACCGAGGGTGTTGATCCGTTGTCCGTCGAACGCCTGCATGCGGAAATTGAAGCCGGGCGTCTGGCCTATCAGGACCGCAACGTTTTCGTCGCCGACCCAACCCAGGCCGACGTGCCGACGGACTGGCTGCTTTCCGAAGAACACGCCGCTGAGCTCCGCGCGCATATCGACCCCAACAAGGGCATGGATACCTTGCCGCCCGTCGCCCTGCCAAAACACGAAGACACGGTCTACATCACCGTCGTCGACAAGGACCGCAATGCGTGCAGTTTCATCAACACCTTGTTCCATAATTTTGGCGCCGGGTTGAACGCAACCAAATCCGGCGTCACCTTCACCAACCGGGGACAAGGCTTTGTCATTGAGCCCGGCCACCGCAATTGCATCGCGCCGGGCAAACGGCCCTTGCACACGATCATCCCCGGTATGGTCACCAAGGGCGACAAGGCGGTGATGCCGTTCGGTGTCATGGGCGGGCACTATCAATCTTTCGGCCACATGCACTTGCTGACCAAATACTTTGATTTCGACATGGACATTCAGGAAGCCCAGGATTGTCCTCGCGTGTTCCCGCTTTCCGGCACCCGCAAGGTTGAAATCGAAGGCACGGTGCCCGCCGAGACAGTCGAAGGCCTGAAAGCCTTAGGTCATGAGCCGATCCGTCCGGTCAAACCCATCGGCGGGTCACAGGCGATCTGGATCGATTGGGAACGCGGGTTCCTGACCGGTGGCTCAGAGCCCCGCAAAGACGGCGCCGCCATCGGGTACTAAACCATCATGGCACCCTTCATCACCCGTCCGGAAATCCGTGGCACCTTCGGGGTTTGCGCATCGACGCATTACCTGGCGACGGCTGCCGGCATGGCGGTGCTGGAGAACGGCGGCAATGCCTTCGATGCCGCGACCGCCATGGGTTTTGCCCTGCAGGTGGTGGAACCTCATATGAACTCGCCAGCCGGAGAAGTCCCGGCGCTGTTTTGCAAGGCCGGCACCAATGACGTTGTCAGCCTAAGCGGCCAAGGCACAGCGCCGGCCAAGGCGACCCCCAAGGCTTTCCGAGACCTCGGCCTGGAGCGCATTCCCGGCACCGGGCTGCTGCCGCTGGTGGTGCCGGGTGCCTTTGACGGCTGGATGATCTTGCTGCGTGATCACGGCACCATGGCGCCGCGCGACGTTCTCAAATACGCCATCGATTATGCACGCGATGGCTTTGCCGTGGCGCCCAGCTGCGCCGACGCCATCACTAAATGCCAGCCGTTTTTTGAGGCCTCCTGGCCGACATCGGCGGCTCTTTATCGTAACGGCGGCAACCCAATTAAGGCCGGCGAGCTATTCAGGAATCACGCCTTGGCCGACACCTACGCGCGCGTGTTGTCGGAGGCGGAAAGCGCCGGGGACGATCGCGAGGCGCAGATCGAAAAAGCCCGCCAATGCTGGCATCAGGGCTTCGTCGCCGAAACCATCGACACCTTTTGCACGGACAATGAATTCATCGACACGTCCGGAGAGCGGCACGGTGGGCTTTTGCGAGCCGACGATCTCGCCAACTTCGAAGCGCACTATGAAGCGCCAGCAACCTTCGATTATCCCGCCGGTGATCATGTCTACACAATGTGCAAGACCGGGCCTTGGACACAGGGGCCGGTGTTGCTGCTACAGCTTGCATTGCTCAAAGGCTACCCCATTGCCGAGATGGATCCATTGGGCACGGATTTCGTCCACACGATCATCGAATGCGCAAAGTTGGCATTCGCCGACCGCGACACCTTTTATGGCGACCCAAACTTCACCGACGTGCCATTGGATACCCTGCTTAGCGCCGCCTACAATGATGAGCGCCGTGCCCTCGTCGGTGAAAGCGCCGACCAGGAATTCCGTCCGGGCACCCTCGACGGCCACGGCCATCCGCCGGCGCTCATTCCGAAGGGCCAGACCTTCAACGTCGACGATCTGGCACCTCACGAACACGACACCATGTTCACCTACCAATTGGACCGGGCCCGGGGCGATACTTGTCATCTGGACGTCATCGATAAATGGGGCAATATGGTCGCGGCAACTCCAAGCGGCGGGTGGCTTTCAAGCTCGCCAGCAATCCCGGAATTTGGTTTCTGCCTGTCAACGCGCGGCCAGATGTTCTGGATTGATGAAGATCACCCGGGGTGCATTCAGCCGGGCAAACGCCCCCGCATCACGCTTTCACCGTCGCTGGCGCTCCGTGATGGTGAGCCCTACATGGCCTTCGGCACGCCCGGCGGCGACCAGCAGGACCAATGGCCCTTGCATATGTTCCTCCGCCACGTCCATCACGGCATGAACCTGCAAGCCGCCATTGATGCGCCGAATTTCCATTCCACCCATTTCCCAGGTTCGTTCTATCCCCGTGAATGGGATCCGGCGGGACTGAGAATGGAAGCCCGGTTCGGCGACGACACCATGGATACCCTGGAGCGGTTGGGGCATCGGATCTACGCCGAGGATGACTGGTCCTTGGGCCGGGTTTCGGCCTGTGCGCGTGACGGTGATTTGCTGAAAGCCGCCGCCAACCCGCGCTTCATGCAGGGCTATGCGGCAGGCCGCTGAGACACACATCATGACACACCCCGAAATTTACCTTGTCCGCCACGGCGAGACTGAATGGAACCGCGCACTGCGTTACCAAGGCCAATGGGAATCGGATTTGACCGATCAAGGACAAAATCAAGCAAGAGCCGTGGGCCGGCGTCTGGCCCAGGACCTTCCCACGTTTGATTCGTTCACCTTTCAATGCAGCCCGCTAGGCCGCTGCCGGCAGACGGCGGGGTTGATTTGTGAGATGGCGGACATTGATCCGGCAACGATAATTTTCGATGACCGATTGATGGAAATTCATTGCGGCCGATGGCAAGGTTTTACCCGCGATGAAGTTGCCGAACGGTTCCCGGAAGACCTCGTCGAACGCCGGCGTGATCCATGGAATTTCGAGATTCCCGGCGGCGGCGAAAGCCGGCCCATGTTACAGGCGCGGGCGCGCGACTGGCTCGCGAACCTCGGCACGAATCAACCGATCCTGACCGTCAGTCACGGCATGATCGGGCGCATTATTCGCGGCCTTTACTGCGATCTGTCGCCCGATGACATGGAAGCGCTAGAGACCCGCCAGGGCGTAATCTGGCACTTGAAAGACGGCAAAGAGACACGGCTGGAAGGGCTTGCCTGAGGCGGCGGTGGACGGCGTGCGGGACCGGGCATTGGAACTGGACGACACCGACCGGCGGTTCATGGACGCCTTCGCACTGGCCGTGACCGAACATATAATGGATCGCGACCTTGACGTTAAACACTTGGCCGATTACCTGGCCATGAGCGAGAGAACTTTGCGACGCCGCGTCAACGATGTCTGCGCAACGACGCCCGCCCAATACATTCGCGACCAACGCTTGGAACACGCCCGCACGCTGCTACGGAACGACACCTACGGCACCGTTGCCGAGGTCGCGCTCGCCGTCGGTTTCGCCCACGCCGGACACTTCGCCCGCCTTTACAAAGCCGCCCACGGCATCTCGCCTAAAGACGAGGCGCGGTTAACAGCCACCGAACTCGACCCAGAGCCTGAGACTAGTCTCGCGCCCGACCTCAAAATGGGAACCTGAGCGGATGCGACATGCGGCGGCTCTTAATTATTATCGCAATCAGTCTCGCGGCAACCGGCCTGCGGGCTGGAACCATCATCTATGAGCAAGGCGGTGCCAAACTGTCAGCGAGCATGGAAGTCGGTGCGTTTTACGGCAAGGCCGGCAATATCAATTTTGGGTTCGGCATTGTCGACGCACGGACCCGCGAGGTGCGCACACCGCGGGCCAACACGGCGGAAGGATACCTAAAACCAAAACTTCTGGGCGAATTCACGAGCAGCGAGATCGGCACGTTCTATTCACGCTTTTCCGGTGTCGGCACGCTGAGTCGGGGTGACGGCGATTTGGGGGGCGGCACGCAGGGTGATGAACAGGACATCGATGCCGAGGAGTATATGGCCGGGTGGCGCTCAGGCGACCTCATGCCGGGGCTTGGCAAGGATACACTCGACTGTCTGACGTCAGCGCCTATGGAACAACTTAGCCTGATTGCATAAGGGAGGATTTCTGGTTCATCGTAATGACCGATAAGGGAATGAAGATGAAACAGAAATCGCAGACAAGACAGACGGGTGCCGCGAAGGCAATCAA